>QYQK01000056.1 GCA_007280935.1 Opitutales bacterium
GATCTCGGGAAGATTGCCTTAGTCGTACTACTCTCAGATTTTTTGGCGTCGATGCAGCGGCATACGTTGAAGGTAAAATCACAGATGATTAAGTTGAGCGATCGGCCCCCTTATTTTTTTACGCCGGCAGGCTGGTTAGATTTAAGGGAAGGTTTCATCAAGCCGACGGTGGTGATTATCGTGATCTGTGGCGGCATCGCCCTTGGCCCAGACCTCGGCACCATTATTCTTTGCTGTGCGGTCGGCGGAACGATGATGTATATTTCAGGAGCCAGGTGGCGGTACATGCTCCCGACTTTTATTTTGGGGGCGATTGCTTTCACGGCAATCGTCTTGCATTGGGAGAATCGGCTAAGGCGTTTTCTTTCCTTTATCGACCCGTGGGGTCGGCGTGGCGACGAAGCTTATCAGCTCTTCGAAGGGATGGTCGCTTTCGGGGTCGGTGGTATCACCGGTAAGGGTGCCGCGTTCGGGCTTCAAGGCCGCGCCTATCTGCCTGAGGCGCATACAGATTTTGTCTTTTCGGTCATCGGTGAAGAGTATGGCCTGATCGCGACGAGCCTCGTCGTCGCGGCCTATTTCTCGATCTTCATCTTGGCTTATCGCGCCATGCGTCATTGTCCGGATCTCTTCCGGTTTAATGTCTGCTTAGGTGCCACGCTCTTTCTCGTGCTGCAGGCCTTGGTCAATATGGGCGTGGTCACCGGCTTGCTTCCGACCAAGGGTATCTCGCTGCCGTTCATCAGTTACGGCGGTACCAACTTGGTGATCATGGCCTGCATGGTAGGCCTTGTCCTTAACTGTATCCGCGACTCGGCCGTGCCGGCCTTCGTGCCGAAGGAGGCTCGCGTATGAGCCGGATGTTGCTGGCCTGTGGTGGCACCGGGGGACATTTGGCTCCGGGTATCGCCTTGGCTCAGCGACTCTCCGATGAAGGGCACGAGTGCTTGTTGATGGTGAGCAGCAAAGTTGTGGATGCCAAGATGACGGCGCAATATTCACGGCTACATTTTGTAGCCGGCCGCGGCCGTGGGTTTGGTCCAGGTTTGTTGAATAAGCTCAGATTCTTTCCCTCGCTGGTAGTTTCGATTTGGTCGGCCTGGCGTTTATTGCGAAAATTCAAGCCTCAGGCGCTGGTGTGCTTCGGTGGCTTCATGAGCGTGGCCCCTGCGCTGGCTTGTCTCCTGTCGGGAGTCCCAGTCTTGGTGCATGAAGCTAATCGCCGGCCGGGTAAGGCGGTCCGCTTGATTGCCCGTTTCGCCGCCGCTATCCATCTGCCCCATGGGGTCCGCCTCGAAGGTATCGCAGAGTCTCGTCAGCATGATTCGGGCTACCCGGTGCGGGCCGAGATTCGCCCCTTGGCTCGAGATGTCGCCCGTCGCTCCTTAGGCATGCCTGCGAACGGGCGGATGCTTCTGGTCGTCGGGGGGAGTCAAGGTGCTACGGTCTTGAACCGTTGGGTGGAAACCCATCAGGAAGAATTTTCGCAGCATGAGGTTCATGTGCTTTGTCTGACCGGCCCAGATGGGCGCGAGGGAGAAATGCGTTCGGGGAATGCTTTAATCAAATACCTGCCATTTTGCGACCAGATGGCCGCGGCGTATTCGGCGACCGATCTGGCCGTCACGCGCGCTGGAGCGGGCACCTTAGCGGAATTGGCGACCTGCCGGACGCCGGCGATTCTGGTGCCCTATCCCCAAGCGACGGACGATCATCAGACGGCCAATGCCCGTCAGGCCGCCGAGGCAGGCAGCGCGCTCCTTCTCCCCGAGCAAGAAATCCAAGGCTTAAGTGGGGCGGTGTTCAGTCGTATCAATGATAAAACAATTTTGGCCGGCATGCGAGATGCACTGGCTTTGGCGGATGCCTCGAATCGGTGGGAAGAGCTTGCCCAAGAAACCATCAAATTGGCACGCGCGCAGGAGCGCGCGGCTCGATGAAGCACGCCGCTTCGGCCTGGTTGTTGGGCGCTTGCGGCATGGGGGTGGGACCTTTGGCGATTTATCTTAAGGGGGAAGGTTGGGATGTTTCTGGTTGGGATGACGCGACCGGGAGTCCCATGGAATTACAGTTAGCGAATGCGGAGATACCTTTGTTACGTGACCCTTGGGCCGCCGGCCGGCATCCGGAAGTGGTCGGTCGTTCGAGCGCAGTCAAAGCGGGCCATGCGGCCTTAGTCTTGGCGGAAAATAAGGAGGTGCGGATTTTGCGGCGCGGTGAGTTACTGGCGGAGAGGGTCGCCGAACGACGCTTTGTCGCCGTCTGTGGCAGCCACGGTAAGACGACCACGTGCGGGATGATTGTCGCGGCGCTCTCGACGGCCGGAGCTGACTTTGGTTATATCTTAGGCGGCCTTTTCCGGGATCCGTCCTTTCCGCCCGCCCGTACGGCTGTTTCCTCGCCTTGGGTGGTGGCTGAAGTCGACGAGAGCGACGGTACCATCGGAGCTTTTTCACCCGATATCACCGTCGCCGTGAACTTAGATTGGGATCATCCGGATTATTATCGAGACGAAGCGGCCTTGGAGGCCGTTTTTCGGGCATTATTTGAACGGACTCGTTCGGCGGTGATCATACCCGTCGGTAATGAGCGGCTCGAACGTCTGACCGCTGGTTTGAAAGTCCCGGTTTGGCGTGTAGGTTTAGGCGGCGACTATCAGGCGCGCCCCATCGCCGGCGATCATGCGACATCGGTCTTGGAAGTCGGCGGACTTTTTGCAACGCAACAAGTGACGTTGCCGGTCGCGGGGACTTTTAATCGTTCCAATGCGGCGATGGCCTTGGCGGTGACGCATTTTATCACCGGATCTTTATTGCCCGAGCCCATGACGCGTTGGCGCGGAATCCGCCGGCGCCAAGATATCCTTTTTGAACGTACCGGGCTTCGCGTTTTGGCTGATTACGCGCATCACCCGACGGAAATTTCCGCGCTTTTACAGTGGATTAAAGAAACCCATGTGGGCCGTTTGATCGTTGTTTTCCAGCCACATCGGCATACACGGACGCGGCAGTATGCCGCAGAATTCAGACAAGCCTTGGCCATGGCCGACCACGCTCTCGTCCTTCCCGTTTATGCGGCCGGTGAAGCCGCGGTGGAGGGGGGGCGTTCCGAGTCGGTCGTCGCTGGTACGGCACATCAATTGGTCGACGATCGGCGTCAGTTGCCTGCGATGTTAAACGCTTTAAGTTCCGGTGCCGACACCATCGTGGCCTTCGTGGGTGCGGGTGACATTGAACGCGACGCCGAGGCTTATGCCAAAGTATTGCGATGCTCGGGCGCGACGGTGCTGTCCCTTGATTTGCCTGACAGGGTCGCCGGCCGACTTTCGGCCGGGTGCGTCTTGCGGGCCAATGAATCTCTCGCTCGTCGGACCACCTTGGGCGTGGGCGGCTCGGCCCGCTGGTATGCCGAACCCGCGACCGTCGATGATGTCGTCACGCTGCTGCAAGCGGCGGCGGAGCTCGATTTACGTTATTTTGTCTTAGGTCGAGGTTCCAACCTGTGGGTGCCGGATGAAGGTTATGATGGACTAATTTTGCATCTGACTTCGGAGCATTGGGGGAGGATGACGGCGCTGGGTGAAAATCGCATTCGGGTCGACGGCGGCGTCCGACTCAAGGAACTTTGTGGATTCGCGGTAAAGGAAGGCTTAGCCGGCTTCGAATTTCTGGAAGGTATTCCCGGGACGCTCGGCGGCTCCTTGCGGATGAACGCCGGTGCGATGGGTGGATGGATTTTCGATGTCGTCGAATCAATCGAATGGCTCGCCCCGCATGGTCAGGTCCGGGCCGCCCGCCGCGATTGTTTTGATGCGCTCTATCGGGATTGCCCTCAATTGCACGGGGCCGTGGTGCTCTCGGCGGTACTCCGCGCTTCGGGCAAGGATGACGCCACGCTCATCCGCCAGCGCATGGAGGCGATGTCCGTTAAGCGTCGCGCCTCGCAGCCGCGCGAAGCGAGCGCCGGCTGTGTTTTCCGCAACCCGGACGCGGATAAGGCCGGCCGGCTGATCGAAGTTAGCGGACTGAAGGGTCACCAAGTTGGTGCCGTGACGGTTTCGCCCGTGCACGGAAACTTCCTCGTCAACCTGGGGGAAGCTAAGTCGGCCGATTTCATCTCGGTGTTGCGTGACGTGCGCGCCGCGGTAAAACTTAGCCAAGGGGTCGAACTTCAACCTGAAATCATCGCGCTTGGGCGTGAATGGAAGGATCTCCTATGAATTCTGATTTAGAAATCATCATCCTATGCGGGGCGCTTTCGCCCGAACGTGAAGTTTCGCTTCGTTCGGGTCGGGCCGTGGCTTCGGTGATGGCCGGCGCCCGGTTAGTCGAGCTGGCCTCCAATGAACTGCCCGAATGGATCGACGGCAGCCGTCACGTGGTTTTCCCGATGATTCACGGTGACTATGGTGAAGACGGACAGATTCAGGCGGAATTAGAGGCGCGCGGCGTGTCGTTCGCCGGGTGCGATGCCGCCGCCAGTCGTGTTTGTATCGATAAAGTCGCCACCAAGCAGCTGATGAGAAGGGCAGGGGTTCCGGCGATTCCGGAGTTTGTGTTCGCCGGTAAGGCCAAGCCTTCGGCCGATAAGCTTATCGCTGAATTAGGGCAGCAAATCGTCCTTAAGCCCGCCGACAAGGGCAGTAGCGTGGGGCTTTACGTCACCCAGGGGTTGGATGAACTTATCGCGGCGCTGGCTGGCATCCCTGCCGAAGGGCAGTGGATGGCCGAACGGCGGCTCCGCGGCCGCGAGATGTCCATTGGCTTACTGGACGGCCAGGCCATGGGGCTCGTCGAAATCGTACCCCTGCAAGGCGTTTATGACTATAAGACCAAATATACCAAGGGGTCGTCAGATTACCGTTATCCCGCCCCAGTGACCTCCGCGCAGGCGGCCGGTATCGCGCTGGCGGCGGAAACCCTCTTTGCGGCCTGCGGATGTCGTGACTTTGCCCGGGCTGATGTCTTTCTTGAGCCCGACGGAAACTTCTATTTTCTCGAAATCAACACGATGCCTGGCATGACCGAAACCAGTTTGATGCCGAAGAGCGCTTCTTGTCTCGGGCTTGATTTCACTTCCCTTGTCCGGCGAATGATCGCCCCCGCTTTGGCGCGCGCACGCTCGCCTCAAACCCGATAACGCATGGGCTTCTTTGATCGATTCTTAGGTAAACGTCGGGACGCTTTCATGGGCCCTGCCGATCGGGACTGGCGTTCCCTTGTGCCGCAAGAAGTCAATCGGGTGCCCGAGGATGATATCGGACGCAAGCGCGCCGTGCGGAGTCGCCTGCCGTTGGTCCTCAGTATTTTATTTTTTGTGGCCTTGGGCGTCGTGATTTATCTCTCGGTCGATGAATCCGTACCGGTCGTTGCCGGTCGGAGTTTCCGTTATAAGACCGACGGTTTTTTACCGGCAGCCTTTGTCCAAAAAGTGATTTCGGCTGGGGTTGAAGGTCCGGCAAAGAATATTCGGGCGATCAAGGTGGACTTAGAAGCGGACAATCAGGTTTTGGTAGCCGATGTGCGTCGGCGGGCCGATGGTACTTTGGAAATCGTCCTCCGCGAGCGGGTGGCGGTTGCCAAGATTGCCTCAGCGCCGCCGACCGGGCCGATGGTGGTACGCTTGGTCAGCCCCGATGGACAGACGTTTGCGGGCACGGGCTATTCCGAACAGACCATTCGGAACTTACCAGAAATCCAGGATTTCCGTTCGACAGGATCCGGCGATCAATTGGCGATTGAAGGTATCGAAGTGGTTGGACCGTTCCTGCTGGCGGCCCGGACGAGTTACGAGCGCTTCTATCTGCAGTGGGCTGCGGTTTCTTTGCGCGATTGTTTCGGCGCGCAAGAAGACGCGCCAGGATCGAATCTCAATGTGAAGGTGCGAACGGCGGCGCAGCCGACGGATCGTCCGCCATTGGTCGGCATCATTTTCTCCACCGCAAACTGGCGGAAGGAATTGGCGCTCTTGCCGCGAATCAAAATCGAAGAATACCTGCGGATGCCAAGCGCAACGGCCCAGGCTTACGTTCTGAAACTTTCCATTCAAAACCGTACCATCTCTCCGCCCGTCCCCGAACCCCGCCTCGTGCCCGCACCCCTCCGATGACCCCCAAGCTTCTGCCTTCCCTTATTGCGGTCATTGATATCGGTACGCACAAGACCGTCAGTCTCGTCGGCCAGATGATTAATGGTAAGGCCCGGATGTTGGGCTTCAGCGAACGTCGCACGGATGGCGTGGTGAAAGGCACCGTGATCGACCTCGAGCGGCTCCACCGTTGCGTCCATGAAGTCGTCAATGACGTCGAACGCAGTTCTGGTCGCTCGATTGAGCAGGTCTACCTTTCGCTTTCCGGACCCGCGGCGGAAGGGGAACGGATCAAGGGCATTCACGCGATTCCGGCGCACGACGGCAAAGTCACCGCCAAGGATGTCACGGACGCCATCGCTTCGGCGAAGCGTCTGGAGCCGCCGGCAGGTCGAGCCACGTTGCTCTACATGCGCCAGCCGACGACGATCGACGGCCGCGCAGTGGCCAATCCGGTGGGCATGGCCGGCAAGCGTTTGGAAGTCCATTTCTGGCGCGTGACGATGGAAGAGGGCAACATGCGAATGCGCGTCGGCATGGTGAACGGGATGAGCATCAAAGTCCGCGATTTCATCTTGGCGTCGCATGCGGCGGCCTGCGCGACCGCGAGCGATTCTGACAAGCAAGGCGTGCTGGTTGTCGACATGGGCGCCGGCACGACCGATTGGATTCTCTATTACAAGGAGCATATTCTTTGTGCAGGCTCGATTCCGGTCGGTGGCGAGCATATGACCAATGACTTGAGCGTAGCTTTGCGAATCAGTCGCGAGACGGCCGAAGACCTGAAGATTCGTTTCGGTTCGGCCCTGCATCGCGAGGCGGACGCCAATCAGACCATCTGGAAAGACGGCGACCGTGGGCTCGGCGACCAGCAATTCAATCGCGGAACAATCACCCAGGTGCTTGCCTTGCGTTATCAGGAGACGTTCGAATACGTTAAGAAAGATATTATGCAGCATCTCGAACAGCTTTTCCCGGGACACGCGGTGAAGTTGGACCAATACTTCCTGCCGGCGGGCATCATCCTGACGGGCGGCTCGGCGAATTTGGCCGACGCTGCCGAGGCTGTCCATGCCATCATGCAACTACCGACGCGGATCGGCGTCCCGACTTTCGAAAATGATTCACTGCGTAAGCCGGAGTATGCGGGAGTCGTCGGTCTGATGACCGCCGCGATTACGGATTCGCCACCGCCGGTGCGTCGTCAGCGAGGTTTTTTGGCGTCGCTCAAAGACCTCTTCCGCTTCTAAACCATGGAACGCCCGCCTTCCATTCTCTTGGTTGGTTTAGGTGGTGCGGGCTGCTCGATTGTCGCTCGGCTGGCCGCTCGGTTGCCGCCGGAAATCGGGGTGGCCCTGATTGATACGGATACGCGTTCCTTTCAGCAACTTCCCGGTGCTACGGTCGTGCAAATCGGTCGGGCCCAGACCCGGGGCATGGGGACGGGCGGCGAAGCGGCCTTGGGAAGTGCTTCGGCCGAAGCTGATGAAGCCGCTTTACGCCGGATTTTTACCGGCGTGCCCATCGTAGTCA
>QYQK01000003.1 GCA_007280935.1 Opitutales bacterium
ATTTCCGCGACCGTCAAGGACATGCCATCGATAG
Source organism: Opitutales bacterium (assembly GCA_007280935.1). Classification (GTDB taxonomy): domain Bacteria; phylum Verrucomicrobiota; class Verrucomicrobiia; order Opitutales; family UBA953; genus UBA953. Next base: position 35 of record QYQK01000003.1, read on the forward strand.
AAATACAGCCTTTCTTGGCAATAAATGCCAAATGCACCTCTGGAATACTTAAGTCTAATCTCCAATCTGGGCCCACTTGCCCCCAGAAAGTTATCGTAGCCAGCGCATCGATATGACCCGTGACGAAATGTCCACCCAGGCGATCCGTCGGAAGAAGACTGGGCTCCAGATTGACGACGGAGTCGGCGGCTAAATCTCCGAGGTTCGTGAGTCGAAGAGTCTCCGCGAGGATATCAAATGAGGCATTATCATCCGCGGGGTCCGTCACCGTAAGGCAGCAACCATTAATGGCGATGCTATCACCCGCGCGGGCTTGACGGAGAAGAGGGTGGCGCAGCGTCAAGCGAGCACCCACCGCACCGCGGGAAATAAGGGAGACAACCTTACCTTTGCCTTGAACTAAGCCGGTGAACATACCAAAAAAAAGGGCCGCTTGACGGCCCCAAGTGGTTAGTTTTGTTTACCTTCTTGAGCTCGCTTGGCCTTTTCTTCGGCTTCGATCTTAGCCCTAACGGCGGCACGCTCCTCCTCCTCAATTTGCGAAAGTCGTACCTTGCGGCGCTCGTCTTCTTCGACGGCGTTACGTACTTCAGTTTCGACCTCTTCCGAGGCCTTTTTAAATTCACGCTTTGCTTTGCCGAGGCCACGCGCGAGCTCGGGAATCTTGGAGCCACCAAAGAGAAGGAGGGCTACGGCGAGGATGGCCCAGAATACTGGGCCGTCTAGCATGGCGAGTGGGAGATGCATAGGTTTGCGGTTGCTGGGATAGTCTGAGTGGTAAACATTCATGCAAGTTGCCCCCATGTCAACCCATGTCTCTCATCGCGATGTCTGGTATAGTGGCCTCGTCCAAGGCGTAGGCTTTAGGGCTCAGGTCATGACCGTGGCCAGGGGGTTTGACGTCACCGGATACGTCCAAAACCTGTCGGATGGCAGAGTTTACCTGCATGCGGAAGGAGCGGGCAAAGAGATTGAAAAATTCACCGATCAAATCGCCGTCACGCTCGATGGCCATATAAAGTCGGAAGAAATACGGGGGTTTTCTGGCGTTAGAACCTGTCGCGATTTTAGCATTAAACAATGACCTCCGCCATCTCAGTCCGCCACCTGACCAAGGATTTTAAAATGGGTTTACGGGGGCTTAAATTAAGGGCGGTGGATGATCTTAGTTTAGAGATCCCGCGCGGACAAGTCTACGGCCTGCTGGGTCCGAATGGTTGCGGGAAAAGTACGACGCTAAAAATCGTCCTTGGATTGGTCTCTGGTACGAGCGGCGAAATCACTATTCTCGGATTTCCTTCCGCCACCGCGGAAGCTCGGCGTCGGACCGGCTTCCTGCCCGAAGCGCCTTATTTTCATAAATTCCTTTCGGGACGCGAACTGGTCCGCTACTGCGCGCAACTGAGCGGAGTTTCGGCGACCCAGATGGAGTCCGCCGTCGAAACGGCCCTCGAGCTTGCCGCGATGACGGACGCAGCCAGCCGGCCGATTGGCACTTACTCCAAAGGCATGCTCCAACGGATTGGCTTAGCCCAAGCCATCGTCCATGACCCCGAACTGGTCATCTTGGACGAACCGACCGCCGGCGTTGATCCGGTCGGCGCGGCGGCGATTGGACGCATGATCCGAACGATGCGCGATCAAGGAAAAACCATCGTCCTTTGTTCGCACCTCCTAGGCCAAGTCGAACAAGTGTGCGATCGCGTCGCCATCATGGATCACGGACGATTAGTCCTGGAGGGCAGGGTAGATGAGGTCTTGGCTCAACGAGATCGGCACCTCATGACCATCGAAGGCCTCACCCCGACAGCTCGCCTAGCCGCCGAAAGTGCCCTGGCGGCCCACGGCGCCAGAGTGCAGTCTGTCACCCATCCACGTCGTTCGTTAGAAGAACTCTTTCGTGAACTTGTGACCGGAAGCCGTGACGCTTAATCTCATGAAACCTAGCTTACTTCGCTGCGGATGGATCGCCCGGATGACCTTCCTTGAAGCCGTTCGGCAAAGGTTTTTCGCTTTCTTGATTGTCCTCGGCGCCGCCATGGTCCTTTCGTCGGTGGCTTTCCGTTTCCTTGATTTTGGGCACGGTGAGCTCAAATTTATCGCCGACTTTGGCTTCGGCGGTATGTTCCTATTTGGCTCCATCTTAGCCGTCGTCATGACCGCTCAGCTCTTTTTTGCGGAAATGGATAACCGGACGGCGCTGACTCTCTTAGCGAAACCCCTGAGCCGAGCGGAATTCTTGATCGGGAAATTCTTTGGCGTCTGGATGATCTTAGGCTTATTTGTCATCATCCTCTCGGCACTGCTTGGGTTAGTCCTTTGGGGAAGGGCCCAAGAATTAAGCCTTATGGCCGAACAATCTGGACGGGTGGCCCCGGACTTCAGTTCCAGTGGCTTGGGTATCTTCGCGGTATTACAATGGCTGCGGCTCAGCGTCGTGGCCGCCATTGTCTTAGCCATTGCCGCAGCGGCTCGCACGTTTCTTTTCGCCGTCATCCTGGGGGCGTTGGCGGTGGTCGCTGGGCAGCTCCAATGGATTGCCCAAGACGTCTTATTGAAGCCGACCGAGTCGATGCTTTATAAAAGCATCCTTTGGCTGACCTCGCGGATTCTGCCTAACCTCCAACAATTCAACATCGGAGATGCGCTGGTCCTGGACTCCGGAACCGTGGCGGTGACTTCGATCGGCTGGGTCGTCCTTTCAGGGCTTCTTTACACGACGGCTTATCTGTTCCTGGGTACCCTCGTTTTTCGTCGACGCGAAATCTAGTCATGCGCTCCCGAGGAACATGGATCGCCTGCTTGGCCTTGCTGTTGGCCGCCGGGGCGTTGAGCGAAAGGTCCTGGCTCAGCGTCCGCACCTGCATTCCCGAAATCGGCCCCAAGCAAATCGAACCGACCATCGGACAAGGGGTCTTATTAGGAATACTTGGCGGTTTCCGTACCGTGATTGCCGATATGACCTGGATTCGTAGTTATGTGCTATGGGAACGGAAGGATCGGCCGGGTTGCGAAACCCTCATGCGCACCGCCTGTGCGCTCGATCCGCATGCGCGTTATTTCTGGGAGAATACAGGGTATGCCCTTGGGTATGACATGGCGCACTGGGAAATTCGCCGGCGGGGTGGCTACGCCAAGGTTCCGAAAGAAATCCAAGATCACTTGTTCAAGTCTTATGCCCGGAAGGGCTTGGAAGTATTGGACGAAGGCGTCCGACTTTCCAAAGCAAAGGCCGCCCTCCTCGTCTTCGCCGGACAGCTCGCCGAAATGAAACTCGGCGATAAAAAATTGGCCGCCGATTATTACCGGCAAGCCGCCGAAACGGTTTCCCCGCCTTGGTATGCGGCGCGTTTCTGCGCCCGCAACGAATGGGATGCCGGCCACCCGATGGAAGCCTATGTCTGGTTCAAGAATTACTGGCTAGACCGACTGAGCAAAGATTCAGACCACGCACCTGATGACTTGGAGCTGATCCGCGACATGGAGACGAACCTGAAGATCAATCTGCTTTCGCGGATTCCCCGGCAGGCGTGGGAAAAATAATTAGAACGGCTCGTTGCTACTATCGGACTTTTTCTCCCCCTTGGGAACGCGAGGCTTACGAGGTGGGAATTCGAACCACCAGCCTTTGGATTTATCGGCGATCAAGAAGGCTTCAAAGGTCCGTCTTGTCCGGTTGGAAACAAATTTCTTCAGCCCTGTCTTCCCCTCGTTTAATAAACGCGAGATATCTTCCGGCGAGATCGGGCATTTAAGCATCTCCTGATTCAGGCTGAAAGTTTTCTTCGCACCCGCGTCTTTGGCTTTCTGGGGGCAAACCCGATAACCGGCAGTGGGCGTCTGTTGAACCTGGAGCCCGCTGACTGGGCAGATGCCGAGCACCGGCCAAGTGGTCTCAAAAGCATCAGGATTGCCGTCAGCGCCCTCGCGTGGCGGGAAGTAGAGGGTGGCCTTCAACTTACCACTCAAGGGCTTGGGCTTGGTCTTACGGGGGGCTTTGGCCGACTTCGTCTCGTCTTCAGCGCCTTCCGGCTTGGTTTCAGCGGGAGCTTGGGCCGCCTTTGCCTCGGCAGCCTTGTTGGCCTTGATGATATCTTCGTCCACCAAATCGATGAAGCCGGTGAAATTCTTGCCCGATTTCATGGACTTGAAGTCACTGAAGGGTCCGATGCGACGTTTGTCGACGAGCTCAGCGACTTCGGCGGGAGTAATCGTGTGGCCATTCATCGCCACGTAGATGGTGAGCTTAGGCCGACTGGTCGCGCCTGAGGCATCTTGGGAGAAATATTTCTCTCCGTTGGTCAAGAGAGGCTTACCGTCGGTGGGCGAGAGTACCTCCGGCTCCAGCGCGGCGGATGGCAATTCTTCGGCCCCGGCGGCCACCATGACCTTAACCTGTTCCTTGATCTCGGCGATGAACTCCTTGGCGGTGAGCTTACCGTGTTCGATTTGCTTAAGCTTGTACTCCCACTCACCCGTGAGTTGGGGTTCGGTGAGGAAGGCCATGCCTTTGGCGTGTAAGAACTGATGAAGTTGAAAGGCCTTAGATAAAGGGACGAGTTCCTTACCCTGGCGTTCGATATAAATCTGGGCAAGGAGCTGTTCAATCGTGGCAGCCCGGGTCGCCGGAGTACCCAGACCTCGCTCCTTCATAGCTTCGGCTAGAGCCTCGTCGTCGACGAGCTTACCGGCATTCTCCATCGCACCAAGCAAAGAGGCTTCATTGTAACGGGCCGGGGGCTTGGTGGCGTCCTCCTTGACGTTCACCTCGTGCACCTTGGCCTTAGCGGGATTGCCATCAGGTGCCGTGAGGGCTGGCAAACTGGCAGTACCCTCTTTGTCCTTATCCTCTTCGGCTTCGGCCTCTTGACCCCAGACTGCACGCCAACCCGCGATCACCAGAACCTTGCCGGTCGTACGAAAAGCGTGGGCACCGACCGTCGTGGTGCGGACCGTCTCCTCAAATTCGGCCATCGGGAAGAAGACCCCGACGAAACGCCGCACAACCAAATCATAAATCTTCTGTTCGACCTCGGTCAGGCCGTGAGGGACCGTGCCGGTGGGGATGATGGCAAAGTGATCGCTGACTTTCTTATTATCAAAAACGCGCCGTCCGGCGGAATCCACCCAACCGTTCCTTAAGGCCTCCTTGGCATAGATACCGGAAGCGTGGGCGCCATCCAGCGACTGTAAGACGGACTTGGCATTAGGCACGTAATCCTCAGGCAAGTACTGCGAATCGGTCCGAGGGTAGGTGAGTGCTTTATGTTTTTCGTAAAGAGCCTGCGCGACCCCCAGTGTCGTCTTGGCAGAGAAACCAAACCGGCGATTACCTTCACGCTGAAGAGTCGTCAGGTCGAAAAGACGCGGGGCGCTTTCCTTCTTGGGCTTACGTTCGTCGGTGGCAATGCCCTGACCCCGTTTGAGGGCTTCCTCGGCGACCTGCTTCGCCTGGGCTTCATCATAGAAGCGCTCGGCTTCTTTCCGATCGGCAACTCCCGGGACTTGGGCGGCTCCACGGTAGTTTCCAGCG
>QYQK01000128.1 GCA_007280935.1 Opitutales bacterium
ATAGTTTTTGGCGGCGAGGTCACGGATGGTCTTCTTCAACTTGAGCGCATGGGAGGCGACCAGTTCGCGGCGATTTGGCGCGGCTTGGTCGGCGAGTGCGACGTCAAACTCGGGCACCTTGGAGTCGATGATGATGCAGCGATTGCCCGGGAGCTTCACGATGAGGTCAGGGCGGGAGTCGTCCTGCGAAACCTGCTCGGCGAAGTCGCAATGCGGGCTCAAGCCGGCGGCTTCGACGACATTACGGAGTGTCTGTTCGCCCCACTTGCCGCGATGTTGCGAAGACTTCAGGACGGAGGTGAAGTCCGTGGTGCTGGTCGCGAGGGCGGCCGTGGTCTCGCTGATAGTCTGCATCTGATTCCGGACAGCGGCGAGCGCATCGCCCTGGCTCGACAGGCTTTGTTCCATGGTCTGGCGATAGTTGCCGAGCGCGGTGTTGATCTGGGCGATGAGCGGTGTGACTTGGCTGGCGACCTCCTTGGTGACGTCTGGTGTCATGCCTTTAAGCACGTCCGTGCTCATCTTAGAAAAGGAGATCTTGAGCTCAGCGAGATCGCGTTCATGCCGCGTGGCGGCTTCGGCCTGCGCTTTGCGATTGTCTTCGCGGAGTTGATTAACGGCGCGTTCGTTCCCTTGCTGGGCCTCGGTGAGTTGCTGGTAAGCCGCATTCCGCGCGGCTTCCGCGGCGGCCACCCGAGATAGGGCGTCGGTCTTGGCGACGCGTTCGCTTTCAGCCGTGGCCTGGGCGGCGCTGAGTTGGCGGCGGAGCTCATCGATCAGCAGCGAGCTATCCTTGTCGCCGATGGCCGGTTCGGTGGATTTGAAGAAAGAGACGTAGATCACCACGGCAAGGACGGCGACCAGCAGGATGGGAGTAAGGTAATCCATGAATTTATTGTAGAATGACTCAGACTACCCGGCCGACGTGTTTCCGCAACTTATCAGCGAGGGTCATTTTCGATCGCCAGCTCGTTGCCGGCCGCCCAAGCGGCTTCATAGGCTGCGACATAATCTGGCGACGACCAGGAGGGCGAGGCGGCATCGCCACCGAGGCCAGCGATGAAGCCGTAGCGTATCCCGTGCGCGATCCGGCGGCGGCGAGGGTTTTCGCGCCCTGCACTCCACTCGGCGACTTGCTGGTCGCGGGCGTCGGGGAGGGGAGAAAGGACCGATCGGCCGACCATCCAGGCCACGACGGAAGCGTGATGCAGATCGCTGATTCGCTTGCCTAACTCCATGGGGGGCGGTGCGCCCGCTCGGCCAGCGGTGATGTGCGACCGCACTTCGATTTGCAGGGCCACACGCCATCTTTCGTCTATCGTCAGTAGGCCAAAATCAAAGTCAGGGTCATCGGCCGCGGTATCGCGTAATTCAACCCGGGCGTAATGGCGCCATTTCGCCAGCCAAGCATCCCATTTTTCAGTGCCACGGAGGGGTGGCTTACCAAGCCATTCGGGAATATCTTCGCGCACGAGAAAATGGGTTTCTGTGCCTTAATTGGACTAAGATGGCATGGCACGCAAGGAAAAGGTGAATAATTGTTCACCATAAGCGAAGGATTACGCCTGTTTTGGGGCCGACGATCGGGCTAATAACAAGAATTTCGTCAAATTCGTTAAAACTAATCGAACTATTCTTCAAGTTTGGTGTTATCCCCTTGTACCCTCCCTCCAGTGAATTGCCCTATTTCGACCCCACGTGAACGCCGGGCTTACCTGCCCTTTTATTGCCTATGTTTATTGGGCACCGTTCTACCCTCCACCTTCTTTGGCCAGGCCGCCCCTGCCGCCCCTGCGGTCGTCGCCGTTGCCGCTGCGGTACCAACTCCCGAACTCTTAGGCTCCGATAAGGTCGGACCGGTTATTCTGCGCGATGAAACCGTCTCCCAAATGTTAGAACTCTTGCAGCGCTGGACCGGAAAGTCGGTTCTTCGCCCCCAGGCGCTCCCCGCGAACGTCTACACGCTTTCGCTGCCTGCCTCAATTACGCGCGACGAAGCCCTCCTCGCCATCGAGACCTTGCTTAACCTTAACGGCATCGCGGTCATCCAGCAGGGCGATAAATTCCTCAAGGTCGTCCCCAACCTCGTCGCCAAGGCGGAGTCGCCGACGTTGCTCATGGAGAGCACGCTCAAGCTGCCGCCCAGTGGCCGCATCGCCTCCAAGATCTTCACGCTCAAACACGCCAGCGGGCAGGAAATGGTCCTCCAAATCTCGGGCATGCTGAATAGCACGCTCGCATCTCCGCCAATCTACTTCGCGCGCAATAACGCCCTGCTCGTTACCGACTCGATTACTAATCTCCAGAAAGTTGAAAACTTGGTGCTGCAGCTGGACCGTCCGCAGCTCGATGTCATCGCCACCAAGACGTATTCTTTGACGAACGCCGTCGCCACCGACTTAGTCAATAAGCTGACGGCCTTGCTGCGCACGCCTGCCGCTACGGGTGGAGCGCCTTTCCGTTTGAGCACCGGCACGAGCTTCACCGCCGACGAACGGACGAACCGCATCATCCTGATGGGGTCGGCGGATCAGCATGAATTCTTTGATAAGCTTATCAACACCCTGGATTCAGCTTCGGCGCCTAACACCAAGACGGACGTAATCGCGCTCCGTCACTCGGACGCGACCCAGGTCGCCACGATGCTGACCCAGTTGGTCACCGGTCAGGTCGCCGCCGCCACCAAGGCAAGTGGGACCTCAAAAACCTCGCCGGGCGCCCGCGCGGCTACGCCCGTCGTGGCGGCTCCCGTCGCCACGGCCGCCGCCGCCGCCGGTGCGGCCCAAGCAGGTGCCGATGAATTCAGTAGTACGGTGACCGTATTGCCGGACGTCCGCAGCAACTCGATCATCGTTTCTGGAACTAAGGATGACTTGCGTCTACTTCATGACTTAATCGACAAGGTCGACGGGTTACTCCCTCAAGTGCGCGTCGAAGTCGTCATCGCCGAGGTGACCTTGACGGACAGCGATACCAGCGGAATTTCCTCGCTGAACATGACGGTGACGAACGGCAAACTTACGAGTATCGGCGGCACGTTCCTTTCGGCCGCAGGCGCCAACGGTTCAAGCTTAGGGGGTCTCGCCGGCGGCCAAGCGACCATCAACAGCAGTGGCAACTTAACCGGTATCATCGGCCTCGCCACCACGCCCGCTAAAAATGATGCGCGGATTCTCTCCTGCCCGGCCATCACTACCACGCATAATAAAGAGGCGACAATCTTTGTTGGCGAATCTCTCCCGGTCATCACTGGGGTGACTTCAACGGCCAACACCAGCAGCTCGACCGGTCTGACGACCAGCTCGACGGTTTCCATGCGCGATATCGGCATTCAATTGAAAGTCCTGCCGTTGATCGGCAAGGACGGGGCCGTCCAATTACAAGTCAGTCAATCCGTGGAAGACATCATCGACCACGTCATGGTCGACGGTAATAGCCAGCCCATCATCGGCCGCCGGACGACGGATTCCTTCGTCAGCGCGATGAGCGGAGAAATCATCGTCCTCGGCGGGTTACAGCGTCGGCAGAAAATCAAATCCACCAGCCGACTCGGCCCCATTCCGTTCTTGAGCGACTTATTCGGCGGAAGCCAAAGCGACGAAACTCGCACGGAGCTGGTGATGTTCCTTCGTCCTTACGTTTTGACGAACACGGCCGCCGATAACATCGACGGACTCAATCGCGTCGACGCGTCGAGCCTCGGACCTGAAGCCCGTCAGGTACTCGACCGTATCCCTGGTCAACCGGTAGCCGCACCAGCAAAGAAGTAATATGCTGACTGTTGACCGGCACGGACTGCCTTCGGCGCTCGCCGAAAGACTGACCGACGAGGCTCGCGCCGCGTTCGCGGAGACGCCGCGTGAGGCCCGCTTTAAATTTTTGGCCCAAGCGCTTAATCTCAATGAGGCCGGACTGCTCGCCGAATTGGTGAAGCTGACGGGCTTCGAAGTCCTGGATGAGCCAGCCATCGATCTGGAAGGTTTAAAAATCCTACCCGCCCGGATTGCTTCCGAAGCCCAAGTTGTGCCGGTCACGATGCCCGGCGGCGAAGAAGGTCGCCTTCGTTTAGTGACCTCGCTCCCGCCCGATGCTGACACGGCTGATTGGGTCGCAACTTTTACGCCCCGCCGCCCGAAGTGGTATCTGGCTCCGCCCGAGCGCGTCAGTCAGTTGATCAACGAAAACTACGGCGTGGGTTCAGGCAGCCTGGATGACGAAGGCGAAGACCTTCCCGAATTACAAGCGGCTGGTGCCGATGTCGAAGCCGACCAAGACGCCGCCGTCGTCCGCTTCGTTACGGAAGTCCTTTCTCAAGCCGTCGCCGAAGGCGCGACGGACGTTCACTTTGAACCCCAAGAAGGGGCGTTGCGCATCCGTTATCGCGTCGACGGCATCCTGCTCGCGGTACCTTTGCCGGATAATCTCTCGCGCTTCCAAGATGCCATCATCTCTCGCCTTAAGATTATGGCGCGGTTGAACATTTCCGAACGACGTCTGCCGCAAGACGGCCGTATCAATTTCCGCGATGGCAAGAACGTCCTCGATATTCGCGTCTCGACGATTCCTACCATCTACGCCGAATCCGTTTCGCTTCGTCTCCTGAATCAACGTAAGGAGGCTTATAACATGGACCGCATCGGCATGAACCCCGACGAGCAGTCCGCCGTGCGCAAAGTGCTCGATTATCCGCACGGTATCATCCTCGTCACCGGCCCTACCGGTTCGGGTAAGTCGACGACGTTGAACGCCTTCTTGCAGGAAATCAATTCGCCCGAACTCCGTATCGTGACGATCGAAGATCCGATTGAATACGAAGTGCCTGGTGCGAACCAGGTGCAGACCAAAGCCGAAATCGGGCTGACGTTCGCCAACGCCTTACGAAGCACGCTGCGTCAAGATCCGGACGTCATCATGGTCGGGGAAATCCGCGACTTAGAGACCGCCGAAATTTCCATCCGTGCCTCGTTGACGGGTCACCTCGTCTTCTCGACCTTGCACACCAACGACGCACCAGGCGCCATCACGCGTCTGGTCGACATGGGCGTAGAACCCTTCTTGGTCGCCTCGGCCGTCGAATTGGTCATCGCCCAACGTCTCGTTCGCCGAGTCTGTAGCGATTGCGCCAAGACGGTACCAGTCGTTCGTGAGCGTCTACTGCCGGCCCTCGAAGCTTTGGGCATGGGTGAAAAAGAGTTGGCAGAAGTCACTACCCTGCGTGAACCGGTCGGTTGCCGTAAGTGCCGCCATACGGGCTATCGCGGACGCGTCGGGGTCTTCGAAATTTTCCACCCTAAGCCGTTACATGATTTAATCGTCAGTCGCGTCAGTAATCGCGAACTCACAGAGAAAGCGATTTCTCAGGGGATGCGGCCTTTGGCCCGCGCGGGCTGGATCAAGGTCGTCCAAGGCCACACGACCATCGATGAGCTCGTGCGCAACCTAAGTTCGAACGAATAAGCCCGATGGCTGTCTTTAACTATACCGCACGCGATGCCCAGGGAGCGGCGGCCGAGGGGACGATCGAAGCCCCGAATCGCCGCGAGGCCTTGCGGCGCTTGCAGTCGCGGAATATCCGACCTCTGAAAGTGGAAGAGGCCGGTGCGGCGGTACGGGCAAAAGAAGCATCCAAGGATGGCTCAAAACTTACGCCCGACCAGGAGCCGACCGAAGCCGAGTGTCTGCCGTTTTTAGAATCCATGGCCGACTTGGTGCGCAGCGGGATGTCGGCCGGCGAATCATTGCGGCTGCTGTCACTGCGGCTGCAAAAATCCCGACTGCGGACGCTTTGTTCCGGTATCTGGGCCAAACTAGGCGAAGGCCAAAGCCTCTCGGCGGCGATGGGAACTTTCCCAAAGGTCTTTGACGGACAAACGCTCAATCTGATTTCCGCGGGTGAGGCCACCGGCAATATTCGCGACGTGTTGGAGCGGCTGATCTCGCACTTCAACGAACAAAAAGAATTCCGCCGCAAACTGATCGGCGCCATGGCTTACCCGATCTTCATCTGCGTCATCGCCATCGGGGTCGTGATCTTCTTCGTCCTGTTCCTCCTGCCGCGCTTGCAGACCTTGCTTAATTCTCTGGGTGGCAAACTGCCACTATCTACGAAGCTCTTAATTACTTTCGCCGACGTCTTCGTCGTGGCCGGGCCGATCTTCGCCGGCCTCTTGGTGATCACGGTCATCGGAGTCTATCGCTGGCGCCGGACGGATGCAGGTAAGATCGCTTCCGACGGCTTGCTCTTGCGCGTGCCCATCGCCGGCTCTTTCGTGATGCGGGTTTCGGTTCTCAATTTCTGTCATACCTTGGCGGTCTTGCTTGAGAATGGTATCACGACCGCCGAAGCCTTACGGCTGGCTGAAAAGACGGCGCCTAACCGCGCCCTCCGTCAACAGTTGCGCGAAGCGACTGACCGCGTTTTGGAAGGCGACAGTCTCTCCAAGGCCTTGGCCCGCACGGGGTATTTCCCTCGGCTTCTTTTGGACCGCGTCGCCGTCGCCGAACAGACCGGCAACCTCGCGCCCGGCTTGCGCGATATTTCGCGCTCCTATCGCGCCGAGCTCGATCGTTGGCTGGGCGCAATTTCCCAGACAATTTCTGCCTCTGTCTTGGTCGCCGCCTTCTCCTTTGTTGCCTTCATCGCGTTCGCGATTGTGGCGGCCGTTTTCGAAGTCAGCTCAAGTTTCCGCTTCTAGGCTTATTTAGCCGGAGCGGGCGTCGGGGGAGAAATCAGTTCCAGTGCATCCAGGCGCAGGGTGGCGGTCACCGTTCCGGTCGTACCGCGCTCAGATTGTAAAGTAAGTTGGCTGATCGCCACATACGGAGCGCGCTCGCTGATGTTCTCGTAAAATTTGACCACGCTTGCCATGTCGGCCCGGCGGCAGCTCATCTGGAGGGAGTGGACGGCGAAGCGGCCGGCCTTCTGGGTCTTAGGCGCTTCGGTGTTGGCGGTCAGGCCGGCTTCTTTGGCGGCGGCAACGGCTTCGGCGACGAGGTGGGCTTCATCAAAACCGTGACCGGCATCAAGGCCTTGGACGGCTGCCGTCGCCGCGTCGCGGATTTCTTTCTCTTTAGCCATCCAGGAGGATTGGATCTTGGCTTCAGCTTCAAGAGCCTGCCAGTTATCCCAGCCGCCCCGGGTGCGCGCCCAGGCGCCCGTTGACCAAAGGAAGGCACCCACGGCCAAGGCGACGAATGCCATCACGCGCTCGCGCATCTTGAGGGAGAAAAGGAGGTGTTTCATTGTTTTGGGGTGGCCGCAGATTTGCGAAGGACTTCAGGTTTGAAAGTGATGGCGATGGTGAAGGACGTCGATGATTCGCGGGCGCGAATATCGCGGCTGGCAGCGGAAGCGACTTCTGGAAGCCCGGACAGGGCGTGTTCGAAGATGCCGATGTCGCCCGCGTTCGTGGTACGAGCTTCGACTTCGAGGAGGGTGTTATTCTTGCAGGTGATGCGTTGGAAATCGAGGGTGCTCGGGCGGTGTTCATTCGCCAAGGCGAGCATCTCGAGGGAGAGCGGGCGTTTCACCCCGAGATCGATGATGCGGGCCGAGATGGCTTGGGCCGCTTCAATGTCGGCGACGAGGGGCTGCTGGCTCTCGTTCAGGGCCTGTAGTTTATTGCTGCGCAAGCTTATGCCCATCGCGACCAGCTCGAGGATGAAAGAGACTACCAGCGTCGCCAAGCCGAGACGGGTCGCGTTCCAGATCAGCATATTAGTACTTTCTTTTTTGCGGCGTTGGGCCAGGAAATCGCGGTCGCGAATGTCAGCGGCATCGAGGGCCTTCTTGGAAATCAGCATCGGCGCGTTACCCTCGGCTTTAAGGGATAATTGACCTTCGATGGTTTCGCCGAAAAGCGCTCCGGAAATCGCGGTCACGGCCGTATCGGCGGGGAGATCGGCCCGGGCAGCCGCTTCGCGGACAATCGAGGCCTGATCGCTATCTACGGTTTCTGCGACGACGATAGCGGCGGGAAGCATATCTCCTTCGCCCCAGGCCAAGGCGATGAGGCGTTCATCGCCTTGGTGGACGATAATGCCGGCACCATTCGGGCGGATGCCACACAGGGCGACGAACTCAGGGATAACTTGGCAGTCGTCCGGCCAAGCAAAGCTCTCTTCGGGCGTGAAGCGACGTCGGTGGGCGGCATAGGCCAAGGCTTGGGTGCCGTCGACGGAAAGCACGTGGCCCACGAGCATTTGTTCAAGCGGGAAGGGGGAGATCGCTTCGAGCCCGAGGCTCACCTGCTCTTGCGCGGTCGCGCTTTCGACGTTGATTCGGCGGACGAAGAAACGATTACCCGGAAGGAGCGCCGCCGCGGTTTGCGGCTGTGCGTTAGAAAACCAACGAGAGATGAATGAACTCATTTAGTGGGCGGAGGGGGCGGGTTTTTTTTCGCTGGGCCGTTGTCTTCGTTCCAGGCGAGGATTTGAAAGGGGTAATTGATGGTTTTGCTGGAGGCTCGGCCGCCGAGCGTGGATTTGCCAAGGGAAGTCGGGGGTTCGACTCCTGGGGTGGTCGTGGCGGTTGCGGCTGCTTTGGTCGTTGATGTAGTCGACCCTGCGGAGGCTGTCGAGGTTCCCGATGTTTTTGGGATAATTGGGGCCTTCGTGCTGCCTTTGATGTCAATCGAGGGGGAGGTTTCGGGGTCGGCCACGGCGGCGGTGAACGTGATGTCGGAGCGGATGGCGACTAAGGCGCTGGTCCGGCACTGGGCGAGGCCTTCCTTGACGGTCGCACGTACCCAAAGAATCTGAATTTCGTCGTCGAAACGCTGGAGGGGGGCATTTCCACCCACCATCTGCCGAACTTCGCTGGTTACGCGGAAATAAGGGGGAGTCCCCACGCTCCGCTTGCTGTCCGTCGCCTGCCGTTCGCGAATGATGGCCAATTGCTTGTCGTCGAGGCCTTGGGAGAGGATGACGGCATCGGAAGCGGTATTAATATTACAGCGGTCGAATGTGTAGAGGCTCACGCACCCCTTGAAGGCTTCGAATAGCGGGGTGGGCCGGCCTTCTTCGTCGAAGAAGAATTCTTTAGCCACGCCGATGGTGCGGAATTCTTCGAAGTTGCGGATCGGCCGCCGGGCCGGGCGGTGGGATAAGGCGGCGCGCTCGTAAGCGGCGTCGGTCGCCTCTTCCTCGATGGATTCATATTTTTTGCTCGTCCAGGCGACGATAGCGTCCGCCACCCGTTCCGCATCGCGCTGTTCTTGGCCGAGGGAGTAAAGAAGCTGGATCAGCCCGTTCTTGTCCGTCGTGCTGAGAGAGAGCTTCGAACTTTCGTCCTCGAACTCAAAAGTCACTTCAAGGCCTTCGCGGGGCGGGAAGCCAGCGTAAGCGTGGGGATCTTCAAAGCCCTGGGAGACGGCGTGGATCTTATTAAGATCAATGGTGCGAATCTCGGCGATGACGGCGATGGCAAGTTCCAGTTCCGATTGGGCATCGGCCCGGAGCCGACGCTTGTCGGCCTCGTGGGTGACCATCGAGAGTTCAAGGGAGTTGTCTTCCATGAACCGCCCCAAGAGCAGGGATGCCAAGGTGATCAGCACCAAGACCACCACGATGACGGAACCTCGACGACGTTGCTTCATGGTCGTGAAGCGCCGGAGCGCCTGATAGGCATATCAATGACCGACGTCGACTTGAGCGATCCGCGGGCGAAATCGAGGTGGATGCGCGCGGGTTGCAACCAGGCCGTGCTACCGTCGTTTTGCTTCGGCTCGTCTTCTACGCTCCAAGTCTTTAAGGTCGCGTCATAATATTCATAATGAATCGCGGTGACGAAAGGCGAAATGATGGTCTCGTGGAGGTCGTTGGCGTCGCGTTCGATTTCCAGGCGCGATTGCCACTGGAGCACGAGGCCTTTCTCCGCTTCCACGTAGAGGGAGAAATCTACGTCGGGAAGGGGTGTCGCGGGCCAGTCGGCCAAACGGCCAGCGTCGGCGAGCAAGAAAGCCAGTCGAGGTTCGGTCGTGCCGTTGCCGGAGCGAGTATCTTTGATGACGACGCCGGTCGCCCCAGGGCCGATTGTGGCGGTGTCGAAGGTTTCGCGTAAGAGCCGCGTGCCTGCTTTCACGTGTTGGTCGAAGAGCCGCTGATCTCGGCGGTCGCCCCAGAGTTCGCTCATCGAGAACAAGAAAGTATTCAGTGTGACCATCAGCACGCCCAAGAGGGCCAAGGAAACGAGCGTCTCCAGAAGCGTGAAACCGCGGTGAGACTGAGGCGTGGGGGTACTCATTGGACGGACTTGGGTGCGGCTCCCGCGCCCTTGGGGGCTGGTGGCGGCGTTGCTCCGCCGTTTTTCCCGCCACCGTTGTTATTGCCTTTCCCGCTGCCGTTATTCGTGCCTTTGCCGTTGTTACTGCCTTTGCCGTTATTTGTACCCTTGCCTGGGGGTGTGTTGCCCTTGCCTCCGCCGCCGGTGGCGCCGACACCACGAGGTGAAGTCGGCGAGCTGACAAAACTGGAATTACCCTTTAATTCGGTGTAGCCCCGTTCACGTTCGAGTTTCTGTTTGGCCTCGTCACGGATTTTAGTGCGATCGGCCGGCACCGACCACGTCGGGCGTAACAGCAGGCGGGCCTCCGTCTTCTCGGGCGAATATTCGCCATTTTCTTCCGCTTGAATTTCGACGGTCAAGACGACGCTAAACAGGTCGCTGACGGAAGTGGGTTCGATTTTTGATTTCCAGCGGGCCGTCCGATTTCCTGGGAGGTGGATGTCGCCACCGCCTTCGGCGTCTTCGAAGTTGGCTGACTCCATGAGAGCCGCCCGGGCACGCGCCATGTCTTCCAGTTCGGTAGAGTTTTGCCTTAAAGCCATCCGTCCGAGTAAGACGTTGGAATACGCTGAACCTAATCCGACCGCCGCGAGCGCGAAGATTGCGAGGCTGACAAGGACCTCGATGAGGGTGAAGCCGCGGGTCTTCATTTGGCATCTACCGCCGGCAGCGGAGCACAAGTGAGGGGGTCGATCGGCGTGATCCGGCGATTTTCATTCCGGACGATTTCGAGGCGGACGCGGTCACAGGTGCCATCCGGATAAAAGCGTAAGCGGGCGACCGGGCTTTCGGTTTCAAGGCCGCCGAGGAGGATGGCTCCTCCGACTTCTGGGCCGATGATTTTGACGGAGACCCCTGCCTGAACCGGGAGCGTCTCTTCATGATCTTCGCCCCAAGTGAAGTCGGCACCTTCTTCACCTTCGGTTTTTCTGACCGGAATAAGCTCGATGGTCTGTGCTTGTTCCACGGCCTCGCGCCGAAGTTTTTGCATCAACGCCAAGAGAGCGTCTTCCGGATCGGAGCGGGCCGTGCCTTTAAGCAGCGACGCGGAGCCGCCGATCAAGACGGCCGCGAGCATGCTCATCAGGCCAATCACGAGGAGCGTTTCCAGGAGGGTGAAGCCGCTTCGAGCCGGCATGCCGGTGGGTGACTGAAGGGACTCCTTCACCAGTTGCCGATATCGTCCGCAGTGTCAGGCTGTTTGTCCCGGCCTTTCGAAAATAAATCATAACTTTCGGTGTTATGCGTGCCAGGGTAGCGGTATTGATACTCTTCGTTCCAAGGGTCGACGGGATTGCGGCCGCCTTTGGCTTCCATGTAAGGGCCGCGCCAGCGATCAGCCTTGCCTTCGGGCGCGACGATCAGCGACTTGATGCCTTCATCGCTTGAAGGATAGTCTCCCATGTCGATGCGGTAACGCACCAGGGAGGTCTTCAGCGATTCATTGACGAATAATTTGGCGACACCCTCTTGGCTTTGACCCAAGATTTTGTCGGTGTTCGTGACTGCAAGGCCGACCAGCATGCCGACGATGGCGACGGCGATGAGGATTTCGAGCAGAGTGAAGCCTTTGCGCAGGTGGCGCACGGCGGACGTCTTAGGAGTATTCATGAAAAGAGGATAAGAAGATTACTGTTTATTTTTAGAAGTCTTAACCTTAGGCGTTGCCGCGGTCGGCTTCGCCGCCGCTGCTTCGGCAGCCCGCTCAGCTTTAGAGGTTTTGGCGACGGGTGCGGCCACCACTTCGCCGCCTGGACCGCCTGGCCCGCGATCGCCAAAGCGACGGCGCATCTCGTCCCTAAAGGCCTGGATCTGCTCGGCGGAGGGTGGTTGGCCGTTGTTCAACGCTCCTGGTAAGGAGGCGCCGCCGGCCGGAGCTGCGGCCGCCACGGCCGCTTGTGCACCGGAATAAGGGACCACCGTCGCTTGGTGTAATTGCAGGCTGACCGCTTGTCCGCCGTTATCAATCTCGACGGATTCATTGTCTGGATCATAGCTTTTAACCGAAAACGGAATGGATCCACCTTGGGCCTCTCCTTGGGGCACCCAGTTGGATTGTTTGGTGACAGAATTATAAATGCTGAAATAAGTGACACCATTATCCGCATACATTCCCCGGAATTCGAGGGTGCCGGGCTTGGTATTGGCGACGGCGCTGCCTTTGGATTCTCCAAACGGGGAATTTTTTACCAGCCCATCAAGGTCGATAGCATGCAGGGTGTTGGCCGTGCTTAAAAAGGTAAGACCTGCAAGCAGGCTAAGAATGGTCTGTCTATGAGAGAGGGGCATCAGGAAGGGGGGCGGGGTGGTATTGTTTAGAACACCAAACCCAGTGTTTGGTTTCGTAACTTCTTGTCCATTCTCGGCTTTAACGGAGCTAATGGCAGTTTAAATGAAGGGAAGTGAGCCGAAATTCGCCTGGAAGACACGAGAAAGGGGCTCGAAGAGTATGTATTTAAATAAATTAACTCTTAAAATACTATTAGTCAACGACTTACATAACTAAATCCAGATTCGGATCTTTTCGATAAATTGACCCCGGGTGATTGCAACCTTCCCCCTCCTGTTCTGTCTTTAGTTAACGATGTCTCGCCCCGTCCAAGGCCTCCAATGGCGACCCGCTCTCCTGCTGGGTTGGCTGGTGGCGTGGGTGCTTGGCAGTGGCTCGGCCTCCGGTCAGGATTTTCAAAAAGGCGTCAAACCCTTCCTGGATAAATATTGTTACGAATGTCACGGCAATGATCTGGCCAAGGGAGAGATCAATTTCGAAGGCATCCAGGACGACAGCCGGATGTTCTCGCAGCAGCGACTTTGGCGGGAAGTGCTCAATCAAGTAACCGTCGGCGAAATGCCACCGGCTAAGAAAAAAATCCGGCCCTCGCTTGCCGAAATTGAGCAGCTGCAGCGCGAGGTGCACGGCCTGGTCTACCGCGCGCAACTCCGGACGAAGGTCGATCCCGGTTCGGTCACCATCCGGCGGCTCAATCGCCCGGAATATAATAATACTATTCGAGACCTCTGTCTGGTGGATGGTAATTTCTCGATGGACTTCCCGGCGGACGATACCGGCTATGGCTTCGATAATATCGGCGACGTACTGTCATTTTCTCCCGTCCACCTCGAACGATACATCGCCGCGGCAGATTTAGTTGCCGGCAAGGCGATGCCGACGGGCCCCAGTGAACCTGATGGCACGGGCTTTGCGATGGTGGACATGCTTCCGCGGGGAAAGAACGTCCAACAGCAACGGTATTTCAACCCCACGGCTTCGATGTCGGGCGCCATGGAGGTCCCGCGCGACGGTGACTACTTGATCTCCGTGCGTTTACGCGCGACCGGGAGTGTCGGCGATTCGCCGCCCAAGGTCTCCTTCCTGGTGGATGGCGTCGAGGTCGGAGTCTACGCTTTCAAGACTGCGGTAAAATCCGAAACGGCCGAAGTTAAGACCACGATCAAACAAGGAAAACATAACTTCACGTTGACGTGGTTGAACGCTCCCGAAAAGCCGGCGACCGCGACGCGGACCTTATCTGGCTTACGTTTGCGGCTGCTTGGGCCGCTCGATACGCGGACGGATTTACAACGCCGCCTAAGCGTCTTGGTCGAAGGCAAGTCGGCGGCGGCCAGATCTCAGTTCATCGTCAATTGGTTTGTCAGCCGGGCCTTCCGCCGTCCCGCCACCGTCGCCGAAACGCAGCGGTATGAGCGCATTTTTAACGAGGCCGAAAAAGTCGGCGGCTCCTGGGAGGCCGGCACGCGCGCGCTGATCGCCGTTGTCCTTGCCTCGCCGAAATTCATCTTCCGAGCGGAGCAGGATGAGCAACCGACCGCCCAAGACGCCCACCCGGTGGGCGAATTCGCCCTAGCCTCCCGGCTCAGTTATTTCCTCTGGGGTTCGCTCCCTGACGAAGAGTTATTTGTCCTCGCGGCCAATAAGAAATTAAGCGGCGTCCTTGAGGCGCAGGCCAAGCGCATGTTACGCGATCCGCGCTCGCAATACCTCGTGACTGGCTTCGGCTTGCAATGGCTCCAGGTTCGCCGGCTTGCGACGGTCTCGCCGGATACGACGCAGTTCCCGTTGTTCAACGAAAACCTGCGAGCGTCGATGGCCCGAGAGACGGAGCTTTTCTTGAACGAAATTATCCGCGAAGACCGCAATGTCTTAGATATCATCGATGCGGATTTCACTTACGTTAATCGCTCCCTCGCGACTCTGTATAAAATCAATGATGCTGCGTTCGGCCGCGGCCGCGATCAGGGAGAATTCTTGCGCATTCAGCTTCCGGCAGGCGAACGCGGCGGCGTCCTGACGCAGGCGAGCATCTTGACGGCCACTTCTAACCCAGATCGCACCTCGCCGGTCAAACGTGGCAAGTGGATCCTGGAGCAAATTCTTGGTTCGCCGCCGCCGCCCGCGCCGCCCGCGGTCGCGTCGCTCGAATCGCAGCATAAATTGGCGGGCACGCTGCGCCAACGGATGGAGCAGCACCGCGCCGATCCGACTTGTGCGTCGTGTCATACCCGGATGGATGCCATCGGCTTCGCCTTCGAAAAATTCGATGCGATCGGGCAGAGCCGCACCGTAGACGATGGCGGACCGATCGACACCTCTGGAAAGTTGCCCGACGGTCGCACTTTCAAAGGTGCCACGCAGCTGAAGGCCATCTTGAAGGACGATCAGGCCCGTTATGTACGCAATCTATCAGCTAAGCTCCTGACTTACGGCTTGGGCCGCGGCTTGGAGTTCTATGATGAGCCCGCCTTGGACCATATTGCTGAAACAACAGCCAAAGGCGGAAATCATATCTCCGCCTTGGTCTTAGGCGTCGTGCTCAGCGACCCTTTCCGCCTCCGGCGGGGAACATCACAGGTTGAAAGCGGGTCAGAAACCATTAAGAAGAAATAGCCCCATGAAATCAGACCAGCAGATCAAGCGCCGTACCATCCTTAAGGGCATGGGCGTCACCATGGCTTTACCGTGGCTTGAGGCGATGGGGATGCAGACGAGCTGGGCGGCTGGAAATACCCCGGTTGCCAAGGCCGCGCCTAATCGCATGGCCTATATTTATGTGCCGAACGGCGTGAACATGGACGGCTGGCGCGTCAATCGGTCGGCCACCACCGATGGCCTGCTGCCCTCTAAGCTGCCTCCGATTCTCGAGCCCTTGGCGGACTTGAAGGGCGATTTTTCGATCCTGACTGGATTGACCGCCGACAAGGCTCGTTCGCATGGCGACGGTGGTGGCGACCACGCTCGGGCGATGAGCGCTTATCTGACCGGAGCGCAGCCGCGGAAGACCGACGGCGCGAATATCCGCGTAGGTATTTCGGCCGACCAGCTGGCCGCTTCGCGCATGGGCGATCGTACCCGCTTGGCTTCGCTGGAAATCGGCGCCGACGCCAGTAAGCTCGCGGGCGGTTGCGATTCTGGTTATAGCTGCATCTACGAATCTAATCTTTCTTGGCGTTCCGCTTCGCAGCCGATGCCAAAAGAAGTGAACCCAGCCCTGATTTTCGAACGCCTTTTCGGTTCCGGTACGACGGTGGAGCGAGCCCAACGTGAATCGCAGCGAAAGAGCGTGCTCGATGCGGTGCGTGATGACTTCCGAGAACTTAACATCCGGCTGGGCGTCCAAGACCAGCGTAAGCTCGACGAATACTTTACGGCGGTACGAGAGCTTGAATTGCGCATCCAGAAATCAGGAACGATGGGTAAGCCTCAGCTTCCGCCGGGCGTCCGGATGCCAAAAGGTATTCCAGAAAGCTATGCTGAGCACCTTAAGCTCCTGGCGGACTTGGTCGTGTTGGCGTTCCAAACGGACACCACCCGCATCTGTTCGTTCGTCTTCGCGAACGAGGGCAGCAATCGATCATACCCCTTTATCAATGTCCGCGAAGGGCACCACAACCTTTCGCACCACGGCAACGATACTGCCAAGCTTTCAAAGATTCAGGACATCAATAAATTTCATTCCACGCACTTGGCGTATTTCTTGACCCGCTTGAAGTCGGTCAAGGAAGGGGATGGCAACCTGCTGGACCATTCAATGATTGTCTACGGCAGCGGTAACGGCGATGGCGACCGACATAATCACGATGACTTGCCCGTCTTACTTGCGGGTCGGGGTTGCGGTACTATCCGGCAAGGTCGGCATATTGTGTACCAGAAGGAAACGCCGATCAACAATCTCTGGGTCAGCATGTTAAACCGCATGGATATCCGCGACGTTCAGTTTGGCGATAGCACGGGTGAACTGAAGCGTCTGAGCTAAGATCGGTTTTCGAGCAGTCGGCAAAGCGTGGGTAATGCTTGCGGCTTAATTCGGGCATGCTCGTTGCTAAGATAAAACCGATACGCCGGCGAAAGCGCACCGCATCTGACTAATCTTAAGATGAGATTAAGGAAATAAAACGCCTAGAATCACGATGCGTGAAACTTGTCTTTGAGCCGTGGGGTTGCATCCTTAATCATACCCCAATGAGTCTGCCCGAGTCATCTTCTGAAATAAAAGGCGAACGCCTCAACCCGTTCTACCGACCCGTTGCAGAATTTTCCGGTCTCGTGCGGCGCGAGTTCCTCGGTCTGATGGCGGCGACGTTCGGCTGGACGCTTTTGGCTTCGCCGCTTTCGGCGCAGGAGAAGAAGGGCAAAGGCGGTAAAGGGGGCAAGGGCGGCGGCGATGATTCGTCGAAAGCCCGCGGCCCCACGTTCCAAGGCGAGTATGTGTTACCAGCGTCCCTGGCTGAATTCGCGAAGGTCTCACTGATCTTTGGTCGCGCCACGGATAAAGCCATCACGGCGAGTTTAGTACCCAAAGAGGCGACCGAAGCTTTTCTCGAAATCGGGACGGCGAAGGGCAAGTACGTGAAGAAGACCGCGGTGACGATGCTCGCCGCCGGCAAGGCTACGGAAATCGTGATTGATGGCCTGGCTCCGAACACGGAATATTTTTACCGACTGAACTACCGCAAGCCAGGAGCCGGTAGTTTCACGCAGCGCGCCGAAGCTCGTTTTGCGACGCAGCGCACCCCGGGCTCTTCCTTCGTCTTCACGATCCAAGGCGACTCTCACCCTGAGCGGCCGCAATCGAGCCATCCGGATTTATACGCGCGCACGCTCGTTACCGCGGCCGCCGATAAGCCCGACTTCCATATCTGCATCGGCGACGATTTTTCGGTCGAACGCGTCCGTACAATCAATGATGCCAATTGCGCCATCCCTTACCTGCTGCAGCGGCCATTTCTTGGTCTCGTCGGCTCCGTCGGTCAGGTTTTCCTGATGAACGGCAACCACGAACAAGCCTCCTTCTTCAACTTCTCGCAGAAGGACGAGCGCCACGACGTCGCCGTCGGCGTCCAGAAGGCACGCAATCAGCTTTACCCTATCCCTGGCAACGAAGGCATCTATACAGGCCACGTCGAGCCGGTCAAAGACATCGGCGCGCTCAAGAGTTACTGTTCCTGGGCGTGGGGAGATGCGCTCTTCATCTTACTGGATAATTATTGGCACTCGCCGGCGTTGGTCGACAGCGGCTTTGGTGGCAAGGCCGGCAAGGCCGGGGGCGGCGAAAAGGGCGGTGACGACAAGAAGAACCGCGACTGGTGGGCCATCACGATCGGCGATGCCCAGTATAAATGGCTTAAGCACACCCTCGAGACGAGTAAGGCGAAGCATAAGTTCGTTTTCGCCCACCACGTCCTCGGCTCCGGCCGCGGCGGCGTCGATGAAGCCGATCTCTACGAGTGGGGCGGTCAGGGCAAGAAAGGCGAAGGTACTTTCAAGGAAAAGCGACCGGGCTGGGAAATGCCGATCCATCAGCTGATGGTGAAGCACAAGGTCAGCATCTTTTTCCAAGGTCACGACCACCTCTACTGCCAGCAGGAGAAGGACGGGATCATCTATCAGGAATTGCCGATGCCTTCGGACCACGGCTACATCGCCTATAACGAAGATCGCTATGCCTCCGGCAAGAAGTTGCCGAGCGCCGGCTACATGCGTGTCAGCGTCACGCCTGCGAACGTGAAAGTGGAATACGTCCGCTCGTTCCTGCCGAAGGACGAGACCAAGGAAGCCAAGCACGGCATGATCGCGCATGCGTATGAAGTGAAGGCGAAAAATGCATGAGAGAAAACATTCTCAGGTCCCAGGTCTCAGCCGTCAGGTCTCTGGTTCAGGTCTTCAGCACCAGGTTCGGGTTCGGGATTGCCTGTACCTGTACCTGAACCCGACAACCTGCACCTGATTCCCGACCGCTGAGACCCGAGACCCGAAAATTACCCACCGCCATGCCTCTCCCCAAGCTCCATACTCGATACTCCATACTCTCTTCTGCGCGCCCCACTTTTGCACAGGCGCTCCGCGCCGGTTTGCACCTTTGCACCTTTGCACTGTGTCTTCTCGCCGCTGCCATCGCGCCCGCCCGCCAGCCCAACATCGTCCTCATCCTCATCGATGACATGGGCTGGCGAGATCCTGGCTTCGTCGGCAACAAATACATCGAGACGCCGAACATCGATAAGCTTGCGCGCGAAGGTGCGATCTTCTCGCAGTGCTACGCGAGCGCCCCGAATTGCGCGCCGACCCGCGCATGTCTCCTCACGGGACAATACACGTCGCGTCATGGCGTCTATACGGTCGTCGACGACCGCTACGCCCCAGGCCAGGTGCACATGAAGGTGATGTCCACAAAGGGTAATGATGAGATCCCGGATAAGACCGTCACGATCGCCGAATCGCTTAAGGCCAAGGGCTACGCTACGGCGCTCATCGGAATGTGGAATCTTGGCCGCGGCCGGAACGGCACCCCTGGCAATCCGACCGGTCAGGGCTTTGATATCTACCATCGTCCGGACGAT
Source organism: Opitutales bacterium (assembly GCA_007280935.1). Taxonomy (GTDB): domain Bacteria; phylum Verrucomicrobiota; class Verrucomicrobiia; order Opitutales; family UBA953; genus UBA953. Next base: position 19,142 of record QYQK01000128.1, read on the forward strand.
TTCGATTTCGAAAAAGACGCCTACCGCAACGAAAAGGGCAAATACCTCTCTGACGCACTCTGCGACGACGCCGTCGCCTGGATCGAGAAAAATAAGGACAAGCCTTTCTTCCTCTATTTCCCTGACCACTCTGTGCACGAGCCGTTCGACCCGAAGCCGGAGTTGCTCGCCAAGTATAAGAAGAAGATTCCCGCCGGCCTCGATAAGGGCATCACGCCCGAATATGCCGCGACCTGCGAGGCCGCGGATGCCAGCGTCGGCCGCATCATGGCGACGCTCAAGCGTCTCAACCTCGATAACGATACGCTCGTCATCTTCACGTCCGACAACGGCGGCCTGCCGTACGTCGTCAATCCTCTCCGTGGCAGCAAGGGGCTCCTTTATGAAGGCGGACTTCGCGTCCCCGGCGCGATCCGTTGGCCTGGTGTCATTCCTGCCGGCAAGACCTACGACGAGCCGGTGTTGAGCATGGACTTCGCAGCCACCATCCACGAGGCGCTGCACGTGCCGTTACCGAAGGATCAGCCCATGGACGGCATCAGCCTCTTCAAGCAGGTTACCACCGGCGCCGCACTCAATCGCCCGGCTATCTATTGGCACTTTCCGTGCTATATCGGCAAAGGCGAACCGATGAGTTTGCTCCGCGCTGGCGATTACAAACTGATCGAAAAATTCGCTGGTCCGACTTTCGAATTATATAACGTAAAGAAAGACCCGAGCGAAGCGCATGATCTGGCCAAGGCGGAGCCAGCCAAAGTCGAAGAGCTCAAGAAACTCCTGGTCGCCTGGCAGAAGGACACCGGCGCTTTTCTGGCCGATCAGCCTAATCCGGCTTTTGACCCTAACGCCAAAGAACAACGCGGCGGCGGCGGTAAGGGTAATAAGGGCGCAAAGCCCAAGAAATAGACGGCTTAATGATCGCGGGAAGGTGCGTATAAGTGCGCCTGCACGCATGTCCGTGCGGGCATTAGCCCTGCGATGGAGATGTTCGGGATTGCGATGGCTTGGAGCCGTTCACTAAGACTCAAGGATGGAAGTCACCCTGGCACAGGCAATGGAGATGGCGTTAGGCCATCACCACGCCGGCCGGTCGGCGGCGGCGGAATCAATTTATCGGCAAGTCCTTGCCGTTGAGCCGAACCATCCCGACGCGTGGCATCTTCTGGGTGTGATCGCCTCGCAAAACCAGCAGTTTGAAACGGCCATCGAGCGGATTAATCGAGCAATTCAAGTTAATCCAGAATCTCCGAATTATCGGTTTAATCTCGGTTATGCGCTGTTGGCATTGGATCGTCGGGACGAAGCGGCGGCGGCTTTTCAAGCAGAGATAGAACGTTTTCCAGATGCAGCTTCGGCCCACAACAATCTTGGGATCATCTTGGCCGGTAAAGGCCGACGGGCGGAGGCGATCGGACATTACCGAAAGGCGGTCGAGCTGATGCCGAATTATGCGGAAGCTTTGAGTAACCTGGGCGTCGAACTGGGTCGGCTCCGGCAGTTTGCTGAAGCTTCGAGTTTCGCTCATCAAGCCGTAGGCTTGGCGCCAGCCCGGGCCGACCTCAGCTATAATCTCGCCACTGTCCTTAGGGATGGCGGCGAAAGCAATCAGGCCATCGAGGCTTATCAGCGGGCCATCGCATTGGACTCCTCGCATCTTAGGGCGCTCAATGACCTTGGCGGCTTACTCCTAAAGATGAACAGATGGGACGAAGCGGAACAGTGCCTCCTGCGCGCCTTGGCGCTCAGTCCGCATTTTGCTTGGGCGCAAAATAACCTTGCGGGACTATGGAAGGATTCCGGACGAGTTGATGAGGCCATCCGAAGTTACCGCCATACTCTCGAGGGCAAGCTCACGCCAGACTCTCGGCAGGTCATACAGGCTAACCTTCTGATTGCGTCACAGTATCAGGAAGGACTGTCACAGCGAGAACTACTAGTGACGCATCGTGCTATCGGCGCCTCCTTCACGTCTGAATCATCGCCCAAGTCTGGCTTCCCCAACAACCGGGCCCCTTCTCGTCGCCTACGGGTGGGGTTTGTTTCGCCGAATTTCTGTTTTCATCCGGTAGGGCATTTCCTGGTTAGGCTTCTCGAAAACATCTCAACCGAAGCCTTCGAGGTCATCTGCTATAGTGACACCTTGATGCCTGATGCCATGACGCGTCGACTTGAAGCCGCTTCGGCCCGCTGGCGTGAAGTTGCCGCCATGACGGCGGATGAATTAAGCCGGTTAGTTCGCGAGGATGAGGTTGATATCTTGTTCGACCTCGCCGGATGGACGCCGGGGAATCGACTGGAGGTCTTTGCGTGCCGTGCGGCGCCGTTGCAAATCACATGGATGGATTATGTGGGGACGACTGGGGTGCCAGCCATAGACTATTTGCTGGCTGACTCCCATGAAGTCCCGCCGGGAGCCGAAGCGGGTTACGCCGAAAAAATCCTGCGGATGCCACATGGGTATATTTGTTTCGATCCTCCCGCCGAGGCCCCTGAGGTGAGTTCATTGCCGGCCGCCACGAACGGCTTCATCACTTTCGGTAGTTTTAATATCTTAGCCAAAACCGGTCCACAGACGATCGCGCTTTGGGCTAAGATTCTCCAGCGCGTCCCGAACGCAAAACTCATGCTCAAGAATCGCGGCTTCGAGTCTGCGAAGATCAAGGCCCATTATCTTGCCAGCTTTGCTTCCCACGGAATTTCGGAGGATCGGATCATTATCGAGGGCTGGGCCTCTCAGTCTGAAGTTCTTGCCGCTTATGGAAAAATTGATGTCGCGCTTGACCCTTTGGCTTACAACGGAGGGTTGACCACTTGCGAGGCCATTTGGATGGGCGTACCCGTGATTACCTGCCCGGGCGAGCGTTTTGCCAGCCGTCATTCGTTGACGCATCTTTCGGCCGCTGGCTTGACCGAGACGATTGCCTTAACGCCAGAAGCGTATGTCGATATCGCCGCGAAGCTTGCCGGCGATCTACCGCATCTCGCGAAACTGCGGGCAGGCATGCGTGAGGCCGTGGCCGGCTCGCCGCTTTGCGATGGGGTTAAATTTGCCCGAGGTTTCGAAGCCTTGATGCGACGCGTATGGGTAGACTGGTGTAAATCCGCCGAAACCTAAGGGGCCGGAAGACGGAACTACACTCCCGCCTTTGCTGACGACGGCCCTTGGTTAAGGGAATCGGGGCTGACGTCTTGCAATCCTTCGGTTGGATGCGACAAATAGAGCATCCCCGCGTGCTACCCCGTCATGCCATTCTTCTGTTGGTGTTGTTTGCCCGGCTTTCGACGTGGGCAGCCGTAGATTTCGCCAAAGAAATCAAACCTATCTTCGAGGACCGCTGTCTCGACTGTCATAGCGCCGAAGAGAAGAAAGGCGGCGTCGTGCTGGCATCTTATTTCGGCGCTCATCGGCCGGGAGATAGTGGTGAGGCGATCCTGACGCCTGGAGCCACCGGAGAGTCGTTGTTGATCCACGTCATCACCGCCACCGATAAGAAACGGCGGATGCCACCTAAGGGCAATGCCTTGACGCCTGGCCAAATCGCAATGCTTAAGCAATGGGTCGCCGAGGGCGCGGTGTGGCCGGACGATGGTTGGCGGCCTACCCCGCACTGGGCCTATGTCGCGCCTCGCTTACCCAAGGTGCCGGCACAGAGCGGTAAGGGCGCCCGCAATGCCATCGATGCCTTCATCGACGCCAAACTTTCTGCGGAAAAATTGACGCGTGGCCCCGATGCCGATCCAGCCGTGCAATTGCGCCGGGTCGCGCTCGACCTCACGGGGCTCCCGCCTAAGGTCCCGCAGGTCGACGCATTTCTGGCCGACCCCTCCGACGCCAACTATGCCCGACTGGTCGACCAGTTCTTGGCGAGCCCGAGTTTCGGCGAACGCTGGGCCCGCCCTTGGCTGGATGCGGCCCGCTATGCGGACTCCGAAGGTTACCAGCGCGACGCGGAGCGCTCCCTTTGGCCCTGGCGCGACTGGGTGATCGACGCGCTTAATAAAGATATGCCATTCGATCGCTTCACGGTCGAGCAACTCGCCGGCGACTTACTGCCGTCCCCGACGCTCGCGCAAAAAATCGCGACCGGCTTCCAGCGGAACACGACGCTCAACATCGAAGCGGGGACGGATCCGATCGAAGATCACTATAAACAGGTCGTCGACCGCGTGAATACCCTCGGAGCCGTCTGGCTCGGTACCACGTTGGGCTGCGCTCAATGCCACAACCATAAGTATGACCCGATTTCGATCGTGGAATATTACCGGGTCTTCGCGCTATTCAACCAGACGCCAATCGAGAGCCGACAACTGGGCTCGAAGATGGGGATGTCCGCCATGGTGCCGATCGGGCCCACGGTCAGTTTGCCGATGGATGATGCGACGAAGAAGCGATATGAAGTTCTTGAGCAGGCTTATAAAAAGAAAGAAGCTGCCTTGCTTACGGTCCTGGAGCCGAAGTGGGTAGCCCTTATGGCTAATGCCAAGAGGTTTGGCCTGCTGCCTGAGGCGACGCAGGCCGAGTTGGAGTTAGATCCATCCGAACGTACTTTCGATACCTATCAGACGGTCGTGAAGGGTGCATTCCGGACGGACAAAGAGATTCAAACCCTCTGGGCACCCGTGGCCGCCAGTCATGCCTTATTGCTCCGTGTTCAGCCGGCCAGCACGCGTGTCATGCAAGAAATGTCCGAGCCACGTCCGACTTATGTCGCCAAGCGTGGAGACTTCCTGACCAACGGCGAAAAAGTTTCGGGCGGCGTCCCGTCGGTGCTACCCGCATGGCCGGCTCAGGCGCCGATGAATCGGCTCGGACTGGCGCAATGGCTGGTGCAGCCCGAGCAGCCGCTGACGGCTCGCGTTACCGTGAATCGCCTCTGGGCTGAATTGTTCGGCCGAGGTATTGTCTCGACCTTAGAAGAATTCGGCACGCAGGGTGCGCCGCCGAGTCACCCCGAACTCCTTGATTGGTTGGCGGTCACTTTTGTCTCCGAAGACCATTGGTCGATGAAGCAAGCCATCCGCCGCATGGTTCTGTCGGCGACTTATCGACAGAGTGCGGCCGTCAGAGAGGGTGCTGATGTGCGCGACCCCGCTGATGTTTGGCTTTGGCGCCACCCAGGGCAGCGACTCGACGCGGAGACCATCCGGGATAACGCCTTAGCCATCAGCGGACTCCTGAATGCGAAGATGGGTGGCCCGCCGGTCTTCCCTTGGCAGCCAGAAGGTTTTTGGAGACCGACCGCTGGGGCTTCGCTGAATAAATATAGATTATCTACGGACGGAGATCAGTTCCGGCGCGGCATCTATACCATATGGCGACGGACGGCGCATTATCCTTCGTTCTCGATTTTCGACGCTCCCGATCGCGCCACCTGCAGTCTGCGTCGTGGGCGGAGTAGTACGCCTTTGCAGGCACTCGCCCTGCTCAATGACAAGGCTTACGTCGAAATGGCCGCCGCTTTCGCTCAACGGATGAGCGGAGAATTTACCGGGACGGTCGACCAACGTATCGCGCAAGCTTTCCGCACCGCGTTGGCGCGAAAGCCAACGGCATCCGAGCAGCAGCAGCTTCGGAAAGTTTTTGATGCCGCGGTCAAAGCCTCGGGCAAGGAAGCCGAAGGGTTCGTCGATGTCGCCACGACAATCCTCAACCTTTACGAAACCATCCACCGCGGCTGAGACCTGACATGATTACCCCTCTTCATCGACGTGCCTTTCTTGGCGGACTTGGTTTTGGCTTGGGCGCCACGGCCTTCAGCCGTCTGCTGGCCGCTACGCCGCCGCGCCCGCACTTCACGCCGAAGGCGAAGAGCGTGATCTTCGTCCATCTCGTAGGTGCGCCCTCCCAGCTCGATTTATATGATTACAAGCCGGCCCTGCAAAAACTCGACCGGCAGCCCGCCCCGTTGTCCTTTTTTGAAGGCAAGCGCTTTAGTTTCTTGCGCGGTCATCCAAAGCTCCTGGGGACGCCTTACGAATTCAAGCAACGCGGCCAGTCGGGCGCATGGATGAGCGAATTGCTACCTAACCTCGCCGGCGTGGCCGACGACCTGACGTTCATCCGTTCGATGCACACCAAGGAGTTTAATCACGCTCCGGCTCAACTGCTTTTTCATACGGGGCAGAACCGTCCTGGCTATCCGGGGTTGGGTTCATGGGCTGATTACGGTCTGGGCAGCGAGAACCACGACCTGCCGAGCTATGTCGTCTTCCTGACGGGCAATTCGCCGGGAGCTGGCTCGAACCTGTGGGGTAGTGGTTTCTTGCCCAGCGTGCATCAAGGCGTCGAATTTCGGAGCAGCGGCGAACCGGTTTTATTTCTAAACAATCCGACCGGGGTCGATGCAGCGCGTCGGCGACGCGTGCTGGATGGCGTTAACGCGCTTAATCAGGAAAAACACGGCGAACTCCGCGATCCGGAAATCCTGACCAAAATCAGCCAATACGAAATGGCCTTCCGGATGCAGTCGAGCGTCCCCGGCCTTATGGACTTGAAGAGCGAGCCGGAGTCGGTCAAAAAACTTTACGGCGAAGGAGATTTCGCGCGGCAGTGCCTCTATGCCCGCCGCTTGGTGGAGTCCGGCGTCCGCTTCGTCGAACTTTTCAATGCCGATTGGGACAGCCATGCGAGCCAGAATCGACGCTTACGGGCCAGTTGCAAGACGGTGGATCAGGCGTTGGCGGGATTGATCCGCGACCTTAAGCAACGCGGGTTGCTCGACCAGACGTTAGTGGTCTGTGCCGGCGAGTTCGGTCGCACGCCAATGTTGCAAGGCAACGAGAGCGCGGAAGGCTGCGGGCGTGACCACCATAAGGATGCGTTCACAATCTGGATGGCCGGAGGAGGCCTTAAGCCCGGCGTACAATATGGCGCCACGGATGAGACCGGATACAACATCGCCGAAAATCCTGTCGAGGTTCGCGACGTGCATGCCACGCTTTTCCATCAGCTCGGGCTTGATCACGAAAAACTGAGCTTCCGCTACCAGGGCTTGGACCAGCGTCTGACCGGCGTCGAGCCCACGCGGATCATCAAAGAAATCATTGCCTGAACGTCCGGAGGTTTTTTGTTTAGTAACCAAGCATGAAGCCAAAATCCTTTACCGCTGGACTATGGCTATTCCTTGCGACGATTACGGCGCACGGAGAAGAATACCGCCAAGGCATGGTCGCCGCGGTGCATCACCTGGCAAGCGAGGCCGGGGTCGAGGCGATGCGGCAGGGTGGCAACGCGGTTGACGCGGCCGTGGTGACAGGCTTGATGCTGGGCGTCGTCGACAGTCATAATTCCGGTATCGGCGGCGGTTGCTTCATGCTGATCCGACGGCCGGATGGTGAAATCGTCGCCCTCGATGGAAGGGAGACCGCCCCGGCGGCGGCGACCGCCGATATGTTTGTCCGCAACGGTCATGCCGTACCAGAACTCAGTCGCACGGGCGCCCTTGCGGTGGCGGTGCCAGGGCAGGTGGCCGTGTTCTACGAGGCCGTGACGCGTTACGGAAAATTACCGTGGAGTTACCATTGCGAAGCGGCGGCAAAGATCGCCGAGCAGGGCTTTCCGGTGCCACGCGCTTATGCATCGCGGCTGGCGAGTGTCGCCGGTGATCTCGCTAAGTTTCCGTCCTCCCGCGCCATTTTCCTGCATGCCGATGGGACGCCTCTGCAAGAAGGCGAAATGCACAAGCAGCCCGACTTGGCGAAAGCGTTGCGTGCGCTCGGTGCTGGCGGACCAGATTGGTTTTATCGCGGTGAGTTTGCGCAAGCCGTCGCGCAATGGATGCGGGCGAACGGCGGACTCGTCACGGAGGCAGATTTCGCGGCGTATGCGATTAAGCGCCGGACCCCGCTGGAGACGACTTATCATGGGCACCGCATCGTCGGTATGCCTCCGCCCAGCTCCGGAGGCGTGCACGTCGCGCAAATTCTGAATATCCTCGAGGCCAAGGGTGCGGGGAAGCCGGAGGATTTTACGCATACCGTCGCCGAGGCCATGAAGCTCGCCTTTGCTGATCGGGCCTTCTGGCTGGGCGATCCCGCGTTCACCAAGGTGCCGCGCGGGCTGGTGGACAAAGAATACGGCCGGTCGCTCGCTGCTAAGATTGATGTCACCAAGGTCACGCCGGTCAAAGATCACGGCACTCCGCCGCGTGCGGACGAGCATGTCTTTGAAAAACACACCACGCATTTTTCGTCGGCCGATGCGGCGGGCAATTGGGTAGCGTGCACTTCGACCATCAATACTTCCTACGGCTCTAAAGTCGTCGTGCCAGGAATGGGCGTCGTGTTGAATAATGAAATGGACGATTTCGCCGCCGAGCCTGGCGCGCCCAACGCCTTTGGTCTGGTCGGAGCCGAGGCCAATCTGCCGGCGCCAGGTAAGCGGCCCCTCTCCAGCATGTCGCCCACGATCGTCTTCGAAGGGCAGCGTCCAATCTTGGCCATCGGTGCGGCTGGCGGCCCAACAATCATTTCACAGACGTTACTATCGATTCTGCATATCTTAGATGAAGGTGAAACTCCGGCGCAGGCTTTGGCCCGTCCACGTTTCCATCAGCAGTGGAGTCCGGATGAACTTCGCATCGAGAAGGCTATGCCAGAAGCGATCAAGGCCGACCTCCGCCGGCGTGGCCATGTGCTTAACGAAGTTGAATTCATCGGTTCGACTCAAGCGGTCGGCCAGCCTGAGGCCAGCGGTCCATTCATCGGCTCCCACGATCCGCGTTCGCGCGAAGGCCGGGCGGTAGGCTGGTAATACTTTACCCTACTGCGGGGGGCGGCAGATCCGGGTGCCACTATGTCAGACTATGACAAGTGACCCCCTAGACAAACGGGGTTTAGATAGTAGAATAATTCTACTATGAGTTACGACCGACGCGAATTCCTGAAATCCCTCACCCTGGGCGGTCTGGCCCTCTTCGCCGATGACTGGCTTAAGCGGGTGGCGGAGACGAAAGTGGCGACGGACGGTAAGCAGTTGCCCGACGTGTCGGGAAAAAAGAGAAAAAAGGGCACTCAGGTTCTGAATGCCTTCTGGATCGAAGGGGCAGGCTACTTTGAGCTCTGCCTAAATGGCACGAAATATGATGAGGTTCCGAAGTTCGAAGATGACGATGATGAATCCTTTGACGAATCGGAGCATGAGCAGGATGACGACGAATCGGCGGTAGATTTTAAGGAGAGACTTGAAGCCGCCCGCGAGGAATGGGACGAGGAGCGTGCCTCAGAGCGGCGCGAGCGGGAAGAAGAGCACGAGCTCGACTGGTATCGTCAGAGCTGCCCAGGCGCTCAGGCCGTGCCCTATCTGCAGGGGCTCTTTGATGCGCTTGACGAACAAGGAACTCAGGTAAGCCTCGCTGACGTCAGCGAAGTCGGATCGATTAATTTTTACGACGGCGCTTGTCCGGGGAATGATACCTATGTCGCGGCGACCGCTCCCGATTACGCGACGTTGGCAGCGTTGCAGCGCGTTCTAAAAGAACTGGGATGGAACTGCCAAGTCGTGATTGTGGAGCCAAATCCGAACGATGCGGCGGACCGTCAAGATTGATAAAACGGCCGGAAGATTAAAGAAGGGCGCCGCCGGTTCGTCCGCGCGCTGCTACTTAGTCTCGGCGGTTTAATCTCTGCGCGCGATCGGGTCGCACCAACGAGTTTGCGGGTAATTCCAAGCAAAGGATAAAGTAAGCGTTTCATAAGTTACGGGCAGGTGACGGTTTGGCATCGACTGGCTATGGAGATTGTGGGTTTTGGCCACCCTGCAAAAGTCGATTACTCCGCGATGAGTGTCGAAGAAAATAGCCTGTTACGAGCCCGTCCAACGGACGAGCCCGCCCGCCCTCCATTGCGGAAACTGGGCGTGGCCGGGACTTTGCGCTATTGGCTGACCCGAGTAATCAGCAGCCGGGGGTTGATCATTTCCGTCGCCATCCATTTCTTCCTACTGATTGTCGCCTTCCTCTGGGTGATTTCTGCCTTCACGGATAAAGCGGCGGGCCAGGCTACATACATCGCCACCGGGGCAGGCGGCGGGGCGGCTGGCGAGCGGGCCAAGATTGTCGAACACAACTTGCAGGCGAAGAAAGAAAAGACGCACGCGAAAAAAGTCGCTCGGATTACCACCAAAAGCACCGACGCTAAAATCGCTTTACCTGACTTGCGGGTGAGTGCGGTGATGCCTGATGCCCTGTCTTCTAAACTTTCGGGTACATCCTCGAAGGGCTTTGGCGGGGGTTCGGGTGGGGGCATCGGTTCCGGCAAGGGCCTGGGCGTCGGCGGTACGCGTAATTTCGTCGGCAAGCCCGTGATGGGCGCCCATATCGTCGCGACTAAAGTGGCAGTCTTCATGGACGCCTCGAAGTCGATGGCCCGTTATCTTGATCGAGTGGAATCCGAAATCCGTAAGCAGTTCCCATCGGCGGACATCTTCATGTATTCCGGAGTGTGGACCAATGTGAAGGATGACGTGATTATCGGCGGTTCCCGCTACAAAGGCACGACCGGCCGGACCGGCGCGCCCCCTGCCAAGACCACGGACCCGGAAAAGCTCACCGCTAACGGCAAGCGTATCTTCAAGCAATACGATGACAATTTCAAGACGGGCTGCGTGGGCGCGTGGATTGACATCATGCGCAATGAGCGCGCTTACGACGGCTTAGTGATCTTTTCCGACTTCCAGGACGGCGTGACCCAATATCGCAGCCCGAAGGGCGACAAGTCCACTAGCTACTCCACGCGAGATGCCACGATTATCTACTGTGACAGCGTCCGCTCTCGTCTGCCGACCGACGACCGGAAGCCCGCCGAGAAGCATTGGGAAGACGAACTGGTCAATGCGTTCGCGGCGGCGAAATCCGGCCGAGGACCACGACTTTACCTCTTCTCCACGGAGATTGAGCCGCAGCCGATCTTTGCCCGCTGCGTGGCCGCTTCGGGTGGACAATCCAAGATGGTCGAATGGTTGCGGAGCGGCGGCACTCCTCCGCCTGACGCCGATGAACTCACCATCGGTAAGCCGATGGTCGTGCAAGGCGCTACGGGTTCAACTGTTCCAGGTACCGTCCGAGCCACACGATAGCTTAGCCCGAGTAAAGTGTCCTGGCGGAGAGGAAGGGATTCAGCACGGGAACCCGAAGCCGGCGGCCGGTGGCTGAAAAGCAGATGCCTAAATGCCCGATGTCCCGCTGGCCGTCACCTGTCACCTTTATATTAGGCCTTAGCTAGGCTCGATGATGACTTATGTCCGTCGGCGAACGGACGTGATGGCAATCACGTCCCTACCAAAGGCAGGAGTAGTTAGGGCAGGACGCGGTGCTGCCCCAACCTAGAAAAATCGCATCCCGCCCGCCTCACTTCGGCGCTTTGCCGTAGTAGGGGAATTTGTCCCAGGCGTCGAAAGTCAGATCAAGGCGAGGGTCGTGGGTCTTGCGCATCCAGGCGTCGACGCGTGCGCGCTGAGCCGCGAGGTCGGTGGAGTAATTCGGGTCGGCGGCGACGTTGGTGAGCTGATGTGGATCCTTGCGGAGGTCGTAGAGTTCTTCGAGTGGGCGTTGGCCGAAGATAAGGGAGAAGAAAGGGCGGCCGAGGTCGTCGTTCTGGTGCGCCAGCAGAAAGTCCTTTGTCGCGATGGTGTCGACATCGCCGAAGGGCCGGCCGTGGAGGAAGAGATTATCGGGGTCGCCGGCGGGCCAGCGGTCCGGGCGGAGATTACGGATGTAGAGAAAGTTGCGGGTGCGCACTGCGCGCATCGGGTAGCTCAAGTGGCCGTGACGAGCATCGGCGTGGCGTTCACGCTCGATGAAGACCGCGTCGCGATTCGTCGCTGAATCGCCGCGCAGCAAGCCCGTCAGGCTTCGCATCGTCATCACCTTGGGCGGCGTCAGGCCGGCGGCTTCGAGGAAGGTCGGGGCGAGGTCGCCGAGGTTCACGAACGCATCGACCTTCAGGCCAGCCTTGACTTCTTTGCCCCAGCGAATCGCGAGCGGGACGCGCGATCCTTGGTCATAGCAGTTGCCGAGGCCGCGAGGCATCTGCCAGCCATTGTCGGAACAATAGACAATCAGCGTCCGTTCGAGTTCGCCTGAGGCCTCCAGGGTAGCGAGCGCGGCGGCCGCTTCGAGGTCCATGCGGATGATGCCGCCATAATAGTTGAGTAGGTCGAGCCGGACCTCTTCGCAATCAGGCAACTCAGGGGGGATCGGGAGTTTCGCCGGATCGATACCGGCCTGCTTCGCGTCATCGAGATAGGGTCGCTTGCCGGCTTTCGTCGCCGTGTCGGTGTTGCCGAGCCAGAAGAAGAACGGCTGCCCCAGACGGCGGGCCTTCAGGAAAGCGTCGAGCCCGGAGAACTTCGGCCCGACCGGGTTTTCTTTCCAGCCCGAGATCTCGGCATTGCCGGGAGCCCAGGGTTTCCCTTGGTAGCCAATCGCATAGCCCGAGTCGCGAAGCAACTGCGTAACCACTGGCGTGTCTTGCGGGAAGCTGCTCCAGAGCGAAGCGCGTTCGCCGAGTTCGTGGATCGCCCGGCCCGTAAGCAAGCTGGAGCGACAGGGAGAACAAGACGGCGCGGGGTTGAACGTGTGCGTGAAGAGCACGCCTTCCTTGGCGATCCGATCAAAGGCCGGCGTGCGCGCGTGCGGATCGCCGAGGACGCCGGCGTGGGGGGAGCGCCAGTTGTCGCCGAGGATGAAGAGGATGTTTGGGCGATCCGCGGCATACAGTCCGAGCGCGGACAGTAGGAGCAGGCAGAGGGCTGTGACGAAGCGCGCGCTGGTCCGAGAAAGAGGCGAATGCGTCTGGGATCGAGCGGAGGCATCGCCGCCGGCCAACGTGGAGGCTTTATTTAACGGCATTCGCCTCCGCCTTTTTTCCCTTCCGCCCACTTTTCGCCATCTCCTTTTTCTCTTCGGGGCTCAGATTATTGACCGGCGAATCCGGTTCATCGTGCTTCGGCATCACCAGGCGCAGTCGCTCGACGATCTCCTTATATTCCGGCTGGTTATATTCCGGCTGGGCGGCCAAGTTCCGATGCTCGAGCGGGTCGGTCGAATGGTCGTACAGTTCCTCGGCGCCGCCTTTCGCGCCGTAATAAGTGAAGCGGTATCGGCCGTGACGGAATGGTTCCCGCAGTTGTAAGTCGTCAGCGTGGGGTGGTTCCAAGCCAGGGTCGGATCCTTCAGCACGGGCGCGAAACTGCGCCCCTCGTTTTCGGGGTTGGCGGGAAGACCGCAAAGCTCAATCAGTGTCGGGTACATGTCGAGCAGGTTGACTACCGCCTCGCTCTTCTGGCCAGCCTTGGTCACGCCCGGCACGCTCACGATGAAGGGAACGCGGTCCGACTCTTCCCAGAGGTCGGTCTTGCCGTACTTGAGTTTCTCGCTGAGGTGCCAGCCATGGTCGCCCCAGATCATGATGATAGTATTGTCGGCGTATTTGCTCTTGGCCAGGGCGTCGAGGACGACGCCGAGGCAGTGGTCGGCGTAACTAATGTTCGCGAGGTAGGCACGCTGGGCCTGCTTGTGCAGGTTCGCCTTGTCGGCGGCCAGGAAGCGCGGATCAGCCGAGAACAGCTCCTTGCCCGCCTTGTTCGTGATGTCCTTCAAGTCGTCGCGGAAGATCTCGACGGTCTTGAATTTATCCAAGGGATAGAGGTCAAAAAATTGCTGCGGGACTTCCCAGGGCAAATGAGGCTTGGAGATGCCGAGGGCCAGGAAAAACGGCTTGCCGTCGAAGTCGCGCTTGAGTTGATCGGCGGCCCATTTGCTGGAGACATAATCTTTGGTCTGTTCGATGGGAGCGGCGACCGCTCCCCACCGAAATTCTTCACCTTTTTCTTTCGTGGCCTTCTCGCTTGCCGATTCCTTCAGGGCGGCGGGAGATTCTGTCCAGAGCATGCCGCCGTTGTTGCCGCCGGCGTCCACGAACTCTTTGAACGCCCACTGTCCTTCGTCCATCCCTTTCGCGGTCGGGTGCTTATGGAAGATTTTCCCCGTGGAGAGGGTGTAATAGCCATGCTGGGCGAAGTATTCCGGCAGCGTCACGACATCCTTCGCCTTCGGGGCGTTCTTCAGGTTCTGCCGATTACCGTAGACGCCAGTCGAAGCTGGCTGCTTGCCGGTCAGGATGGCCGAACGACTCGGGCAGCAGACCGTGGAGGGGCAATAGGCCTTGTTCAGGACGACGCCTTTTTCCTTAGCCAATTTGTCCATGTGCGGGGTGATCGCCTGGGGGTTGCCTCCCATGCAGCCCACCCAGTCGTTCATATCGTCGACGGCGATGAACAGGACGTTGTACCCCTTACTTTGATACTCGGCTGCCTTCTGCCGGGCTTCATCGGCGGCGACCAAGGTTCCGGCCGCGGCGACCGCCATGGCCGCCTGCAGGCAGAGGAACCGAAGGAATTTCACGGGGCTGCATTTTAAGGAGGCCATTATGACTCTTTTGTTTGGGGTTGAGTAAAGTGTCCTGGCGGAGGGGAAGGGATTCGAACCCCCGGAACCTTGCGGTTCATCTGATTTCGAATCAGACGCAATCGACCACTCTGCCACCCCTCCTATCCAGGACTCTTGAGGAAGTCTCTGGATGGCGGGCGGGCAAGAATTAAACGCTCTGGGGCGGGTTGGCGCCTTCGGAACAGGGGGTATTTCCGCCCTCTGAAGCGTCAAAGGTAGGCTATGTCGTGACGCGGTCTCGACTCTGCCAGGATTAGGCAAATCATTCTAAGGTGACGGGCACGGGCTCCGGGAGTTCAGGCTTCGGCTGTGCGGAAGTCAGCCGCGGGAACCCGAAGCCGGCGGCCGGTGGCCGAAAGGCCGACACCCGAACGCCCGAACGCCCGATGTCCCGATGGCAGTCATCTGTCACCCGATTCGGTCTTAATCTATGGGCACAAAAAAGGGCGGCCGAGGCCGCCCTCATGGGACAGCACGTGGTGCTGTCCCTACCCATGAGCTCGCGCTTACTTCGCGTACATCTTATCCTTCGGATTGGCGCCGGAGATGAGGTAGGCCATGAGGTCGGCCACTTCTGCGGCATTCAAGGAGTTGATGAGCCCGACGGGCATGGGGCTGACGTTCGAGCGATCGATGGCCTGAATGTCCGATCGGTTGATCGAAATCTGGACCGAGGGGTCGAAGGGATTGACGGCGAGCTGAAGCTTATCTCCTTCTTCATTTAAAATGCGCCCGATGATTTTTCCGCTATCGACGCGCGTGATGACCGAGTTGCTATACTGATCCGAAACGACGACGCTGGGGTCGATGACGCTCGTCAAAATATCGGCCGGAGCCATACGCGAGCCGACGCCGCTGAGGTCGGGGCCTTGGGCTCCGCCATTTGCGCCGACGCGGTGGCATTGCGAACAAAGGGCAGCGGAGAACATTTTCTGACCGTTTTCGAAATCAAGTGACTTGCTGGCTTTGGCGCCATCCCAGGCCTTAAGCGCTTCAGCGTGGGTCCAAAGGCGGCCAGGGCCGGCGGCGGTCGGAATCGGTGCGGCCGGCTTTCGTGCGGTGGTCGGGGCGATCTTTTCCAGTTCGGCGCGTTCGGCTTCCGGCGCTTCGGCGAGCGCTTCTTTGCGGATGTTGCGAACGAAACCTTTCAGTGAATGACCGCCTTCGGCCTGGCCGAGTTCATCGAGGTAGCTGAAGAATTGCTTACGGAGTTCCGGCGTCCAGCCATGGGTGGCCCGGGCCAGGTAGATGGCTAGCCCGATGCGGGTGGAGGCAGGCGTGACCGCCATGGATGCGCGTACCGCAGTCGAATAACCGGGGCTGCGGGCGATGATTTCTGGATCGGCGATGACGGCTGGGCCGGCCTGAGCAATCTTCATCGCATAGAGGACGCGAGCAGGCGCGGTGGGTTCGCCGAGGAAGATGGAGACCAGTGCCAACTGACGGTCGAGCGAGTTATCTCCCGAAGGCAGGCGACGGGCGAATTCTTTGCCGAGTTTTACCGCCGTAGCGGCATCGGGTTGACCGTGACGCGAGAAGGCGACTTGTAGGACGCGAAGGCGGTCTTGTTGTAGGCGTAAGTCTTTGGCTTTCGCGGTGCACTCCACCGCCGCCAAGATGGCATTAAGATCTTCCTTAGTGCCACATCGGGCGAGTGCTACGGCGGCGTTGAGTGCGAGGTCTGGATTGGCGTCGGCCTTGACGCGGGAGCGCCAGCTATCAACGGGCTGATGTTCGACGGAGATGCGTGCGGCAAAGCGCACCCAGCGGTCGGCGTGGCCCATGAGCGGCCAGGCTTTCTCGAGCGACGCCGCGGAAGGAGCGACATTGCGCATGGCCTCGAGTTCGCGCCGGAGTTTCTGTTCCGGGGTGGCATCGAACCATGCCACGGGCGCGGTGGATTCCTTGCCTTCGTAGCGGATGCGATAGAGCGCAGCTTGTCCGCCACGACCGCCGATGGTCACATACATATGGCCATCTTGCGGGCGGATGACGGCGTCGGTCACGGAGAAGGGCCGGCCGGCGGCGAAGACTTCCTTGCGAGCCTTCCACGCGCCGCCCTCTGGTACGAGGTGAATGGCGTAGAGCGTGGCGTAAGTCCAATCGCAGGCGAAGAACGCATGTTGATAGGCGGCGGGGAATTTAGCGCCTGTGCCCATCGTGCAACCTGTCGGGCTGCCTGGGCCGATGTCGACCAGCGAAGGCTGGGAGTCGACGAGTGCGAGCGGGTTATTGCCGGAGCCAGAGCGCCAGCCGAGCTCGCCTCCAGGCGTGCAGAGGTTGATGCGGGTTGGGCGATACCAAGGCGACCCCATGTCCCATTCCATATCCGAGTCGTAAGAGAAAATATCGCCGTCCGGGGCGACCGCACCGTCATACGGATTGCGGAAACAGGTCGTGACGCGAATCCAGTCTTTCCCGTCTTTATCCATGCGAGCGATCCAGCCTCCAACGGCCTTGATGCCGGCAGCGTGGCCATTGGGGTCCTCGAATTTCTTCAGCAGATCGTCTTCGTCGTAATGTTTTGCGGCGGCTCCGACAACTTCGTCGTCGGGAAGTTTCGTATGGTTACCGCCGAAGACCAGAATGGAGCCATCGCGGTCGAGAACGAGTTGGTGCGGGCCGTGTTCACCGGCGCCCTTGAGGGAGCGAAGCATCGTCTGTTCGGCGTAAGAACCGTCGCCCTTGGTATCGCGGATGCGCCAGATGTCGCCTTTGCCCTTTTCGCTGGTGCATGCGTAAAGTGCGCCATGGGCAAAGAGCAGGCCGTGGCAGCCGATGAATTTAGTGTCGATTTTAGTGACGATGGGCTTGGCCGGATCTTTCAGCGAGACGTGCCAGAGGACGCCGCCTTGGTCGCCGGCGACCAGGTCGCCTTCGGGTGAAACGGCCAGGCTAACCCAGGATCCTTGGAGATCGCGGGGCACGGTATAGACGAGGTCGGCTTTGAATCCAGGCTGGAGAATAAGAGCATCAGGTTCGGAGACCGTGGTCACCGGGGTGCGCTTGCCGTCTTTTTTGGCTACGGCCTTTTTGGCTGCGGCCTTGCCCCCGCCAAACACATCGCCCCAAGGAGCGGAGCCCATCTTCTTCAAGACCGTAGCGATTTCCCATTTCGAATCATCGAAACTGGCAACTTCCCATCCTGCGGCCGGTTTCTGATCTGTAATCTTCGCGGCTTCGGTTGATTCGATGAGGACCGTTTTACCGTCACTGATACGGAAGGAGAGGGCCGCACCACCTCCATCATTTCTTGCCAGCACGGAGATGATATTATGACCAACTTTCAAATCGCCGCCGACTTCGGCACTAAAGGCATGGGCCCATTCGTCGGAGCCGCCGAGTTTCTTGCCGTTGAGCCAGACCACGCAGTGGTTATCGGCGGAGGCGAGCAGGGTGGCTTTGGTCGGGACATCCTTGAGGTCGAAAGATGCGCGGGCCCAGACCTCTTGCTTGGGGATGCCATTCTTCTTCGCCCAGATCCATTGGGTTTCGGCGTGAAGGGGGGATAGGGCAATAAGCGCAGCCAAGAAGGCTGCCGCAAGCTGGGGGTGTCGAAGCATACGTGATGTGACCATAAGGGGTGGGGGGAGTTCCATCTTAAAGAAAGGCGCGGCGGGGCCGCGAGGGGGCCTGAAGTGCAAAAGTGCAAATCGGCCTGCGGCCGGTGCAAAGGTGGATACATCCGTTTCAGGTGGCGGGCGTGCCTTGGGTAGGGGCGCCACTGCGCGGCGTCCGTGGGCGGATAGATGTCATTGGGTCGGATGACTTGCCCGGCGAATCGATGATTTCTCTGCGAACGGACGCGACACTGTCGCGCGGGGGCAAGTTGACACGGTGACACGTGGGCATGGGAGCAAAGACCAACTCAAAGGGAGACCGGATGGTGTGCTGGGGAGATGCAATGGGCACGGGCTCCGGGAGTTCAGGCTCCGGCCGTTCGGGAGCCGGCCGTTCGGGAGCCGGCCGCAGGACCCCGATGGCTGAAATGCTGATTCCCGAGGGGCTGATTCCCCGGTGGCCGTCAC
>QYQK01000090.1 GCA_007280935.1 Opitutales bacterium
CACCCGCTCCTCCGCCGCATTTTTAAAACCCTCCTTACTCCAGAGAACATCCGTACCCGCCTCGAGGGGCTAATCTGCGAAGACGGCTCGCTTCCCACGCTCTTCGTCGTGCCCTCCGTCAAGGAGTCCGTCCGCCTCAGCGGCCCGGAGTTGCACGGCGATATCCACGTCGGTCTGACCGTCAACCTAACGGCGCTCGCCGCCTTCACGGTCAACACTACCGAGGTCACGTTCGACTTCCGCACGGCGGATAAAGCGGTCGTACAGGCGGTCGTCGCCAACTTCGGCGTGGAACTCATCGAAACCAAAGTGCGCCGGCCGCGGCACGAGCTGATGGGCCATTCCGTGGCGGGTCATCCGCCGAACGTCGGTCACTTCCTCGCTTGGGCTGCGCGGATGCCCAGCATGGCGGACCACGTCATCCTCGAGTCAGCGGTCGACGCCGGAATGGCCTGCGACTTCGACTGCTTCGAGCACATCCACTCGGCCATGCACGCGCTAGACTTCATGCGCATGGTCCGAATGGAGGGCGGTATCGGCAGCGCCTACGACGGCGAAGAAATCCCGCCACACCTGCGGCACCCGACGCGCCAAGCCCTCACGGGCAAGGCGGCCATGCTCGCATTTCACGGCGGGCACAAGATACGCCTGAATGCGACGATCGACTCCAAGCCGAACCCCGCCGGAGCGCGCCTACGAATCCACTACGGGTGGTCCGCCCACCTGCAGCGCTACCTCGTCGGCTGGGTCAGCGACCTCGCGCCGAAGGCTCAGTGATTATCGTGTCGCTGCATCTTCTCGCCCCAAGCGAAGAGGATCATCGAAGCGAGAAACACGCCATGAATGATGGCCTGCCAGAAGATCACCTTCTCGTGGGCGGGCGTAAGCGGCTTGTCGCCGGCGGCGGCGGTGATGTCGATGAAGCTCTTGAGCAGATGGATGGCCGAGATGCTCGCGAGGCTACCGGCGAGCTTCACCTTAAGGGTATTGGCGTTAATGTGGTCAAGCCAATCGGGGCGGTCGCCGTTGTCGCCAAAATCGATGCGCGAGACAAAGGTGACGTAGCCACCGACGACGACCATGTTGACGAGATTGGCCACCATCGAGATGTCCACGAGCGAGAGAATGCCGAGCATAATGCTGCTCTCGGTAGCGGTGGCGAAGCCTTGCAGCAGGTGAAGTAGCTCCTGCAGGCTCTTCCACGCGTAGGCGATCGCGGCGAAGATTAGTGCGATGTAGATCGGCGCCTGCACCCAGCGGCTGGCAAAGATAAAATATTCTAGCCCGTGCTCGAGCTTCTTCAAGATGCCTTCGTTTTGGGAGTCTTTGGCCATGTCCGGAGATTTACGATTCCGGGCCGACCGTCAAGCCGTCGGACAGGACCACGCGTTACAATAGTCGCTGAGGCACGGTGGCTTCTGGCCAAAGGGTCAAGCGATCAACTCCACCTTCCGTCAGACTCCCACGCTCGCCGCGGCGTCGCCAAGCGGGTCGGCATTCGGCTCGCGCAAATAGGCATCGGCCTTGGCGGACACAATCACACCGTAATTAATCGTACCCAGCCAGCCCGACATGATAATACCGACGCTACCAGCATGGTAGAAGCCGCCGACCTGTTCAGGCAACGCCATCGAAACCTTCAACCCTTCGAACTTGGTGCCAAAGGAAGTGCCGCCCACATGGCGGACGTAACGGTTCACCGTACGTGGCGTGGCCGCTTCGGCATGGTCTACCTTGGCCCGGATGTCGGGGATGAATTTCTCCAGCCCGCGGAATGACTCCTCGATCACGCGCGCTTTGTGCATCTGGTAATCGCCATCGGAAAGGTGCGCCCAATCTTCCCATTTCTGGTTGATCGACGTGACGACCGCGTAGCGCGGCTTCTTAGTGTGCGGACGCGTATCCGGATAGTAGACCGAATAGGTGCGCGAGGTCGTATGAAAGTCGATCAGTTCCTGGCTCGAAAACGGCTTGGCCTCGGAGGTGAACACTAAGTCACCGATAGGTGGGATGCTTTCGCCTTCGCGTACGCCCATGTAGACTTGGCAGGATGAGGTGTTCACGCGGACCTTGCGGGCTTCTTCCAGAAACGGAGCCTCGAAGGCATCCTCTCCGCCCATCTTTAGAACCGTATCTTTGATATTAGCATTGGAGACGACAGTGGCGCAGGCGACTTCGGCCTCTTCGCCAAGACGCGTGCCGCGGAGCTTGACGCCAACGACGCGCCGGCGACCCGAGGCGTCCTTTTCGACGAGTACCTTCTCAACGAGCACGTTGCGGCGGATATCGACTCCGTTGGCCTTCATCTCTGCCGTCATGAGGTTGATCATCGTATCCGTACCGCCTTGGAAAATGAAAACCCCTTTCGACATGAAATTAGAAAAGACGATGCCGAACGTGATCGCCGGATCTTCTAAAGTCGAACCATTGGCGTAAGCGATGGGCTCGAGCAACAGGCGTTGGACGTCGGGCCGACCGGGGAAAAACTGCTCAAAGAGTTCGCGGGTCGTACGGCTATCGTTGTCGTAATAATTCATCTCTCGCAGGTG
This sequence comes from Opitutales bacterium, assembly GCA_007280935.1. Taxonomy (GTDB): domain Bacteria; phylum Verrucomicrobiota; class Verrucomicrobiia; order Opitutales; family UBA953; genus UBA953. Next base: position 2,550 of record QYQK01000090.1, read on the forward strand.
CGCAAAAAAAGTCTCGACGGTCTCGGCGGGGATCCGGAATTGTTCGACTAGGATCCGCGTGAAATCTGCCCGATCGAAAGTCGTGCGCACATCGAAATCAGGATTGATGAAACGGACATCCTTCAGCGCGTGAATGCGATCCGAGATTTCCTTGGTCCAATACCGGCGCGTCGACTTGATCATCCCGAAAGGAAAGCCGTGCAGGGAAATGTCGAAGACGTGCCCGCCCGCCCGTTTGAAGAAAGTAGCCAAGCCTCCGAGCTGGTAGTGATGTTCCAAGAGGAGCACTTTGCGCCCAAACTTAGCTAAGTTATTGGCGGCGGTCATCCCCCCTAAGCCGGCGCCGATGACCACGGCGTCGTAACGCGGAAGCAGGTTGTCAAAGGGCGAAGGCATAACGAAAGAAAGTGAAGGAAGGACGAAGCAGGGGTTGAGGGGAAGTCGAAAGCGGTCAAGCCGTTCCTCGACATTCCCTGCCCGAGCTTAAGCCCAACCCATGGACCAGCCCTGCCGGTGATGCTTTAACCGCACCTTCTTCCCCCAAAGCGCGGTTAATTGTTTCGAAGTCAGAATCTCCCGTAAAGGTCCGGAGGCCAATTTCTGCCCGTCACGTAAAAGCAAAACGTGGCTAAAAGCCGGGACGATTTCCTCGACATGGTGGGTGACCAGGACGACCGACACGCCAGGCAACCGCCGGGGCAGCTGATTCAAGAGCGTCAGGAAATCTCGGCGGGCCAGAGGGTCGAGCCCCGCGCAGGGTTCATCTAAAATCAAAAGAGCGGGCGCGGATGCTAAAGCCCGTGCGATAAGCACTCGCTGGCGTTCGCCCTGGGAAAGATGACCCCACGGACGCAAGGCCACGCCACCCGCCTTCAACTGACGTAATAACTTACGCGCGATGGAAAGCGCTGCCGGCTTGGGCCGACGCCAAAGGTTAATCACACCATCGACCCCGCCGGCGACGATGTGCAAGGCCGGCTCACTTGGCTGAATCAAAGCTGCCACCGCTGGGCCGGCTAATCCGATACGTCGGCGCAACTCGCGCCAATCACTCCGTCCGAACGTTTCTCCGAGAACCGAAACATTCCCGGACGTCGGCGCAAAATAGCCGGTCAAGGCCGCCAAAAGAGATGACTTGCCGGAACCGTTAGGACCAAGGATGACCCAATGCTGCCCGGGCTCAACGCACCAATCCAGACTACGTAGAATCAGCTTACGCTCCCGGGCGATGCGGAGTTTCGTCACAGCCAGCACAGGTACTTTAGAAGAAACGAGAGGCACGCTGATGGGCTGTAAGGGACTTCCCTGCCGCTTCCAAGCCACAATCTAACGCGTGCCCGACTCTTGCACTTCACGTAAAAATACTTACTGCATTCCTATGTCGTGGAGATTTACCCTCATCCTGACCGTCAGCCTGACGCTGGGGCTTCACGCCGAACCCGCGGCTTCCAAGGAAGACATGGCGGAAATCGAAGCCCTGAGACTAAAAGTACGGGCTGCGAATCCCGACCAACCCGTCAGAGCCGAACCGACTGCAACGGTCAACGTCAGCCCAACTAAACCTGAAGACCTTTCCGAACTCGACGCCCTTAAAAAGAAAGCCGACTTAGCCAACACGGCCCCTGGAGCACAAACCAACAAGACCCGAAATGCCCAAGTCATCCGGGCCGAAGAAGAAGGTGGCGGCTTTGAATTGGTTTTGATCCTGGACGCCGACGTCCCAAGCCCAGCCGTGATCCGCGCGAATGGTCACACTCTCGGAGAAAAAATCGAAGTGGTCGGCTTTTTTGACGGAGCCGCCAAATTCGAAGGCGCTTATTATCCGTTCATCAAGTCCCCTGAAGCCAAGATAGATTCCGCACCCGTTAATCCATCCGCCGCCCAAGGCGCGAAGACCGCCGCCGCCAACCTTAACGACAAGGATGACGGCTTCGGCGGCTTTCAAATCAGCAACATTCTGTTCGCGGCCTTCATCACCGTGGCCGGAGCAATCGTCCTCCTGAAGATCAAAGCGTATTTCGATGCCAAGAAAACCAAGGGGAAACGTCGGCGCCGCGCATGATTCGCAGATTCCTCTTATGCCTGGCTGCGGCCGGCTTCACGACTCTCTCGGCGGCCACCAAAACGAACGGCGTGGAAAAAATTTCGCCGCTCACCGTGACGCTCAAAGAAAACGCCGAGACGCGCATTACCTGCGAATACCGGGGCGAAGGCGGAGCCACCAAGTATTCTGGCATTTATCATTATAAAATCTGGATTCCCCAAGGCTACGGCGCTGATTCGAAGAAAAACTGGAAGTCTCTCTTCATCGCCTCCCCGGGCGGAAATGCGAACATGGGCTTCATGGCGCGATGGATCAAGGCCCACGGGTATATCGCCATCATGCTCGAAGAATCGAAAAACGGCCCCTGGGACCCCACGGTGGGCAATTTCTTGGCTGCGCATAATGACGTGCTCAAACGCGTCCGGCTCATGCCTTACGGAAAAGTCTGTACCGGATTCTCGGGCGGAGCGCGGGCCAGCTCCATCTTTGTCACGATTGCTCCGGGCTTCGGCGGCATCATCCTGCAAGGAGCAGGCGTAGGCGTATTGGATAACGGAATCTATGGCCTCCGCGGCATCCAGCTTCCCGCCGTGGCCATGACGATGGGCACCACAGATTCGAATCGTCCTGAAATCGCCAAGCTCCGCGAAACCCTGGAAGACCGGCTCGAGGTTTTTGACTTCGTCGGCGGCCATGCCTGGGCCCCTCAAGAGACGATCGAAAAGGCCTTGGACTTCGTTGACTCCTGTCTGCCCAAGTAGACTTGCCAGCCTTGTCGTCGTGGGGTATTGCTTAGCCCTACCCCATGAGAATCGTCCTCGCATTGTCTCTGCTCGCCTCCGCCCTTGGCGCCGCTGAGGCCCCCTTAAAATTCGCCGATCCTAAGCCGCAAGCTTACCACCTCACAGCCCGGGCCAGCGAAATTGATCCACGGTGCCAAGCCCACCCGGAAGTCGATTTCCTTCTAGAGAAAGGCGGCAAGCCCGCCGATGTCCAGAATGCCAGCGTGGATACGCGCGTCGCACCCCGCGGCCAAATCGTAATCTGGCTCATGGGCTACAACCAAGTTCAGGCGGAACTCCTGAATAGCTATGGCCTGCATTACCTCCAAGTCAGCTATGCGAAGGAATGGTTCGGCAAACTTAACACCGAACCTGCCGACGATTCCCAGCACCTCGGGAATATTCGCCTCGAGGCCACCGCCGGCGTCGACGCCAGCAAATCGATTAACATTCCCGTCCCGGACAGCATGCGGGAACGTGCTTATCAGTTCGTGAAAAACCTCGCGAAGACCAACCCCCAAGGCAAGTGGTCGCTCTTCCTGTCCAAAGATGGCAAGACCCTGGACTGGGAGCGCGTCATCATTTCCGGCTCATCGCACGGGGCGACGTCATCCGCCCGGTTCGGCCTGCATCAGAAAGTCGCGCGCGTCGTGATGCTCTGCGGCCCGCGGGACAATCTGGACGATTGGCAGGCCTTACCGTCGGCGACGCCCAAGAATCGTTTCTTCGGTTACAGCCACGTCCTCGATAGCGGCTGGAGCGGCGATCACTACCCACGCTCTTGGCTCCTCATGGGGCTCAATCAGTTCGGCCCCATCGTGAACACCGAAAAGGAGAAATCGCCTTACGGTTATTCGCGACGACTGATCACTGACGCTCCGCTCAAAGGCACCGAAAAGGATCAGGCGGCGCGCGGCCACGGCTACGTGACGCCTGGCAAGAGCTCGCCCAAGGACACCGACGGCAAGTTCCAGCAGGACGATGTCTGGCGCTATCTTTATACCTCCGACGTCGAGAAGGTCGGCGCCGCCGTCCCCGCCGAAACCGGCGTGAAGATGGACCAGCGCACGGACGCCAAGCCCAAGGCAAAGAAGAAGTAAGCCTCCGCAGGGACGGCTTGCACTCGGCGGTCTTTCGGCTGTTGGATAGTCGCGTACACCGTGGCTATCCGCATCGATCTCATCACCCTCTTCCCCGGCATGGCCGACGGCTTCTTACAGGAGTCGGTGATCGGGCGTGCCATAGACAAGGGGCTTATCGAGTTTAAGGCCCATGACCTGCGGACCTATTCCAAAGACAAGCACCGGAAGGTAGACGATATGCCTTACGGAGGCGGACCCGGGATGCTCATGACCTGCCAGCCCCTTTTTGATGCCGTCGACGCCTTGGCCAGCCCCGACTGTGAAGTTATCTACCTCTGCCCGGACGGGGAGCAGCTGACTAACGCCCTCGCGCGTGAATTAGCCGAAAAAAAGCACTTAATCCTTATTTCAGGGCATTATGAGGGCATAGATCAACGCTTCCGGGACCGCAAAGTCACCCGGGAGCTATCGATCGGTGATTATGTGCTCACAAATGGCACTTTACCCGCCTGCGTTCTGGTCGATTGCATCGGTCGCCAGATCCCAGGGGTGCTGGGCGAGGAAAACTCCTTGACGGGAGACAGTTACAACGGCAAGTTGCTCGCCTTTCCGCAGTTCACCCGACCCTCTGTTTACGATGGTCTCGAGGTGCCCCCGGTCCTCCTCGGAGGAAACCACGCTGATATCGAAAAGTGGCGCCGGGAAAGGCAAATCGAGAAGACAAAGCAACGCAGACCGGACCTCCTGAAAGACCAAGAACACCAGCCATGAGCAGCAACCATCCCCTCATTCAATTTGCCACCAACCCCCAGCTAAAGACTGGCCGCGGCGACAATGCATTCAAAGTCGGAGACGGCGTACGCGTCTCAACCAAGGTCCGCGAAGGCGACAAAGAGCGTACCCAGATCTTTTCGGGCATCGTCATCTCCCGTAAGGGCGGAGACGTCCAAGAAACCTTCACGGTTCGCCGCGTATCGTTCGGAGAAGGCGTTGAACGTACTTTCCCGGTCCATTCCCCTAACATCGAGAAAATCGAAGTTGAGCGCTTTTCTCAGGTTATGCGCGCCCGCCTCTTCTATCTCCGTGGCCGTCAAGGCAAGTCCGCGACCAAGGTTAAGGAAAAGCGCTTCGAGCCGACCGAGGCCCAGGCCAAATAAGACCCCCACGGTCTTACCAAAACCCGCCTGCTGCGGGTTTTTTTATGGCAAAAACGTTAAACTTTGCCGGCCGATTAAAAAATGCCGAGGTCGATCCTAAAAAGCAGTTACGCACAATAAACCTTTGATGGTAAGTGGGTTGTTTTGCGTGTTTTTGAACCTAAAATTAAACCCTCTTTAAAAATAATCTAAAAACATGCAGGGGAAGGCTTGACTCCCCCGCCCCCGCCTGCGTCCTTGCACGTCCGTCTTTTGGCAAATGCCTCAACCGGACAACCACCACCTTCTCCCACCATGTTACGCATCCGCCTCCAACGCTTCGGTACGAAAAATGAGCCGACCTATCGTCTCGTCGTCGCCGAACAAAGCATCCGCCGCGACGGCCGTTTTGTCGAAGTCCTCGGCAACTACAACCCACGCGCTCGCGGACAGACCCCCCCTTTAAGCATCAACGTCGAACGCGTGGAGCACTGGATCAAGCTCGGTGCCCAGCCTTCTGATACCGCTAAGTCGCTCGTGAAGCGCGCTCGCGGTTTAGCCGCTACCCCGGCTAAGGCCTAATTACTACTGCGGCTCAGCCGCCACCCTGACGATGAAACGCCCCGCTATAAAGCGGGGCGTTTCATTTGGCTAAGCTCTCGGCCAGCTGAGATTTAATTCGTCTTAGTCCAGCCGCCCTTGCCGTCCTTCTCGAGCTTCTGAAAGCCAGCCTGAGCCAGCCGTCGATCATTCACGGACTGTTTCATCGCCCCTTCCCCGTAGCGGATCGTAAGGCTGGGAGACTCCAGCACCCGACGGCAACTCTCGCCCGTCACGGGATGTTTCAAAAAGTCGGGAGCCTCGGCTGGTAAATCCACTTCGAACTCTGCCCCTTCCGCTCCGTCCGGCTTGATTACGATGTAACGTCTGAGGGGCATTGGGGAAATTACCGTTTAGATGACCGTGGGTCAAAAGCATCGCGGAGACCATCCCCTAAGAAATTAAGCGAGAGCAACGTTAGGGCAAAGACTACCGAGGGCGAAATCAGAAGCCACGGGCACTCTTCCATGATGTCGGCGCCTTCCTTAATCATGAGACCCCAGGAGGTCATCGGGGCTTTGACACCCAAACCCAAGAAGCTGACGAAAGCCTCCAGCAACATCACCCCGGGAACCGTCAAGGTCGCGCAGACGGCGATCGTGCCCGCCAGGTTAGGCAGGTAGTGATACCGGAAGATGCCTAAGCGGGATTGCCCGAGCGCCACTGCGGCCTGGACGAATTGCGAGCCCTTGAGCTCACGCGTCTGATTCCGGATGATCCGGGCCATGGTAAGCCAGGAAACGCCGCCGACCGCCAAGAAGATCATCGGCATATTTTGGCCGAAAAGAACCGTAGCGAGGATCACGATTAAGGTCAGGGGCAGCGTGCTGACGATATCGACGAGGCGCATCAGGCCGTCCTCTGTCCGCCCGCCAACCTCAGCGGCAAGCACGCCGTAAATGATACCCACGAAAAGTGCGACCGCGGTCGCAATGAAACCGACGAACAAAGAAATGGCCCCGCCCTGCAAGAGACGAGAGAGCACATCCCGACCCAGCAAATCCGTACCCAGCCAATGACTGGCGCTCGGGCCCATCGCACTGGCTTCAAGATTTTGCGCCATATAGGGATAGGGAGCAATCCACGGCGATGCCGCACAAAGCAAGGCCACCACGACGAGGAAGCAAGCTGACCCGACCGCGATCCGGTCTTTTCGGAATCGCTGCCAACCGGTTTCCGTCTGATAAGTCGAAGCAGACGAAGCCATCATCGGGCACGGGCTATCCGCGGGTTAAGAGCTGCGTTCGTCAGATCAGCCAAGAGGTTGAGGACGAGCAGAGCTACGGCATAAATAATAGTCGTCCCTAAGATCAGGGTGACATCGCGATTGATGATAGCGCTCACGAAGAGCCGACCGAGACCTGGCACGTCGAAGAGCGACTCGACCACGAAAGATCCCGAGACCAAAGCCGCGGCTGCAGGCCCTAGGTAAGTGATCACCGGTAACAAGGCATTACGCAAAGCGTGCACAAACCAGACGCGTAAGGGCGGCACGCCTTTGGCGTAGGCGGTCCGGACATAATCCAGCGAGCGCACCTCCATCATCGAGCCCCGCGTCAGGCGAGCCAACGGGGCGGCCGTGATCAGACCCAGGGTGCAAGCCGGTAAAATAAAGTGAATCGCCGAGCCCCAGCCGCAGGGCGGCACCCACCCAAGCCCTAAAGAGAACACCAAAGCAAACAGCGGCCCCAACACGAAAGACGGGACACAGATGCCGATGAGTGAGAAACCCATCGGTACTCGATCCAGCCAACTATTAGGTCGCACCGCCGCCAGGACACCGACCGGCACGCCGATGAGAATTGCGAGTAATAAAGAAACCAAGCCGAGCGAAACCGAAACCGGAATCCGCGAGCCGATGACTTCGTTCACCGTCCAGCCCGGATATTTCAAAGACGGACCCAAGTCCCCCTGAGCCAAACGCGAAACATAATTCCACCATTGCACGTAGATTGGACGGTCGAGCCCGTAATATTCTTCCAGCCGGGCTTTAACTTCGGCGGGCAACGGTCGTTCTTTATCGAAAGGTCCGCCCGGCACGGCATGCGCCAGAAAAAATGTCGCGGTGACCACGATCAACATGACCGGCACCATCTCGATTAACCTTTTAAAGACGTACCGCATCAGGGCTTCTGTTCCGCAGCCTTGACCTTCTTTTCCAACTCTTCGGTCGTGGGCGGAGGAGGCAAGCCGCGCGCATCAGACTGCGCCCATCCCAACTTATGGGCCAACGCCTTCAACTCTTCCGGATTAAGTTTTCCTTCGGCCTTAAGTCGGGCCTGACGTTCCTGACTGTCATCCTCCATCGCCTTATCGACTTCCGCTTGGCGGCGCTCTTCGCTAAAACGTTGGCACCCGGTCAAGGCCACCGACCCAAGTAAAATAAGTACGCAGGGTATGGACTTCATAAGGTCAGACTATTCAGCAAGATGGTAAGGGCTCAAGAGCTTACAGGCCGACGGGCGGTTAAGCGGCCCACGCCGCCGCGCCACCTCATCATAGATGCGGTCGCGGAGCCCCCGCGGGATAGCTTTACCGACCATCGCCAACAGAGACCATGCTCCCCCAAGTGCCTTAACCATCTCCAAGGCCGCCGAGGAGCGGGTCAGGCGACGGGAACCGAGCCAGACCACCACACTCCCTTGATCTCCCCCAGGCGGCTCGCCGGCCACCCGCGCGACGACACCAGTATTGGTCGCAAAGATTAGGCGGTGGGCCGAGTTACGCCGAGCAAACCAGGCCGCCGTCGCATCACACAAGGCGCAATCGCCATCAATCAGTACAATCAGCGGGTCGCCCTTCATCGAGCCATTCTACAGCCAATATCCCACGGGTGAAGGGGTAAATCTCCGACGTCGTTGGCGGCCGGCATCGGCCCGCCCAATCTTATCATTTCCGCCAGCGAAAGCGCTTGTCATAGGGGGGTGAGGTTGCCAAGTATGCGCCTCCTGTTGGCCGGAAGGGTATCCAAGTGGCTAAAGGTCGGGGACTGTAAATCCTCTCAGCTTCGCTGTTCGTGGGTTCGAATCCCACCCCTTCCACCAGCAGGACGTCAAAAGCCCCCCAACGGGGGCTGACTGGGGCAAAAAACTCAAATCCGCGTTGACTTGGAGGGCTGCCCACGGCTTCCCTACTGACACACATGGCCAACATCAAAGCTAACAAGAAGAGCATCCGTCAGACCGCCCGCCGCGCCGAACACAATAAAGTCGTCCGCACCCGTCTGAAGTCCCTGATCAAGGGCATCACCGCCGAGTCGGTGAAAGCGAACGCCTCCCTCATCGCCTCTTCCGCCGACAAGGCCGCGAAGACCGGCGTGATTCATCGCAACAAGGCGAACCGCATCAAGGCTCGCCTCGCGAAGAAACTCGCCGCCGCGAAAAAGTAATGCGGGCTGGCTCCACCCCCAACCCCGTCGCCTGAGGCGTCGGGGTTTTTTTGTTTCCAGACATGTCCGCCACCCCTCCCTCTTCCATCGGCTTCGCGGCTGGTATTCTGGGCGATGAAGCGGTTCGTCTGGCCGTATTAGATCACGGCGAAGGCTGGGTCGCCCTCGATAAGCCCGCGGGCGTAGCCCTGGAAGAACATCCTTGGCAAAACGGTGCACCGACGCTGCTGAGCAATATTCGGTCGCAGCTCGAAGCCGGCAAACCCGAGCTCATCCGCCTCGGCCTCAAGGAGCCGGCCACCGTCTTTGGCCCCGAGCCCGAATCCGCCGGCATCGCCATCCTCGCCGACCGCGCCTCCTCGCTCGCCCTCTGGCGTGAAGCCCTGGGCTCTGGGGCTTTTGCTTTTGTCTACGAATTCATCGCCCGCCTCGAAGAAGCGCCGACCGAGCCCGGCCTGTGTGATCTGCCGGTCGGGATGGATGATGAAAATCGACGGGCCTTCGTCTCGCACCGCAACGGCAAACACGCAGAGACGCGTTTCGAACCCGGCCGCGCCTGCGGTCGCTGGCAAATCTGGACCGCCCAATCACCGTTCCCGCGACGCGATCAGATTCGCATCCATGCCGCCGAGTGCGGCATCCGTATCGCCGGAGAATTAAAGTATGGCCGCTCAGGTCGGGTGACCCTGACCGATACCACCCCCAAGGGCCGCCTAAACAAAGGCGAAGACAAACCCTTGCATCGTGGCCTCTTACTCCGGCTCGCCACTGTCTCGGGCATCTTGGCCGGAAAGAAATTCGTCATCACCGCGACGCGGCCCGATGATTTTGCGACGGTAGTCAAGCGGCTGTCCCGCGGGCTCTGATCAGTCGCCGCGCGGAAAGGGATGCGTGAAACGATCCGCAGTCCGCAAGTAGCCGTCCGGACTATTTAACCGACCGATGGGCAGATAATGCTCGTAGTTCACTTTCCAGGTCGCCGGATCCGCGATGCCCTCTCGAAGGTGAACAAGCAAAATCTCCAAGACGACCAAACGGTTCTCGCCGTAGTAACGGATATCCAAGACGCGACACTCCAAGGCCACCGGACATTCCGTTAAGATCGGCGGACGTACCCGCTCGGCGCAACGGGTCGCGAAGCCGGCGCGTGCGATTTCACTTTCACCCGCCGGCAGGGCCCGGGCGCACGCCACCATCCTCGCCACCAAAGGTTCGTCACAAAGATGAATCACGCATTCGCGATTCGCGATCAGATTAGCCGCAGTATCCTTGGGCGACCCGTCATCGCGATCCGCAGGAGCCAATACGGCCAAGGGCGGCTCCGCGCCCATGATGTTGAAGAATGAAAAGGGTGCGGCATTCGTTCGGCCCTGCGCGTCGATGGTCGTCACCAAGGCAATCGGCCGCGGCACCACCAAGCCCGCCAATAATTTATAGGCCTGCGCTCCCGGATGGGCCGCGACGTCAAAACGCACGCTCATGACCCCTTAGGGGTATCTTCGCCACCCTGCGAAATAATCGCTTCCCGCCGCGCGGCATCATGCCGATACGACATGATGAGATAAATCGAAACGCCGACGCAGATACACGAGTCCGCCACGTTGAACGCTGGGAACCGATAATTGAATGGTAACGTGAAAGCCAAAAAATCGGTCACATGTTCGCCGAAAATCCGATCACGGACATTGCCCAAGGTTCCTCCGACGAAAAGGCCGAAAGCGATTTGCCCGCCCTGTAATTCGCGCAGCAAGGGCTGCCGCCAGCGCCAGACTAACACCAAGATTGCCGCAGCCAAGAAAACCAGGAAAGGACGAACGGCGAGCTCCGAGCCGATGCCCCAGGCGGCGCCTTTGTTACCGATATGCACCAAATCAAAACCTCGAAAGACCGGGATCGGCTCCCCGATCGAGCTATCGAAATAAGTGCCGAAGGGAATCTGACGAATAACCAGGAGCTTAGTGCCGATATCCGTTGCAATCGCCAAGAGGCTGACGACCCAAAAGGTGAGATAGGGGCGCAACCTGGACGACATACGACGAGGCTCAATCAGGAGTCACTTGGCTCATCATCCCCGCCCCCGCCACCACCCGTGCCAAAGCCAACTTCGTCACCGATTTCACCCAAGGGATTGCTACCGCGACGACGATGGGCCCGACGATTACGTTCGAGCTCCTTCTGGCCCTCGAGAGAATAACGCGTGAAAGGCACCGCGAGCAAGCGAGGCGCCGGAATCGGCTTATTGGTGATTTCACAGACGCCATAACTGCCGTTCTTCATGCGCTCGATCGCATCGGCAATCTCTTTAAGGCCTTCTTGTTCGTTAGAAATCAGGGAGAGGGCGAAATCGCGGTCGGCCGTATCGGTTCCGGCATCGGCCAGGTGCTGAGAGTAACCCGAAAGGTCGCCGGAGTCATCTTTGCCCGACTTCTTCAGCGCGGACTCGGAGTGAAAGGCTAAGCCCTTCTGCAAGGCTTCGCGCATGTCCACGAGCTGGCGGTAGTAGCGGCGGAATTTTTCCGGGACGAGCTTGGCCTCATCGACGAAACCCGCACCCTTGCGGAAAGGATTACTGCCCAGGAGATCCGAAATCGAAGCGGCCGCGACATTGTGCGTGCGCGTCCCTTGCGAGCGTGCCGCGGCGGCGGCCTTTTCCCGCGCCTTACGCTCTTCGTCGGGCACCCAGAGATTAAGTTTAATATGCTTACGCAGCTTCAGGTATTCTTTGAGATCGTTGATGGTGTAATACTGGAGTTTCGGACGAGGGGCGACTTCCAACGCACCCGACTGAGCATGGACCTCGCGATGGGAATCGAGCAGCTTCTTCTGCGCTGCGTGTGAGGCCTTGGTATCTTTGGCTGGCTTAGCGGCCGCGCCCTTCGCGCCTTTAGCCGGGATGACCGCAGGCTTACCGGCCTTGCCGACGACCGGAACAACCTTGACGTTACCCTTCGCACCCTTGGCACTCTTCACCGTAACAGGCGCAGGTTTGGCGGATGCGACAACCTTACCCTTAGTCGGCCCAACTTTGACGACCGGCTTGGCCGCTGCCTTGGCGGTGGGTTTAGAATTTCTCCCGGCAGGAGCCGAAGGCTTATTTTTCTTTTTGTCGACGGGGGTCGCAGACTTGTTGTTACCCGACTTTTTGGCAGCGGGTTTTTGGGGAGCAGGTTTCTTAGGCATCGGAGATTTAGGAGAGGTTAGAGTATTTGGCGGCGAGAACATCACGGCACCGCGGAGATACCATACCAAATCTCCCGGCGTTCACAAGTTCGGGCACCCAGCGCCAGGAACGGGGGCAACGGACCCCCGGAGCCTTTTCGACCGCGAAGGATAAGGGCGCGCCAGCTTGGGGTACCAGTTTAACCCCTGAAAGAATCCAAAACTCGGCCAAAGCGGCTCCTTGCTCGGATAATAGGGCGAAATCAGGCTCCGCGGGGTCTCCCGCGACAATCACCACGGCTTCCAACGATTGACCGATCTGCTTGTCCTGCCGCAACTTCTCGAGCGGGACGTTAACCTGAGCGGCCAGGGCTTGAATCCGGGACACGGCAGCATGGGCCGCCAAAGCCGCCTCATCCTCCCAATCAGCCCCGACGACCGGCCAATCCTCCAAGTGGACATTGTTCGCGTCGGTGTATTCGGCACGTCCGTGCAAATGCGACCACGCTTCATCCGCCGTAAAGGGCACGAACGGCGCAATGAGTTTTAAATAGGTGCGCAAGATAAGGTCGATTGCCGTCTGCGTCGAACGTCGGGCAAGATCGTTCGGCGCCGAGGTGTAGAGCCGATCCTTGATCACATTATGGTAGGTCGCCGAAAGCACTCCGGTGGTGAAACCAGCCAAAGCGGCGGCGGCCCGGTGGAACTCATTCCGTTCGCAAGCATCGGTAACGTCGCGAATTAATCGGGCGGTCTCGACCAAAGCCCAGCGATCGATCAAGGTCATCTTCGCCACCGGCACGGCATCGGTGGCCGGATTGAAATCGTAAAGGTTGCCCAGCTGATAACGCAGCGAGTTGCGCATGCCGCGATACTGGTTCGAAACCGTCTCGAAGATGGCGTCGGATAACGGGATATCGCTTTGGTAGTTTTCCGAGGCCACCCAAAGGCGGACGATATCCGCTCCATATTTCTTGATATAATCATCCGCGGTCTGCGGCTTGCCGTCCGACTTCGAGATTTTTTGGCGCTTCTCATTCACCACGAAACCGTGGGTCAGGACGGCGCGATAAGGGGCCGAGCCCTTGACGACCATCGCCGTCCATAAAGAAGACTGGAACCAACCGCGGTGCTGGTCGGAGCCTTCAAGGTAAAGATCAGCTGGCCAATGCAGGTCGGGATGGCGCGCGCAGACGGCGAGGTGGCTTGATCCCGAATCGATCCAGACATCCAAAGTGTCGGTACCCTTCCGGATATCTTTAGGCCAAGCGGCTGGCACCGGTGCACCGGCGAGAACGTCGTCGGTCGAAGAGGCCCACCACCAATCGCCGCCATACTGGGCGATTTTTTGAGCCACATGCTTCACGACGGCCGCATCAAGGTAAGACTCGCCGGTCGAAGGTGAATAAAAAGCCGGGATGGGAACCCCCCAGGCACGCTGACGGGAAATGCACCAATCGGGGCGACCTTCCAAGGCGGCCCGAATACGGTTTTCACCGGACGCCGGGATCCATTTGACCTCGCCCACGGCAGCGAGCGCGCGCTTTCTCAGATCGTTCCGATCAAGCCCCACGAACCATTGGTCCAAAGCCCGAAAGACAACCGGAGTCTTGGAGCGCCAGCAGTGAGGGTATTGATGCTCAAAAGCCTGGGCCTTAAGCAAAGCTCCTTTCGTTTTTAACAATTCTAAAACCGCGATGTTGGCCGGATTTTTTCCATCCGTCTCCAGGACGGTGATGCCCACCAAGCTCGCCGGCACCTTGCCATCATCGGCATAAGTTCCGTCGTCGCGCACCGGACAATAGGGCTCGAGGCCATATTTATTTCCGGTCTGATAATCTTCCAAGCCGTGACCCGGAGCCGTATGGACGCATCCCGTGCCGGCATCGGTCGTCACGTAATCGGCCAAGACAATCGGCGCGTCGCGCTCGATAAACGGGTGGCGAGAAATCAATCCTTCCAGCGCCCGCCCCTTGACGCGGAAACCATCCGTCGCACCTTCGAGGCCACAGGCCGCGACAAAAGCATCGCGTAAAGCGGCGGCGACCAAGAAGGATCGGTCGCCCTGCCGGACTTCAACGTATTCAAGTTCTGGATGCACCGCCACGGCCAGGTTGGCGGGCAACGTCCAAGGCGTGGTCGTCCAGATGGCGACCGAGAGCGGATGCGCGGGAGCCAATTGCTTGCTCGCCGGCTGAGGCACCGGGAACGCCACCCAGATGGAGAATGAACGCTTCTCTTTGTATTCGATTTCCGCTTCGGCCAGAGCCGTTTGGCAAGGAATCGACCAATAGACCGGCTTCTTCGAACGGTAGACCAACCCTTGCTCAACGAAGCAAGCGAAGCCGGCGAGAATTTCCGCTTCATAGCTCGGATCCATTGTGCGATACTCCGACTTCCAATCCGCCAGAATACCGAGGCGTTTGAATTGCCCGCGTTGCTTTTCGATGTATGCCGCCGAAAATTCGGCGCACGCCTTGCGGACGCCCAAGGCGTCGAGCGACTGCTTCTTCGCCTGCAGGTCTTTCATGACCTTATGTTCGATGGGCAAACCATGACAATCCCACCCCGGGATGTAGGGAGTGCGAAAACCGCGCATGGACTTATAGCGGAGGATGGAATCCTTCAGAAGTTTATTGAGCGCCGTCCCGATATGGACGTCGCCGTTGGTAAAGGGCGGGCCATCATGAAGGACGAAGGCCTTCTTGCCGGCGGCCCGGCTCTGGATGCGGTCGTAAAGTCGGTTCTTCTCCCAATGGGCGATACGAACCGGTTCGCGTTCGGCTAAGCCCGCCCGCATCGGAAAGTCCGTGACGGGGAGGTTGAGGGTATCCTTGAGCTCTTCGGCCATAATTAATCGGTAAAATTGAGGGAGAGGGGTAACAATGCAACCCCTCGGGGCGGGCAGGGTGAACGGGATGAAGGACGTGGCAAGGGCGTAGATAAGCCTATTTCCCCACCCCTCCGCTTGAGGCAGGATTGACAGGGTGACCCGAAATACCCCAAAACTGCCCCATGGACAACATGAAGCCCAAGCTCATCACCAAGCAGGCCATCGTCATCGACGTTGTGCTCACGGCTATTTTTTTCGTCTGGATCACTTCCATCCTGAAAAAACATGTACCTTGGACCGAATCTGGCGAAACCGCCGTCCTCTTGGGCGCCGCCTATTGTGCCGCCTGCCTCGCCGGCGTCTTCTGGTTAGCCCTCTCTCTCTTTCGCGTGACCCTGGCCGACCAAATGTTGCAAAAAACTGTCGCCGACCAAGAACTGCGCTAAGCAGCCCCACGCGCGAATTCTGGGCCAGACTTTTCTGGCCTTTTTTATTTCGCCAGCACGGGCGGGGTCAAAAGCGCCGCTTCAATTTCCCGACGCAAGGCTTCGGCAAGTTGGCGCTCCTTAAGGTAATCAGCCCAAAGTAGGTCGAGCTCTTCAATCGTACCTCCATTAAAACGCTCCAACCAGGCGCCGAAAGCCCGCCAAGCGTTATGGTAAACGGGATTCTGTCGGATGATTTCCCGTCGTAAAGCCGACTGGCGCCCAGTTACCCCTCGACTGATCGCCGCCAAGTCGCGATGCCTCGCGGCTTCGCCTCCGGTTAGCACCACGTCGCCGTTGCCTAGGTCAAAAACAAAGCGCGTGATGTCATCCAAGGCCTCGGCGGATTCGCGTATGCCATGGCTGACCGAATTGCGCGAAACCAAGAGGTCGGCCCGCCGGGCGATCCACCACGCCTCAGGAGATTTGGCCAGCGTCTGAATTATTTTCAGCACGGATTCACCGTGCGCCGAGGCGATCAAGATTTTTTGTTGCGACTCGCTCGGGCTACCTGCCAGCGCCCGCCCCAAGGCACGCCAAAAAAGAAAGGCCTCCGCGTCGGTAGCTTGCCCATGGATGACCGCTTCGAGTGGCGGGGCCGGCATAAAAAGCGCTTCTCTATACCAGTAATCGACCAAAGCTGGCCGCAACTGCACCAACACCTCGCACGCCAAAGCTTGGCGCACCCACCCCTCGCTGGCTGTCACCGGTTTCGCGCCCGCGATGGCCACCCGCGCCACCCAAGTGCGCGCGGCGACTTCTGCCGCCCGATCTGCCGCCACCCTCTCGTCGCCCAGACTTAAGGCGACCAACAAACCTCCAGTCATGGGACGCAGCCCGATAGGGGCGCCGCTGGCCATCTCCACTAATTCGATCCGGGCGATCGGCGGCGGCAGCTCGGGCATGGATAACGCATATTTTAAATAGCGGTCCAAGGCGTCCAAGTGCGCCGCGACGTAGCTGACTTCGGGGAGGCGCTCGCCCACGACCGTAGCAATCTTGTGTTCACTACTAAAGAGCTGCGGCGTCCCGACCGCCGACGGCGTCGGCTCGAGGATAGCAGCCGCCAGCCAAGCAGAGGTGGCCAAAACGCTCCACATCACTTACGCGCCGCTGAAGTGGGCTTCATCGATTTCGACTGGCTCTCCGCCTGAAAGATGAACGGGCTCGCCGATCTGCGCTTGATCGTTTTTCCAAATCTCGACGGTCGCCGGCGCTTCGGCATCTGGCGAAATCCATTGCCAGCGCCCGATGCCCAAGAAGCTCATCGGGATGCCTTTGTCCGGACTCAACCCGGGACCCGTACCGCGTACGAAGGGCTTGTTACCAATCCCAATCATCAGGTTGATAATCAGCGAGGTGCCGCCGCTCGCCGGACTCGCCGCGGTGACTTCTGCCACTGGCTCGTCTTCCAGTTCGAGAACGGGCGTTTCAGCCTCTTCTTCCGAAATCAATTCAGCCTCCGGCTCATCGTCCACGACGGACGGTTGGCTAGGAGCGGAGGCTACGGGCGGGTTTTCAGCTAAAGCATCTAAACGTGTCTGCAACGCTTCCACCGCAGACTCCACCTTGGTCACCGCCCGGTCAGCCTTCTGGGCAGCTTTCTTAACCTCATCCCAGACGGCCTTCATTTCCTCGGCTGATTCCTGGATCTGCTTGGTGACATCGTCGCGGCGGGCGGCGACTTCGGTGATTTCTTCGACATCGGCCACGGCACCGCGCACGGCGTTGGCAAGCGACTGCACCCGGGCGCCCAAGTCGTCCATGGCTTCTTTTGTCTCCGTATTCTGACCCGAGCTTTGTTGTAATTCTTGTAATCTGACTTCGCCTTCCGCGAGGCTGGCCTTGAGTGCGTTGATTTCGGCCGAAGCCCGTTGCGCGACCGCGGCGACCGCCGCATCGGTGGTCTTCCGAGCGGTGAGTTCTACCTCCGTCACGCGGCGGTTAACCGCCTCGGTGCCGGCCCGGAAATCTTCGCGCAGCCGATCAATCTCTTCGGCCAACGCCGTGCGCAACCGCGCCTGTTCCGCCAATCGTTCTGATTTACCACTGCCCTCTTTAAGCACCGGAATCACCACGAACAAGGAGGCGCCCATGATCCCCGCGACTGCTAAGAAGGCTTCAAAGCCATCCTTCGGATTGAGGCCAAGGCAAAGGATCCCGATGACGGCCGTTAAATCCGCCGCGACCAGAAACCATTTTTCTTTGAGTAGTTTTTCGATGTCTCGGTTCATAAGGAGGGGGTAGGACAAGGGGTTTCTAGCGAGGTCTTTCGACAAAGCCAACCTTCCGATTGACCTTAGAGAGCGTCCGGAATGCGACGGCTTGGGCCTGCTCCGCCCCCGCCTTGAAAATCCGGCCTAGTTCTTCGCGGTCTTTGATCAATTCATCATAACGCAATCGGACGGGGTCCAGGGTGGCCACCACCGCGTCCGCCACGCCCTTCTTGAAGTCGCCATATCCTTTACCGCTGAATTCCGCCTCCAAGGTGGCCACGCTGCGGCCCGTACAGGCCGACATGATTGTGAGCAAATTAGTCACCCCGGGCTTATCTTCGCCGGCCCGCACCTCGGCGGTGGAGTCGGTCACGGCGGACATGATCTTCTTCCGAATCTCGTCCGGGCGATCCGTCACGTACACCATAGAAGAAAGGTTGGGGTCGGACTTGGACATCTTCACCATCGGGTCTTGCAACGACATGATGCGGGAGCCGATTTTGGAAATAAAAGGCTCCGGAATATGGAAAGTGTCGGAGTAGCGATGGTTAAATTTTTCGGCCAGATCGCGGGCGAGTTCCAGGTGTTGCTTCTGATCGTCTCCCACGGGGACTAATTGGGCATTATATAAAAGAATGTCCGCCGCCATTAAGACCGGGTAAAAAAGCAGACCGGCATCAACCGATTGGTGCTTACGGGCCTTATCCTTAAACTGGGTCATCCGCTCCAATTGCCCCAGAGGGCAAAGGCAGCCCAAAATCCAAGCGAGTTCCGTATGCCCGATGACATGCGACTGAACAAATAGATGGCTCCGCGCCGGATCGAGCCCGCAGGCCACATACTGGGCCAAACAAGAATAGGTGTTATCCCGCAACTGAGCGGGGACGTGGGCCACCGTGATGGCGTGCTGATCCACGATGCCGAAGTAGCAGTCATAATCATCCTGCATCCGCCCCCAATTCAGGACGGCCCCGAGGTAATTACCCAGGTGCAGGCGGCCCGTGGGCTGGGCGCAGGTCAGCACGACAGGCTTAGTGGGCTTTTTTTCGCTTATTTCGCTCATCCGATGGCTCAGCGTGGCCATAGCTCGGCCGGGCATCAAGCGGATTGGGGAGTTAGCGACGCTTGAAATTTAGAACCGTTGCCCTTACACATCCCGACCCACCAGTCCCCTTCGCCATGCTCCTTGCTCAAGCCGCCTCCACCCCCCACCCCGCCAACAGCCTAAAAGACATCATCGTCAAGGACGCCAATCTTGTCGCCGGTGCCCTCGGCTGGATCGCTCTGGCCGTCGTCGTCGGCTGGGCCACGAAAAAAATCCTCGGGTGGCTCTCGGCCAAATTCACCAACAGCCCCATCGCGGGGGCGACCATCAAGTCGACCGGCAAATCCCTCCAAGTACTCACCCCGGCCTACGCCATCTGGCTCATCAATGAGAGCAACGCCGCGCTCATCCCGGACGCTTATGACGCCCCGATAAAACTGGTCATCAGCCTACTTCTCTCCGTCGCCCATACCGCGACCGCCTATCACATGGTCGCCATCCCGATCGCTTGGGCCAAGAAAGTCGCCGACGATACCGATAACAAATTAGACGACGTGCTGGTGCCCATGCTCTCCACGGTGATTAAAATTGTGGTCATTCTCGTCGGCTCAGTCAAAGCCGTCTCCATCGTCGACCCAGAGACCTCCAAATCCTTCCTCGCGCTTCTCGCGACCGGGGGCTTGGCCGTCGGCTTAGCTTCGCAAGACACGATCAAAAACATCTTCGGTGCCGCGATGCTCATCATCGACCAGCCCTTTACCCTGGGCGACCTGATCAACACCGGAACCCATGAAGGACGAGTCCAATCGCTTGGCCTGCGTTCGACTACGCTGACCCTACTCGACGGCCAGCTTCTCATGATTCCGAACGCCGATCTCGCCAACCGACCAATCGTCAATATCACCCGCCGCGATTTCATCCGTGCCCAGGACTTGGTCCACCTCGAAGTGAACACGTCCGCCGCCAAAGCCCAGGAAGCCGTCCAAATTATCCGCGAAATCATGACGAACCACGAAGGCTTTGATCATCGTCAACCGCCCTTGGTCCACCTGCACGAATTCGGGGAATGGGCGATCAACATCCGAATCATGTACTGGTATTTCCCGGCTGCCGCCGTTATGCAGATGGAATTCAACCAGAAACTTCTCCTGCAGGTGGTCGAGCGACTTAAAGCTGCCAATATTAATCTCGCGATCCAAGGCACCCCCCAAACCCGCTCTTAATTTTTTATCCCATGGCCCTCATTGAAGCAAAAAATCTCTCGAAATCTTACGGCGCCATCCGGGCCGTAAATAACGTTTCCTTCTCCGTCGATCGCGGCGAAGTCATCGGTTTCCTCGGGCCCAACGGCGCGGGTAAGTCGACGACGATGAAACTGCTAACCGGACACCTCCGGGCCGAAAGCGGCTGCGCCATCGTGGCCGGGTTCGATATTTCAGACCAGCCCGTCGAAGCCAAACGCCATCTCGGCTATTCACCCGAAGGCGCCCCGGCTTACGGCGAAATGACCGTCCGGGAATTCCTGCGCTTCGCCGCCGACCTGCGCGGCCTCGCCGATCCCGCCGAACGCGTCCGGGCC
>QYQK01000071.1 GCA_007280935.1 Opitutales bacterium
CTTTAAAGTCGAGCGTGTCGTATTTTCATGACGACAGAGAATCACCACCGTCAGTTGCTGAAGGGCTGAATCAAAAATACAGACCTCATCCGCTTCAAGCACGACGGCCAAAGGAGTGCTGGGGTCGGGGATCGCCGAAATCACCGGCTCGATCTGACTGGCTAATTCATAACCCAAGACCGTGAGCAAGCCGCCTTGAAAGGCCGGCCAGCCCGGTAGTTGCGGGGCGCGCACCTCGCGCGACCATCGTCTCAAAAAATCGAGAGGCTTTTCCGAAGACTCTTCATGGGCGCCTTGCGCCGTGGAGGAAACGACCCGGCCGTCGGCATAGAAATTGATCGCCTGACGGGCGGCAGGAACGGCGAGCGTCAAGGAACCCGTCCGGCCGCTTTCGAGCACGGCATGGTAACGTCCCTTCAAAAAAGCTTCCCAGGAAGGGGGCACGCCGGGCGCAGAAAAGCGGGCCATATAAGGGAGGTGCGTCCAGCCCGTTCCAGCCGTCGCCCAATCTGCCTCGGTGACTTCTGCTAAAATAAGGGGCGGCTTACTCACTGGCGATATTCAGGTGATAACCGCTCAAGGCCGAGATCGAAAGAATTTTGCGGGCCTGCGTCGGCGTGACTCCATAAACGTGGAGCTCTTGGCGCGAACCCTTGGATACGACGGTCACGCGTAGACAACCTTCGAGCGGAACGACCTTGATCGAAAGAGATTTTGCACCGACCCGGGCCTCGATGATTCCGCGGGAGACCCGGCCGTGGCGTTCGAAAGCTTCGACCACGGGACGGGCCGCATCCGTGATGGTCGTGTGCGTTCCCGCGCGGCCCCGGCCCTTGACCATCGTCAGGCGATCTCCCAGTTATAGGGATGATGGGAGAGGAGTTCGCAGCCTCGCTTCGTGACGACCACGCAATCTTCCATGCGACAAGCGCCGATCCCGGGGTAGTATAAACCGGGCTCCACCGTCACGGCGTTGCCGATGACC
This sequence comes from Opitutales bacterium, assembly GCA_007280935.1. Taxonomy (GTDB): domain Bacteria; phylum Verrucomicrobiota; class Verrucomicrobiia; order Opitutales; family UBA953; genus UBA953. The sequence continues at coordinate 986 of QYQK01000071.1, forward strand.
AGAGGCTTGGGATTTCGTACCGACAGGGCAGGTTCTTCATGGATATCAAAGCCGAGGCCGTGGCCCGTGCCGTGGAAAAACCCGGTGTAAACGCCGTCGACCAAGTCGGTCTTATAACCCATAGATTTAAAATATTTCACCACCACGTCGTGGACGGCCGCGCCGGTCACACCGGCCCGGATCGCCTTGATGGCGCGGCGCTGAGCTTCCAGGACGGCGTGGACGAGATTACGCTGCTTGGTGTTGGCCTTACCCTTGAGGTAGGTGCGGGTCATATCCCCATAATTCTGGGAAGCGCGATGGCGGGGAAAGATATCGACGACGATGAGTTGATGAGTGGAAATCGGGCCGGAGCCGGAGCAATGACAATCGACGGCTTGATCCCCGGGGGCACAAATCATTCCAATATCACAAAGCGCGCCCGCCCGGAGGATGGCGACCTGGGCTTCTTCTTTCAAAATTTCAGCGGTCAATAATTTGCCCAGCCAGAGCAACCGGCCTTTGCGGTCAGGGGTGGCGGCAGCGAGGATTTTTTCGATCACCGAGAAACCAGCGCATGCCGCCGCATTACCGGCGCGAATGCCAGCTAACTCGGCTTTATTCTTTATCCATCGGGCCGGGAAAAGTTCCGGGGACGAACGCTCGTCGCGCTGAGCACCAAGCGGGGTGAGCTCGAGTCCTAATTCGCGCAACCTTTCGTAGAGGCCCACCGGAAAATCAGCGGGGACGCGAAAGCGTTGAACGCTGTTTTGCAAAGCCGCGTAAACAATCGCATCGGCCAAGCCGGCGGCGGGATTTGTTTTGCGGAGATCCGTGATGATCGCGGAAAGATTAAGGACTTCATCAAAGTCGGACTCGTCTTCGGCGCGGCCGACCTCGAGCAGAGGAAGTAGCCCGATTTTGCGGCCTTGGGCACTGAAAGCCGGGAACGGATCGGAGGCGTTGAAGCCCGAGAACCAGCGCAAATCCGCGCTCTTCGAGGGCGTCGCCATCATCAGGACCTCTTGCGGGGCCTTTGATTTCGTGGCGGATTTTATCTTTTTGGGAGAGCGCACCATAAGAGGAAAGATGACCCATGTTTTGCCAGCGGTGAAGCGCAATCGGCATCGCTCTTGGCCCAAGACCAGACAGGCTATCGGCATGCTCGCCCAAGCAGCCCCATTGACCCAAGCCGCCGCCGGCTTCTGGAGTACGCTCTTCCTGCCCACGCTCCCCTGGTGGGAACTGGTCCTTCGCGGCATCATCGTCTACCTCTTCCTAATCACCCTGATCCGGCTCACGGGCCGACGCCAGGTCGGCATGCTGACCCCTTTTGATTTCATATTGCTATTAATCCTGAGTAACGCGGTGCAGAACTCGATGAACGGGGGCGACAACAGCCTGGGGGGCGGACTGATCCTCGCGGTCACGTTGGTCAGCCTGAATTGGGGAATGTCCTTTCTCGCCCGACGCTCTAAGTCGATCGAAGGCCTGCTGATTGGCCGGCCGATTTTTTTAATCCGCGACGGACAGCTCTTGGAGCGCAACCTGCGGGCCGAAAAAATCACCCATCACGAACTCCTGGCCGCCTTACGCGGGGCGGGCTGCGCCAACATCGAACAGGCGCGCCATGCCATCTTAGAAACCAACGGATCCATCACCGTGGTACGCGCTGAGACCCATAGCGCGAGATAATCCCGGGCGGGAAGTCGTCGGGATTTCCAACGATAAATCAAAGCCCAGAAATGCGGCCTGCCGGGGCTAAGGCGGGGGAATTGGCTATTCCGGAGGCTTGACCCGGACGGGGCGGCTTGGAATAGTGGGCGTCCTTGGCCACGCGGGTATCGTTCAGTGGTAGGACACCACTCTTCCAAAGTGGATACACCAGTTCGAATCTGGTTACCCGCACCAAGCAAAGCCCAAAATCAGTTCCGCCAAGGAAGCTGACCGGAGGGCGTCACCTCAAGGAACTCTTTCCAGGCCTCGACTTCCGTCACCGAAAGCGAGGACGCGACCACGAGCCGCCATTTGGGCTTGGCCGGCGCCCGGCGGAGGGTCATGCCCGCCTGTTCCGGCAGGCGATTAGCCTTACGTGAGTTGCAACGAACGCAGGCCGTGACGATATTTTCCCAATTGGTCTTACCGCCGACATCCCGCGGCACGACGTGATCGAGGTTGAGTTCTTCGTCGCGGAAAAGTCGTCCGCAATACTGGCAGGTGTTCGTATCGCGCAGGTAAACATTGCGGCGGCTAAAGCGGATTTCGCGGCGCGGCACGCGGTCATAGGCGCCGAGCAAGAGTACGCGCGGGACGCGCAGAATGATGCAAGGGGAACGCACGGCTTCCGTGGAAGGGGGTGGAGATTCCAGCGAATAGGCCAACCACTCTTCGGCATTATAAACACGATGGCCGGAGGGTCCCGCATGGATGGCGGAGGCACGGCCGCGGAAGAGCAGGCTCATCGCCCGGAGAATACCTACGATATTCACCGGCTGCCAAAGTCGGTTCAGCACAAGGACGCGATGTTCGAGGCGGGCGGACAAGATACCCTTTATTAAGGGGCTGATCGCACTTGGTCAACCCCTCTGGAATCAACGTTTTTTCTTAGCCGCGGGGGTCGCTGCCGGAGGGGGTGGCGGCACGGTTTCCGGATCCGGGAATTGCACCGCCAGCGTGCCGATCGCCTCATCGGGAATCGCGAAAGAGATCCCGTCGATCCGGACACGGAGAAATTCCACCGCATTGGATCGGAGCGAAAAAGGCCCTTTAATATTTATCCACTCTTCTTTATCCCGCGGGCTAATGGTCCCGGACTTCCTGATTTCGCCAGTGTTCGTCTCGATAAGCTGGTAGGTCGTACCCAGCTGCAGGGCAGACAGCCCGACGACATGAGGCCGCCCGGTAGGTTTGACCTTAGGCGGTGGTATTTGGCCCGTCGACGAAGACGAGCTTAGCGAAAAAACGCCCAGATTAAAATCGCACCCACGCCGATGGCCAATGATCCGTAAACCAGCATGTCGCGATTAACGGTGACGGCGCTGGCCGGACCGGCGGGCTCGAAAGCGGCATCCTCTTCGACCCCGGCCTCGAGCGGACGGCGAGCGGCCTTCGCGGAGTGGTGCGTATTAAAATCAGCGCCGGCTTTTTCTTCGTCGAGACGAAGGTATTTGGCGTAAATCTTCACGAAGCCGCGCTTATAGACATCGGCTAAGGGGATGGATTCGAACTGATTAGCCTCCATCGACTGAAGGTAGTCGGTGCGGATCTTGGTGAACTCGGCGGCTTCGCGCAGGGTCACACCTAAACGTTGGCGGGCTTCTTGGAGTCGTTCACCTAGGGTCTGCATGGGGGGGACTTTCGGCTGTAGGCTAAAAATAGGCAAGCCTCTGGTGGTGGAAATCAGAGTAGCAGGTCCCAAAGCATGAACCAGGGGGCGGCGAGCCATTCGATACCATCCCCCATCACGCTACGAACGATCGAAATATTAATCATAACCAGCAAGATGAGGAAGCCCCAGCGGGCCAAGGACTGGAACATCTCCTCGGTGTAAATGCCCAGGCGCAAGGCGATCCGCGAGCCATCCAGCGGCGGAATCGGGATGAGATTAAAGACGGCCAAACCAGCGTTAAGAAAGACGCCCGAGACCAGGAATTTTACGACCGATGCTGCCTTCGGGTCATTGAAGTGAAAACCGCCCAACCCGCCGATCAGAGCGAAGAACAGGCAGAGTACGATATTCATCGAAGGCCCAGCCAGCGTGATAAGAATATCGTCCATCCGACGCGTCCGCGGATTCAGCAGCGAAATCTGGACGGGTTTACCCCAACCGATGAGGCCAAACCCGGCCGGCGAGCCCGTCAGGATCGGCAGAAAAATCATGAAGGCTGGGATGGCGATGGTCCCGATGGGGTCGGTGTGGGCGAAGGGGTTGAGCGTGACCCGGCCTTGCGCACGTGGGAGCGGGTCTCCCCGCAAATCGGCGACCCAGGCATGGCCAAATTCATGGAGGCCAATGGAGATGATCAGAAGGATTAGGCTGAGCAGGCCCCAGCGGATTTGATCGAGGGTATGGGCGTCCATCTCTTAGGCGCGGGGTGAGCGCAAGCTCGGGTGGCGGAAGGACGACTTCATGAAAGGTGACTCAAGGTGTAGCCAGTGGGCGGCGTTAGCCAATCCGAAAGGGCCGGCGGCACTCCCTCCTTGAGGAATCAGCCGCGAAGGCTAATCATCACAGCATGTCGTTAGTCGCCCGCATTCGACTTGCCCAAAAACGTGGATTGGCTGCACCCCAGGCGCGACTCTTGGCCAAATTGAATACCCCCCGGGCGATCCAAGATTTCTTGGTCAACTTTCCGCAGAACTTCGAACCCAAAGGCGATACCGCCCGCTCAGTCGAGCAGGCCTTGAAGCATCGCTCGGCGCATTGCATCGAAGGGGCCATGATTGCGGCCTTCGCCCTCTGGTTGCATGGGCACCCTCCTCTGCTCTTGGATTTCGGCGCCCATCAAGATATGGACCACGTTATCGCGCCGTTCCGCATCAACGGCAAGTGGGGGGCTATCTCGAAGACCAATTACGTCTGCCTGCGCTGGCGCGATCCCGTCTACCGCAGTGTGCGCGAGCTCGCGATGTCCTATTTCCACGAATACGCGAAAGGGCCGCGCAAAAGTTTGCGGACTTATTCCAAGCCCTACAACCTGAGCAAACTCCCACCCGAAAAGTGGGTGAACAACCCAAACCATTGCTGGGAAATTGCGGACCGGATCACCGCCGCAAAACATTACGCAATCGTGACAGACGACGAAGCCGAAAGCTTACGACCGCGCGACGACGTCGAAGTCGCGTCCGATAAAATCACCGTCTTCCCGGTCCCAAAATGGAAAAAACAGCGGCTTTGAAAGTAGTCAGCGCCGACCGTCATACCAGATTTCGCAGTTCTCCGGCCGCTTGGCTGCTCGGCCGGCGGTGAACAGCATGCGGAAGAAAAATTGGGCCGCTTCGGTGAGCGTGTAGAGCTTCAGCTTGCGCGACGAAGTGCGTAGGGGGTGTTCGGCCAAGATGACGAAACGCCGGCCGCGGCGACGAGCGATGGCCTTGAGGCGGCGGCTAAGAAACACCTCCTCGCCGGCGTAGTATTCGGTGCCGAAGCCTCCAGCCTCGCGGATCGCGGTGGCCTCAACCCAGACGCACGATCCGGCCGCCCAGCGCGTGAGTCGGCTCCAAAGATTCCACAGCCCACACACGAAACGGGCGTAACGCGGCGTCCCTGGCTCGAGTTCGATCGTGCACCCGCCGCCAAGCGCACGACCCGCGGTGATCTGATCGGCGATGGCGGCGAAGAGTGGAGGTGAAGGCGTCGAGTCAGCATCGATGAAAATCAGCCATTCGCCGGTGGCCACGCGTGCGCCCGCGTCGCGCGCCCGGCCGATCTGGTTAACCGTCTCGAAGACGACGGTGGCGCCGGCGGCACGGGCGCAGGCGGCGGTGCCGTCGGTCGAGTTGTTGTCGCAGACGACGCATTCCCAGGTCCACCCGCGCGTCTCAAAGACGCGCGCGGCCGTGCGGACAGCGACGAGCGTCGTCGGCAGGAGTTTTTCTTCGTTGAACGCCGGGATAATGACGGAGACGCGCATCGGCGGCGAAAGTCTTCAACCGATGTGTTCGAAGGCGCAAGCCGCGGCACCGACGACACCGACATTACCGCCGAGGCCGGCGGGAACAATCGTGCAGACCGCCGAGAGGCGCGGAAAGGCGTAGCTATTGGCGCTTTGGCGCATGGGCACGAAGAGCGTATCCCCTGCGGCCGTGACCCCGCCTCCGACCACGATGACGTCAGGGTTAAAAGTGTTAATTACCGCGCCTAAGCCCCGACCCAAGTAGTTGATGGACTCCGCCCAGATTTCTTTGGACAACGCATCGCCTTGCGCGACGGCCTGAAGAATATGGTGCGTCGTGACATGTTCTGCGCCGCCCGCTAAAGCCGCGAGCGAAGAGGTGCGACCCGTTGCGAGCGCCTCGCGGGCGCGACGGGCGATAGCCGTACCCGAGGCGTAAACTTCCCAGCAGCCCAGATTACCGCAGCCACAGCGGGGGCCATCCATCGTCAAAGGAATGTGTCCGAGTTCGGCGGCATTACCATTGCTGCCGCGCATCAGACGCCCATCGATCACGGCGCCGCCGCCGATGCCCGTTGAGATCGTAATATAAACGACGTTCTTCTTTCCTTTGCCGGCACCGAAACGGAATTCTCCCAAAGCCGCCGCGTTACAGTCGTTGTCGATGCGGGCGGGAAGACCACCGAAGGATTTGCTCAGCGCTTCGGTGATCGAATAGCCCGTCCAGCCAGGGAGATTAGGCGAACCGTCGACGCACCCGCACGAAATATCCAGAGGCCCGGGCGAGGCTACACCGATAGCGACAAAGTCAGCCGGCGTGAGTTTAAGTTGGTCAAGCAGCTTATGAGCTTCGGCGGCCACGCGGTCGCAAGCTTGGGCCGGGCCTTGTTCGGCATGGGTTTCGACCCGACCAGAACCCAGCACGGAACCATCTTCGTTGACGACACCGAAGGCGAACTTCGTGCCACCCAAATCAAAAGCTAAAACTTTACGCATGAAAGTAATCAGTCGCGCGCGGGGCGCGCATAATCGTCTTGCAGCCGCACGACATCGGTGAGGTCGGGGGTGGAAACCTCCAGCAAGACGCTATCTTCCAGTGCCTCGAAGCGGTGAATCGTGCGGACGGGGATGTGTACGGCCAGACCCGGAGTCCAGATGATTTCGTGTTCAGCGGTCACGGGAGCCGTGGCATGCATTTCGCCGGCAAGCAATGGCCGATAGGTCAGTTTGACGCGACCAGAGAGCAGGTACAGCGTCTCGGTCTTACGTTCGTGGTATTGCAAACTTAAGCGCTTCCCGGCCTTCACCTCCAGCACCTTACCGGCGTAGGCCGGTTGATCGCCGTACCAGATCTCACGCCCCCAAGGTTTCTCCACGGATTTAGGAACATGCAAAGGCGATGACATACCTTTATAACTGAATAAATAATCCGACTAGCCAAGCAAATCTCCGAAGAAGTCGGGCTGGTCGGTGGCTCCCACGAGCGGCTCGACGAGGCAGGGCTGGTCCTGTGCCACCCGATTGACTTCCGGAGAGACCCGATACAGCGATAGCGTGCGATCGGGGGCCGACACGGCTAACTGCGCAAAATCTTCAGAAGAAAAGGCCCGCTCGGAGAGCCAGGCGGCACGTTTGGTGCCTTCAAGCACCACCGGCATGCGGGAGTGGATGGCGCCGGCTTCGCGATTGGGGGCGACCGTTACCAGGGCCAAAGTGCGACTAACTGCACCGTCGGCCAAGAGGCGAAGCGACCACAAGCCAGCGAGTGCCAAGGGTCCGCCATCGGCCGCGCGGAAATAATAAGGCACCTTGGTCCGGCCTTCGGATTTCCATTCATAGTATCCGTCGACGGGAATGATACAGCGGCGGAGCTTGGCGGAATCCTTGAAAGTCGGCCGATCGAAAATACCTTCAGCCCTGGCGTTGGCGTGGCCCTCCTCCTTGAGGTCGGGTGCGAGCCAGGAAGGCACGAAGCCCCAAGGCAAAGGCTCGGCCTTAAGTTCGCCTTGCTCGCGCCTTACGCTGAACAACGGCGTCCCCGGTGAAATATTATAGCGCGGCGCCAGAGGCGAAGGGCGCAAGCCCAGATCGCGGACAACTTCTTCCCAGCGCGAAAACTGGGTCACACGGCCGCACATGTCGCAGTCTTAGCGCTTCGGCAACTCTGGCGGACGCGTGGCAATCCCACCCGTACGTAGAGAATTTAATACGGCCAAGTTAATGAAATGCATCATGCCGAGGACGACGATGACCACGCCGACCGACTTGCTGACATCCTCAACGACCTTGATACCGGTCGTGGGGTGCTCTTTGGATGAAAGGAATAGCAGCATGAAGCCCACATTAACCAAGTAGAAACCGATGATCAGAAGGTTGTTAACTGAGTCGGCCATCGTTTCGTTGCCATGGAAAGCATCGACCAGAAATGGGCGACCGCTCCGAAAAAGTACCCGGCCGACCCACAGGGTCACGGCCAGCGAAAGTCCGAGGTAAATCCCATATTCCAAATAAGTAAGCGTATCATTCATGGCGATAGTTCTGATGATTTATTAATATTTAGGCTAAAGAAGTAAACCTGTTTCTGGCGTCACCAATGCGGCGGGCGTTCGTCAGCCGGCGGCGAGGGCTCGGCGCCATCCGTCCCTTGCGCCACCTTGGCTTCCATGCGAGCGAGACGTTCGGTCACTTTCATCAGCTCACGGGAGAGCTCCAGCATCTCGCGGTCTTGCTGTTCGACGTGTCGCTGAAGAAAAGCCAGGCGTTCTTCCAGAGCGTGCAATAAAGCTTCCATAAGATTAATCTGCTAGCGGCCGACCGAAGCGCAAGCCACGTCGGCGAAGTCGGCCGCCCTGATAAATCCTCGAGGGCCGACCCGGAGGACTTGGCGAAGGTAATAGGGGCTCAACTCCGCCGTAGGCTTCAGCGAAACTGGCCCACAGAAAAATTTACCCCGGTGGCCGGCGGCACGGACAAAACTTGGGGTAGATCCGACCACCCGAACGCGATCGTGGGCTTGGATGAATTCCGCAAAAACGTCCTCCGTCTGCACTTCGCAAAAAGCGGCGTCCTTGGCCACGCGCTCGATGAGATAAGGGTCAGACGCGGGGTCTACGCTCACAATCCAGACGTGCCTCATCGCGACCAGACAATCGAGCGCTCGGTGGCATTCCGCCAAGTCGGCCCCGGCAGAGAGACGAAGGTAGGAGCGGCCGACCGTCGGTGGCGTTCGTAAGAATCGATGGAGCACGGCGAAATCAGCGGACGCTTGGCTGACCGGCTGGGTTTCCCATTTTCGTACGACTGCGGTCAGACTTTCGGCCGACCACGTGTCGCCATCGTCAGCCGTCGGTTCGATAAAACCTGTCGCACCCTGCGGCCTTAAATTTACTTCAACGAGCGGAGCGGAAATCTTCGAAAGAAATACGTAAGCTTGGTCACGGTCGAGCCCATGAAAAATAACCGGTCCGGTCGGCCCGTCCTGGCTCTCGATAAACTGGGCCGCCACCTCCACCGTAGCTGCCGCTTTGAAAGCCATCCGGGAAATGGAAGGCTGAGCGGCTTGGAGCAAAGCGTGGAGCGAAAAATCGTTTTGCGTAGAGCCTACCAGGATAAGGACGGGCGGTGCCGCGAAATCGGCGAAACTCTGGGCCGCTAAAGTAAAATCAGCGGAGGGCGTGATCACTAAGGTTGCTGGTACCGTCGACATCGGCGGCGGCGAAAGATTTGTCTGATCCTTGAAGGTTCTCCTGGGCCCAACAAGCCGACGAGCCAACGAGACTGCCAGAGGTGGAAATAAGTAAGCGAAAGCCACTGAGACGCGTAGTGCGGAAGAAAAGCGTCCGTCGAACAAAGCGATGGCGTTTCTTAACTCCTTTGCCTGAGCGAACGAACTATCTCCGCAAGCCAACCGGTCCGCCAAGGCTGCAAGAATAGTTTCGGTCGTCATACTCGCGAAGGGCTTGCTTAAGATTTCGCCGATCTGGATTTCAGATAGAATTTGGCCGCGTTAATACCGAACAGCCCATCGCGCTGTTTGCTCTTGAGCTGTTGCGCATAGCCATCGACCAACTCGTAGGCCTGCTGGTAACTGCCCGCGAGCAGACAGACGGGCCAATCGGATCCATACATCAGGCGGGCGGGACTAAATGCCTCGAAGACCGTATCCAAATAGGGCTGAAAATGCGCTGGCTTCCAATGAGCGTGATTCGCTTCGGTAATTAACCCAGAGACCTTGCAATGAACGTTCGGGCATTGGGCCAGCCGTTTGATTTTTTGGCGCCAGGGCTCGATCGTTCCAGCCTTCACTAAAGGCTTGGCCATATGATTGAGGACGAAAGGCTGTTTGGGGAATTTCTCCGCCAGCGCGATGGCCGCATCGAGCTGCTTAGGGTAGATGAGAAAGTCATACGTAAGCCCGTGGGCTTCGAGCTGGCTGATGCCGCGCTGAAATTCTTTACCCAGCATGAATTGATCATCGGGTTCGTCTTGCACCACGTGCCGGACACCGACGAACTTGCGGTTAGCCGCTAAACGGTTGAGGTCCTCTTCGACACGATCGCTCCGCAGGTCGACCCAGCCGACAACGCCCTTGATCACCTCGTGCTGTTCGGCGAGCCCTAGGAGCCAATCCGATTCTTCGACGACCTGGCGGGCCTGCACGGCAATCGCTCCGGTAAAATCCAAAGGTTTTTGGAGGGCGATTAATTTTTCGGGGAGCCAGCTGCGATGCAACGGGGAGCCGGGTGTAATCCAGGGATATTGTTCGGCACGGTAAGACCAAAAGTGCTGGTGGGCATCGAGACGCATGAAATTCAGACCACGTCCACGATGGCTTTGATGACCCCCGTCTCGGGCTTCAGCCATGTGGGGAAGGTCGCGATCATATCCTCGAGCTTCGCGTGGTGAGTTATCCAGGGCTTGGTATCGATCACGCCGTCTTCGATTAGTTTGATAATTCGAGCGAAATCTTTGGAGAGGGCGTTACGGCTGGCCATAATGGTAAGCTCGCGGCGGTGGAGATGAGGCGCATGCGGGAAGGTCAGTTCCTGCTGCGTGATACCCACGTAGACGATGCGAGCGGCGAAGGCGGCATATTGGAAACAGGCCACCATTGATTTGTTGCTACCCGTCGCGTCGATGACGACATCGGCGAGCTGATCATGCGTGAGCTTGGCTAGGGCGATGAGCTCTGAGCCATCGCCTTTGGCCTGAATGACCCCATCGACCTTCATCACCTCAGTGCAAAATTTCAGCCGTTCAGCGTTCATATCCATCACCACGCACTTCGCGCCGGACACCTTGACGAACTCGACGGCGGAAAGACCGATCGGACCCGCACCGATGATCAAGACCGTCTCGCCGGGCTTAGGGGCCGCGCGATCGACGGCATGACAGCCGATGGCGAGCGTCTCGACGAGCGCGAGCTGATCATAGCTCAGCTTGGTCGAAACGTGCAGCTTGCGGGCCGGCAGCAGGAATTTTTCCGCCATACCGCCGTCGCACATCACGCCCAGTGTCAGGTGTTTTTCGCAACAGTTCGTGAAACCACGTCGGCAACTGTAACAGGTCTGACAGTTGAGGTAGGGCTCGACTGAACAATGGTCGCCGGGTTTGACGTTCGTGACGCCCGGACCGACGGCGAGGACTTCGACGCCTAACTCATGCCCCGGAATGCGGGGGTAGGAATAGAACGGCATCTTGCCGAGATAGCCGCCGTAGTCCGTGCCACAGATCCCGATACGGTGAACGCGAACCACGGCTTCACCGGCCGCGGGCGCGGGCGGCTCCGGAATATCCAAGAGCACGAATTGCTGCGGCTGATCAAGACGGATGGCTTTCATCTCTTAATTATTTTCCTTCAACCCTTCGAGGTGTCCACGGTTATGGACCGGGGCGAAGATTGCGAGAACCTCGGCCAACAGGGCGCGATCGATCGGCTCGGCGGCCCACTTCGCCCAGTTCCGGATGTTCACCGGATTGGCGCTGCCGGAAACCGTCGTGGCGATATCGGGATGATCGAGGGAAAACTGCAGAGCCAGCTTGGCGATATCAACCCCCCGGGCGGCGCATAGGGCGGCGGCGGCGCGGGCGGCGGCCTTGACCTCTTCGGGCTCCTTTAACCAGGCCGGTAGGGGTGCGTTCGTGAGCAAGCGCGCGCTGAACGGACCGGCGTTCATCACACCGATGCCTTTAGCCTTGAGATACGGTACCGTCTCATCGGCGAAGCGGGTGTTCTGGAGCGTGTATTGATTATAGCTCAGCACACAATCGACGTCGGTCTGGTCGCAGATAAATTTAAAGATTTTCTGCGGGTAGCCGCTGAAGCCGAACGCCCGAATCTTACCGGCCTGTTTAGCTTGGCGGAGGGCGGGGATCGTCTCGTCGACAATCTGTTGCATCGGCACGAATTCGATATCGTGGCAAAGCGCGATGTCCAGGTGATCAGTGCCGAGGCGGTGCAGGGAGACATCGATGCTCTCCGCCACGCGCTTGGCCGAGAAGTCGAAGTGCGGCAGGTCATAGCGACCGACCTTAGTGCAGAGCGTGTAGCTGTCGCGAGGTACGCCCCGTAAGGCGATCCCAAGAAGCACTTCTGACATGCCCCGGCCGTAAAACGGAGAAGTGTCGATGAAGTTAAGGCCGCAATCGAGGGCGACTTGCACCGACTTTAAGGCGTCATCGAGGGCGACGCTGCGGAACTCCTGACCGAGCGACGAGGCGCCGAAGCTGAGGATAGGGAGATTGATCCCGGTTTTGCCGAGGGGGCGGGTTTTCATCGGAAAATAATTAGGCTTGGCGGCAGCCGATGGTCAGGAGCAAATTGCCCCAGAGCGCTTGATCGCCGGTTTGAATCGTCAGCACATGATCCGGCGACTCGACGGCTTTATAAAAATCCCACTTAAGGACGGGCTGCAACTGCAGGAGAGAGCCGGACTGACTAATGACCTCGCGATATTCTTTCCAGATCGGAGGCTCACCGAGCTGTGCGTAAGGATCGTCGGCCGGAATACCCATCGTGTTAATCTCGTCGATCGGAACGGCGCTCAAGATCGCCTTCAGTGCTTGGGCAACGGTGATCACGCCGGGAGAAAGATTCATGCTCACCAGCTCGGCGTGGGGACCCTTTTTATTCCAGGCCGGGTAGTTGCCGTCGGCGATGAGGAGCGTGGAGTGGTGACCGGCACGGCCAAGGATTTCGTTGATCTTGGGGTGGATGAGGTGGTGCTTGAGCATAGATTTAGCGGGGAAGAAGTTGGCGGATGGCGCGGATGGTCTGAGCGGCGGCGGTCTCCGTATCGGGTAAGGGCAGAATCTCGCCCGAAAGATACCCGTTAAATCCTATTTCCTGTAAGGCCGCGACGACAGCGGCGGCATCCGTGTGGCCAAACCCGATGGCCCGACGATTACTGTCGGCGAAATGAACATGCCCGACGCTCTGCCCACAGGCCTTGAGCGTCTCCGCATTCGAGGTCTCCTCGATATTCATATGAAAGAGATCGCAGAGTAGTTTGATATTATCGGTATGGAGATTTTCGAGGAACTGTGCGGCGTCCGTCTGCCGATTAAGTAAATTGGTCTCATAGCGATTCAGCGCCTCATAAAGAAGCGGGACGCCATACTGCCGGGCGTGGGCTCCCAGATCTTCGAGGGCTTCGGCGAGCCAGGCCAAGGCTTGCTCGCGCGAGACTTCGCCTTCGGCCTTCCCTTGCATGGAGCCGATGATCGCAGGGGCTTTGAATTCTCCCGCTAAATCGATGATGGACCGGATGAAATCACGGGCTTGTTGGCGAATAGCGGCATCGGGGTGGGTCAAGTGCCAGCGGTGGATGAGCCAGCCGCCGCCAGTGCCGAAAGCGGCGACCGCGAGACCGTGTTTGGTGAGCAAGGCCCGAAGCCCCGCGCGATCGATGGAGGCGGCCGAGGGTGGGAAAATCTCCACCGCATCAAACCCCAACCGGGCCGCATCGGCACAGGCGGATTCAAGACCTTGCCAATAAACAAATGGCCCACCCTTCGCTTGGGCGACGAGTGAAACCGTGATGGCAGACTTAATCACAAAAAAACTCTGTCCCCTCGGTGAAGTGGGGGCAAGTTCGGCTTAAATGACTTTTAATGAAATCGGGTGATTATTCCGACAGACCAGGCGAGTTGCGTCCCTTGACCAAGCGCTGAACGAGAGCAAAACGCAGAATTTGCTCCATCTTCGCGATCTCGACCGGGTCGATATCCTTCTGACCGCGGGCGGCTTCGACGGCCTCACGGGCGCGAGCTTCGGCAGTTTCGACGGATTTCAGATCGATTTTGGCTTCGTCGATCGCCGCTTCGGTGACGACGGAAACCTTATTCGAGACGACACGGACAAAGCCTTGGTCGACGGCGAGGCGGCTGACCTTGCCGTCAAGCGTGACAATAATCTCACCGGCGGCGATGATCGCGGTGATCGGAAGGTGGCCGGGCAGAATGCCGATGCTACCCATGGCGGTGGGCAGAGTCAC
>QYQK01000054.1 GCA_007280935.1 Opitutales bacterium
CAGCGTCAGAGGTGTATAAGATAAAGGGATCCGGCCGTATGGATTCTTCATGGCACAGCCGATACGACGGTCGATATTGCTCAATCGGAGGACATGGCCAAGGCCCTGCGGGCCGCAAAAACGCCGTATGAATATGTCGTCGTCGAGGGCGCTCCGCACACCTTCGACCTTCACCCAAACGGTAAAAGTTGGAAGCGAACGGGCGTGGTCGAGGGCGCGGAAGTGAGCAGTGCTTCGAATAAGCCCGAGCTGACGGAAGTCACGCTGGCCTTTCTAGCCCGAACGATTGGCAATTAAACCTTTACTCTTTTAACCGCGCAATGACCGTCGAGCCGCGCAGGTCGACTTCGAAGCAGCCGGTATCTTCGAGCATTCGGTAGAACTTGGCATAGCGCGGTGCATCGCGCTCGAGTCCGGGGTATTCTTGGACCAAATATTTCTTGATGATTTCGACCTTCAGCCATTCGCCGGCAGGGGCGAGTCCAGTCGCCACATCGACGAGGGCTTCGATGATGTCTCGGCGTGAAAGTAACTCGCGGCGGCGGTGGTCAGCTTCAGCTTTGCCGGCGGCCTGTTGGGCAGGCGTGAGATTTGGGTTATCGCGATAATCTTGGCCAGAGGGCTCTGCTGGTCGGCGAGGCTCACGTTGGGGGCGCGGTTCGCGCTGGGCCCGGGGTTCGCGTGCGGGTCGGGGTTCACGGGTTGGCCGCGGTTCGCGGCTCGGACGAGCGGGGCCTTCGGCGAAAATAATTTCGGGCAAAAGTTTATCGAACTGATCGAGTAAGGCGGTGACTTCGGTCTTGGACTTTGGAGTTAGCTCCCGGATGGCTTGAGCCAAGAGCGCCAAGGCGGCTCGCGGATCAGATTTGGTACGCTGTTCTTGGTCCAAGCGGTCGCGCAACTCGGTGAGGTTGAGGTAGTGATGGGCCGTCGAACGCAAGGCCTTGTGGGTGCGTTCACCCATGACAACGATGCGGACGCCGAGGCGCTTGGCGTCTTCGACGACCGGCGTGAAATCGCTGTCATTGGTGACAAAGACCAAGGTGGTCGGCGGCTCGGCTCCAGCCATGAGCTTCACGGCGTCAATGGTGAGGCGCATGTCAGCCGCGTTTTTCCCAGGCGTATAACTGCGTTGGTCGACGAGTTCGAGGGCCGGCCAATCGAGGGCGGCTGCACGCCAGCCACTTAGTCGGCCGTTGAAATCGCCATAAGCCCGGGCGCAAGCGAGAGGAGTGGCGCCGACGAAACGTAGTAAGGTGGGCAGGTGTTGGTGCGAAACGTTATCGGCATCGATCAGAATCCCAATCCGCTGGTCTTTTTGTCCCCGGGCGGCTTCCGGCGTTGACGTGGAGCCCGCGGTTTCTTGACGAGGCGCTCGCGGCTTAGGTCGGCGGTTGGTACTGGAAGCGGATCGACCGCGTGGGGCGGCAGGTTTCTTGACTGATTTTGGACGCGGTGGCACGGAGGGAAAGGTTGCTCCTATCTCTGCTCTTAAAGCCCCGTTGCTACAATGCGAAATGCCGAAGCGATTATTTTAGGGTTTTTATTGGGATTTAAAGGCATTACCTGACGGTGTCGGGAGGCGCTTCGTCCCTTTAACGAATGGCCGCGAGTCAAGCTCGACGTCCGGATGTCGCTGACTCGTGACCGAAGCGACTGCGATCGGAGACAATTTCGGGAAGCCAGGCCGTGCACATTAACTTGAAATTAAGCGGACGGCTTCGGAGTAAATAACTAAAATATTTAGGTTGGAACTTCACGGTATTGTTGTTGTTAAAAAGGGGTGAAAGCCGCAAAATTCATTCTTTGCCTAATGCTTAATTGCGGGCTCTGGGCGTCGGAAACCAAGCCGATGGAGGCTTCATGGATGGCTCGGCCTGGCCCGTGGGGTGAACTGGAAGTGCATACGGTTTACCTGGCGCCCCCTGATGCGCTTTTGGCGGCGGTGGCGAAACCGAATTCCGTGACGCGGTGGACCTTCGAGCAGACGACGGAGCAATCTGTGCGCGCCTTGTTGGTGAGGATGGGCGTCAGTGCGGGGACCGTGACGCGTTTATTCTCTTCGGGCCGGTTTCAGGCGAACGGTCATACGGTCGCCCTGCATCCGGAGGTTGAGGATTTGAAGTCACTTTCACCCGAGGTACGAAGTGCCCTTTATATCGAATTAGCCAAATCAGCTGCCAACGAATATCAGCGCGAGCCGGTCTATATCTTAGGAGGTAATATCGATGAGTGGCTGATGGATGCCGAATTAAACGAGGAACAGCGGACGCTCTTTCGGCAGCTGGTATGGCGGCGCGGAGAAGCGATCGTCTTTAGTGATATTGCGGCTTTGCTTACATTGGCGAAAAATTCTGAGGAAGTCTTGAAAGTTTTCCGCACGGTGACGAGGGTCCGTAGCTTGATCGTGGAACTGAAGCTGCCGCTGAAGACGGACCGTCAGCAATTCATGCAGTATTGGGCCGCCGATCAGGTGGATGCCCCGCGCCTGACGTTCATCAATGCCATCATCTCGCGGCGCGCTCCGCAGGCGGTCGACATCACGCATTTCCTTCCCTCCCTGATACGTCAACGAGCCTACACTTTCCCGGAAATGGAATTAGGGCTCAAAGGTCGGTTCCCGGATTGCCATTGGACCTCACTTAATTTTTTTAACATCACCCCCAAGGATTATTTTCTGGATACTCGTCTGGCCGCCGCGCATCTGCTGGAGAATTATGCGGCGGTTGATGCGCCTTATCACTTCGGTGACGTGCTTTGCTTCATTGAAAATGGCGAAGGCCTGCACACCTGTGTCTATATCGCGGACGATATCGTTCTGACCAAGAACGGTGATAGCATTCTGGCCCCTTGGGCGCTGATGACGATTGCCGACGTTCAGTCGATTTACCGCCAGACTTCTAGTACTCGCGTTCAGGGGTATTGTTTAAAGCGCTAAAGAGTTGTCCCCGGCAGGAATCGAACCTGCATTACCAGTTTAGGAAACCAGTGTTCTATCCGTTGAACTACGGGGACATGGGTCGATTCAATGCGGGATTAGCTCGTGCGAGCAAGCCTGCATCAGACGCGAGAGGCTTGACAGAGTGGGGGTTCTGGTAAGTTCTGATGGGGTGAATCATTTTCATTTGTTCGCCGAGGCACCCTTGACCATTCCAGGCTGGGCGTGGTTGGTTTTCTTGACGTTTGTAGCGGCAATCCTCGCGATCGATTTGGGCGTATTCAACAAGAAGGACCAGACGCCAACTTTCAAGGAGGCCGTGGCTTGGTGCGTGGTCTGGCTTAGTTTGGCAGTAGGTTTTGGCTTCCTGCTTTCTGCTTGGCGGAGTTCCGAGGACGCGCAGCTTTTTGCCGCGGGCTACGTCTTGGAGTTAGCCCTTTCGGTCGATAACCTTTTCATCTTCATTTTGGTCTTCGCCCATTTTAATATTCCCGAATCTCTGCAACGCCGGGTACTTTTCTGGGGCATTATCGGTGCCGTCATGATGCGCGCCGTCTTCATCATCGTCGGAGTTGCCGCGGTGGACCGTTTCGCGATTTTGCTACCGCTGTTCGGGGCGTTCTTATTATTTACCGGAATAAAACTGGCCTTCACCAACGATGAGGAGGAAGGAAAGGGGGTCGACGAGAATTTCATCGTCCGGCTGGCTCGCAAGGTACTCCCTTTGACCCCTCGGCTGCATGGTAATGCTTTCTGGGTTTTAGAAAACGGGAAGCGCTTATTCACGCCGTTATTTGTCGTGCTTTTGGTCATCGAAGGTACGGACCTGCTTTTCGCCGTAGATTCTATTCCGGCCGTGTTGGGGATTTTACCGCCCGAAATGGCCATCGAAGAAAAACGCTTCATTGCTTTCACATCGAATATTTTCGCCATCATGGGCCTACGTTCGATGTACTTTGCGATCGCCGGCTTCATGCACTTGTTCCGCTTCCTTAAGCCCGCTCTATCCTTTGTCCTTGTTTTCATAGGCGTTAAGATGATTTTCCCGTGGTGCGCCGGCCTCGGTCAGCCAACGGGACAAATTGCTGCTTGGGTGCCGGACGGATTGAAGCACGACGGGCGCGTGCACATCCCTACCGAGGCTTCCCTGGCGATCATCGGCTTGGTACTGGCCGTGGCGGTCGCGCTTTCCGTCACTTTCCCTAAACGGAAATAAGAGAGTTTTGGTGTTTCCACTGGCGGGGGTCTCCGCCACGCTGGCAAGGTGCTCAAGGGGCGTCATAAGATCTACATTCCTCACCTGAAGGGAAGTCGCGGCTTGTTGGCTTTGGCGATTTGCTTCGGCTTACTTTACGGTATTTCGCAAGCTCTTGGCATCCCCTTTCTGATCGGCAAGGTCTTGCCTTTGGCCTTTGGCTCGGCCGCTGAGCGTGCCGCGCCCTTACTTTCCTTTCCCCATTGGACGGGGTGGGGGCCGCTTTTCCTGCCCAAGGGCTACGAAGTACTCTTTGCGGTCGCCTTCCTGCCGATTGTTTTCGTCGTCCGTGGCATTGCGCAATTTTTTGCCAGCTTTTTGATCAACCTTGCGGGGTTGCGGGTCGTTGAGTCGGTCCGCTTGGCGGTCTTCGATAAGTTGCAAAGGATGCATCTCGGATTTTTTGGGAAGATCCCGACCGGAGACCTGATGCAGCGTCTCACCGGCGACGTGCAATCGGTACGTTTGGTCTTGGTGGACGTTTCGACAGATTTGATCATTCAGCCCTTCACGCTCGTAGGCGCCTTGGCGGTTGTCCTCTGGAAATGTTTCACGATGCCCGGCGGTTTATGGTTTCTGCTCTGCCTGGGCGTCGTCCCGGTTTCGGTTTTCTTGGTTCGGGCCATCGGTCAGGCTTTGCAATCTCGTGCGGCCCGCGCCCTTTCCAGTTCGGCGGGATTGAACAGTATCGTCGTCGAAAACCTGCAATCTCCGAGGGAGATCAGGGCGTATGGATTGCAACAACGAGAGATGGAACGCTTTGGCCTATGCAGTCGGGAGGGCTTGCGGATGCAGGCCAAGTTGGCGCGCTACGATAAGTCTCTCTCGCCTTTGCTCGAAGCGGTTTCCGCCTGCGGCATCGCGTTGGCGGTTTGGTTTGGGGCGGGTGCCGGGATGCAGTACCAGGATTTAATCACGATTATCACTGCGATCTATATCGCCTATGACCCGATTAAGAAATTAGGCCGGATGAATAATCTGATCACCATGGCGGAGTCAGGACTTTCGCGCCTGGAAGAGGTTCTCGACGCCCCTATCGATGTCGCGGATCTACCCGAGGCTAAGCCGCTCGCCCGGGTGCGCGGCGCCCTCGCTTTTGAGAGGCTTACTTTTGCTTATGGCGAAGAGGTTATCCTTAGTTCGCTCACACTGCAGATTCCCGCCGGGCAATCGGTGGCGCTGGTTGGGCCCAGTGGCGCCGGCAAGAGTACGTTCGTGAACTTAGTGCCGCGATTTTTCGATCCTCAGCAGGGCTTGATCAAGGTCGACGGCATGAATATTCGAGAAGTTCGGCAGGCCGATTTACGGGCTAATATCGCTTTGGTTTCCCAGGAGCCTGTGTTGTTTAACGAAAGTATCATGGAAAATATCCGCTTAGGTCGCGCGAGCGCCACCGATGCGGAAGTCTTGGCCGCGGCGAAATTAGCTGGAGCTTTGGACTTCATCCAAACCTTTCCTGAGGGGTTCGAAACCCGCGTAGGAGAACGCGGTTCGCGCCTTTCCGGTGGACAGCGGCAGCGCATCTCCATCGCCCGAGCTTTCTTGAAGGATGCCCCTATCTTAATCTTAGACGAGGCCACTTCGGCCTTGGACACGGAGACGGAGCGAGGCATCCAGCAGTCGCTTTCCTTCCTGATGAAAGGCCGGACGACATTGATCGTGGCCCACCGTTTTAGTACGATCCGAGATGTGGACCGTGTCTTGGTGTTTGATGCTGGTAGCATCGTGGCGGATGGTTCGCGCGAGGAAGTCTATCGTTCCTCCGAGCTCTTCCGTCGCTTGTGGGATAACCAATCCAACGGCCTCGCTTAAGGTGCGTATCTTGGTTGTAAAATTCTCCGGACTCCGCGGCGCGTTGGCCGCGACAGCGGGTTTGCGTTCAATCCGCGAGCGCCACCCTGGCGCGATATTCACTTTTGTTACGCTCCCTGACTCGGAGCCCGCGCTCGAGGGTTGCCCGCCCGTCGTCGAGGTTCTGGGGGTTAACCCAACGCAAGGCCTATTCTCAGTCATCGCCCATCTGCGTCGGCAGCGTTTCGACGTGGCCATCGCTTTGGGCGGACATCCCTGGGCGTTGCGCTTGGTAGCCTTAAGCGGGGCACGTAAGCGCGTCTGTGCGGGGCATGCCTCATTCTTATTGCATCCGTTTTATCACCGCGAAGTTTTTGGCACCGCCGTCGATCCCCATGAGGCGGCGCGCGATCATGAAGTGATGGCTCAGGCTTTAGATTTTCATGCCGAGCCGCCGGCGATGTGGTTTGCGCCGTCCCGCATGCAGGAGCACGGCCTTTTGGTCGAAGATCGGCGCTACGCGGTGATTCATCCTGGGTCGTCGCGGCCGGAGCGGATTTTAGAAATTGATAAGTGGGCCTCCGTGGCTCGCAATCTCGTCAGCAATTATGCGGTCGATCGCATCGTGATTTCAGCGGGAGTCGCTGGTGAAGAACGTATTATGGCGGAAGCTTTGTGCGGCCTCATCGGTCCGGTGGCTATGTCTACGGCTGGTCGGCTCCGCTTTGCGCAAGTGGCTAAACTCATTCAAGGTGCCCGCCTATTCTTGGGCGCGGACTCCTCCGTTTTGCAATTGGCGGCGGCCGTGGGCACTCCTGTGGTCGGTGTTTTCGGACCTTCGGACTATGCTCGCGCGCGCCCCTGGGGGACGATTAACCGAGTCGTGCGCATCGACACCGCGCATTATGAGGGCGAAGCTCGGCAGGATTATCTTGCTCGCATGGATCGTGCCCTCGCACGGATCACGCCGGCGCAAGTTTCGCGGGCGGCCGAAGAAGTCTTACGGATAACGTCGCTTTAATTCCTCCGCTTGACCTCTCCCCGGCCTCCCCGACAGTAAAGAAGTGACTCACGCCGAGAATCATTACGACGCCGTTATCATCGGTGCAGGCATGTCGGGTCTGGCCGCTGCCGTCAGGCTTGCGATGTATAATCGGCGCGTGTTGGTGCTGGAGCGTCATAATGCCCCCGGTGGCTTGAATTCGTTTTATGCCAAAGGGGGCCGTAAGTATGATGTCGGGCTGCATGCCCTTACTAATTGGGTTCCAGAAGGGGTGAAGGGCGCTCCGCTGGTCAAGCTGATGCGTCAATTGCGTATCCGGCGCGAAGAGTTGGACTTATGCCCGCAATTCGGATCAAAGATTTCCATGGCTGGGAAAAACCTCCGGCTCAATAATCGCTACGATGATTTATTGGCCGACGTGGCGATGGAATTTCCGAAATCAGCCGACCGATTCCGCGCATTAGATGCCTGGATTGCCGGACTAGATGAGGCGGCATTACAGGCTCATGGCGGTTCGGCTCGGAGTTTGCTCGATGAACGCCTCGGCGACCCGTTGCTGCGCGATATGTTGCTCCTGCCTACTTGTTTTTACGGCAGCGCCTTGGAGGATGATATCGAAGTGTCGCAGTTCGCCGTGATGTGGCGTTCGCTATTCCGCGAGGGTTTCGCGCGTCCATTTATCGGAGTCCGCCAAGTCGTCCGTATTCTCCTGGATCGCTGTCGCGAGCACGGGGTCGAGCGTCGCATGAAGTGCGGCGTAAAGTCGATGGAGGTTAAGGCGGGTCGCGTAGCGGCCTTACAGTTGGATGATGGGACGGAA
>QYQK01000010.1 GCA_007280935.1 Opitutales bacterium
GGTAGGGGCGCGACTGCGTCGCGTCCGTTCGCAGAGAAATCATGGATGAGACGGGCCAGTTATCCCGATTCAACAAAGACGGTTCGCCCACGGACGCCACGCAGTGGCGCCCCTACCTCTTGCAGGCGGATGCGATGTCATCGCATCCCTACCCAAGACACAACCCGCCACCCAGGGCTTGTCTCTCCCTATACTCCATACTCGATACTCAATACTCTCCCCTCTCACTTTTGCACCGGCCGCAGGCCGGTTTGCACTTTTGCACTTAGGACGGCCCCTACCCCTCTCATGTCCCCTTGCCCACGTGACCCTCGCGAGCTCCGCTCGCGCTCAGTCCCCGCCTTTGCTGGGCTTACCGGTCGAAGAGAAAAATTCCTTCACCCGAGCACGCAAATAATCGCGGTTCAGTTTGGCGATGACGTCGAGCGTGATGCTCTTCGGGCAATGCGCCTGGCACTCGCCGTAATTCGTGCAATTGCCGAACCCGGCTTCGTCCATCGTCTTGACCATCGCCAAAGTGCGACGTTCGCGCTCGGGCTGCCCTTGCGGCAAAATATTCAGGTGATTGATCTTGGCACCGACAAACAACATCGCCGAACCGTTCTTACAGGAAGCGACGCAGGCGCCGCAACCGATACACTCCGCGGCGTCCATCGCCTCGTCGGCGACGACCTTGCCAATCAAGGTGTTATTGGCTTCGGGGGCCGAACCGACCCGGGCAGTGATGAAACCTCCGGCTTGGATAACCTTATCGAACGCCGAACGATTGACCGCCAAATCCTTGATGACCGGGAAGGCCCGGGCGCGCCAGGGCTCGACCGTGATTGTCTCGCCATCGCGGAAGTTGCGCATGTGCAACTGACAGGTCGTGACGCCGGGCAGCGGGCCGTGTGGCATGCCGTTAATCGTCATCGAACACATCCCGCAGATACCTTCGCGGCAATCGTGGTCGAAGGCGAACGTGTCTTTGCCGGCGCGGATCAGCTGCTCATTGAGCATGTCCATCATCTCGAGGAAGGAAGCTGACGTGGGCACGGCCGCCAAGGCGTGCTCTTCAAAGTGACCCGGCACGCCGCGGCTTTGGCGCCAGACGCGCAGTTTGAGCGCTAGGGTGGTTTCGCCGGTGTGGGCTGGTTTTCCGTGGACCATAAAATTACTTGTAAGAGCGGGTGGAAAGTTGGGTCTCCTCGTAGACGAGGGGCTCGACGTGGCGAGCCGGCAGTTGGCCTTCACCTTGCCATTCCCAGACGGCGGCGTGGGCGTACTGGGCGTCATCGCGCTTCGCTTCGCCCGCGTCTTGGAATTCCGTCCGGAAGTGGCCACCGCAGGACTCTTCGCGGGTGAGCGCGTCGAGGCACATCATGATGCCGAAATCAAGGAAGTCGGCCACGCGGCCGGCGCGTTCGAGCTCGGGGGCCAATTGATCGCCCGTGCCGACGACCTTCACATTTTCCCAGAAATCCTTACGGAGCGCCTGGAGGTCGCGGATTGCGCCTTCGAGACCGGCCTTGTCACGGGCCATGCCGCATTTTTCCCAGGTGATCTTGCCGAGGGCCTTGTGGTAATAGCGCGGAGACTTCGTGCCGTTGACCGCCAGAAGTTTTGCGACCCGTTCGTTCACTTCTTTGACCGCAGCCTGAAATTCTGGCGCCTCGGTCGTGGGGCGGTCGGAAAGGCCGACGCCCGCGAGATAATCCGTCACCGTGTAAGGTAAGACAAAGTAACCGTCGGCGAGCCCTTGCATCAGCGCCGAAGCGCCGAGCCGATTGGCGCCGTGGTCGGAGAAATTGGCTTCGCCGCCCACGAAGAGCCCGGGAATATTTGACTGTAAATTATAATCCACCCACAAGCCGCCCATCGTATAGTGCACAGCTGGGAAGATGCGCATCGGCTGCTTATACGCGTTCTCACCGGTGATGTTCTCGTACATGTCGAACAGGTTACCGTAGCGGGCGCGGACCTCGGACTCGCCAAGGCGCTTGATGGCGGCGGAGAAGTCGAGGTAGACCCCGAGACGCTGGCCGTCGATGACCTGCCCAACGCCCCGGCCTTCGTCGCAGACTTCCTTGGCGGCACGTGAAGCGATGTCGCGCGGGGCGAGGTTACCGTAGCTTGGGTATTTGCGTTCGAGGAAATAATCGCGCGCTTCTTCCGGGATTTCCGCAGCGGGCTTGGCGGTGTCGGCCTTGTTCTTCGGCACCCAGACGCGCCCGTCGTTGCGGAGCGATTCGGACATCAACGTCAGCTTGGATTGATCTTCGCCGTGGACGGGGATGCAGGTCGGGTGAATTTGCGTGTAGCAAGGGTTGGCGAAGCCAGCGCCCCGGCGGTGGGCGCGGAACGTTGCGGTCACGTTGCAGCCTTGGGCGTTCGTCGAGAGGTAGAAGACGTTGCCGTAGCCGCCGGTGCAGACCACGACGACATCGGAGGCCCAGGATTCCACCGCGCCCGTGACGAGATCGCGCGTGACGATGCCCTTGGCCTTACCGTCGATGAGCACGAGATCCAACATCTCATGACGGGTATACATCTTGACGGCACCGAGCCCGATCTGCCGCGAAAGCGCGGAGTAAGCTCCGAGCAGCAGTTGCTGACCGGTCTGCCCGCGGGCGTAAAACGTACGCGATACTTGGGCGCCACCGAAAGAGCGGTTGGCGAGCAAGCCCCCGTATTCGCGGGCGAAAGGCACGCCCTGCGCAACGCACTGGTCGATGATGTTCGTCGAGACTTGGGCCAGGCGATAAACGTTGGCTTCGCGGGCGCGATAATCTCCACCCTTGATGGTGTCTTGGAAGAGACGGCGCACGCTGTCGCCGTCGTTTTGATAATTCTTCGCGGCGTTGATGCCGCCTTGTGCGGCGATCGAGTGCGCCCGGCGAGGGCTGTCTTGGTAGCAGAAGCAGGAGACTTCGTAGCCCATCTCGGCGAACGAAGCGGCAGCGGCGGAGCCGGCGAGGCCCGAGCCGACGACGATGACGTGATACTTCCGGCGATTGGCCGGACTCACCAAACGCAACTTGGCCTTATGATTATTCCACTTATCAGCCAGCGGGCCGGCGGGGATCTTTGATTCGAGTTTCATGAGGGACGGGCGCTTACTTGAGGCAGCCCGTGAGGACGGCCAAAGGAATGGAAATGAAACCCAGAGCGATCACCCAGCCGTAGACCAAAGCGACCACGTCCAGCCGGCCTCGCCAACGCTCGTTACGCAGGCCGAGCGTCTGAAACACGCTGCTCACGCCATGACTCAAGTGGAGGCACAGCAACAGGAGGCTCACGATATAAAATAGCGCGACCGCCTTGGAGCTGAAGCCCGCGACCACCATAGCGTAGACATTATCGCCATAATCCACGCCGTTCAGGGCCACGGCGCGGAAAGTAAAATGCAAGAGGTGAAAAACGAGGAACGCGAGAATGACCAAACCAGAATAGGGCATGGTGCGAGAGCCGACCGTCGCTTGGCGGGTCGCCTCGGTGGCTGGGCCACCGGCACGCGCAGCCCGATTCTCTAGGGTGAGTAAAATGCCGGTCCAAATATGGGCTAACACACTGATAATAAGAATGATACGTGAAAACCAGAGCAGGCCAGTATGTTCGTGCAGCCATTTCGCGTAGGCATTGATCGCCCCCTCGCCTTGGAAAATGAGCAAATTACCCGACATGTGCCCGAGGACGAAACCGGCCAAAATTAGGCCACTAAGAGCCATGACCACCTTCTTCCCAATCGAAGAAGGCTTACAGCTGGAACAACAAGAACTTACGGGCATGGCAAAGGGAGGGTTAGGCTGAGATGCAAAAACTATCAAATAGAGCAATCGACCCCCTACGACCACCGAGACGCGCCAACGGGGAGGTATTAGCGATGCCAAAGCCTGGCGTGAAAAACCCTCATAGGGCCGGAACGCCCCGCTCGCTGGTCCTGGCGGCTCGATTTCGGAAAAACCGCTTGCCAGAACTTTTCTTGAGCATGCAATTCGAAAGTCCAGACCGGCTGACCGCACAGGACCAGCCGGTCTTATCTTTTTTACAAAACCCCCACCCGCCACGCCGTCCATGAAGTATATTTTTGTCACTGGCGGAGTCATCTCCTCGCTCGGAAAAGGCCTCACCGCGGCGGCCCTGGGTGCCCTGCTCGAATGCCGGGGACTGAAAGTGCGGATCCAAAAATTTGACCCCTACCTCAACGTCGATCCGGGGACCATGAGCCCCTATCAACACGGCGAAGTTTACGTGTTGAATGACGGAGCAGAAACCGACCTCGACCTCGGGCACTACGAACGCTTCACCTCGGGCGAACTCTCGCGACTCAACAGCCTCAGCTCCGGCCAAGTTTACGAGACCGTCATCCAGAAAGAACGCCGCGGAGACTACCTGGGAAAAACCGTGCAAGTCATCCCGCACGTCACCAACGAAATCAAGGAACGCATCCTCAAGGGCGGCGAAGGGGTCGACGTACTCATCACTGAAATCGGCGGCACCACGGGCGACATCGAAGGCCTGCCGTTCCTGGAAGCCTTACGCCAATTCCAACATGAAGCGGGCCGCGAGAATGTCGCCTTCCTCCATTGCACGCTGGTTCCTTTCATCAAGGCCGCGGGGGAATTAAAAACCAAGCCTTCGCAGCAATCCGTCGCCAAACTACGTGAAATCGGCATCATGCCCGACTTGCTCGTATGCCGGACCGACCGCCCGATTGGTGAAGAAAACCGCCAGAAACTTTCACTTTATTGTAACGTCGGCCTTGAGTCCGTCTTCGAATGCCGCGACGTCGAACACTCCATCTACGAGTTGCCCGTGATGCTGGCCGAGCAACGCATCGACGATGTCGTCGTGCGCCGGCTTGGGCTCCAGTGCCAGCCGATTGATATCAGCCCATGGCGCGAGATCGTCCGCCGTTTACTGGAACCGAAACACAAAGTCCGCGTCGGCGTGGTCGGAAAATATATCGAACTGCAAGACGCCTATAAATCCGTCTACGAATCCATCGTGCATGGTGGTATCGCGAACGAAACCGAAGTCGAAATCGTCCGCATCGACGCCGAAGTTCTGGAAACGGAAGGCACGGCGAAACTGGAAGGCCTGGATGGTATCTTGGTGCCGGGCGGTTTCGGCAACCGAGGCATCGAAGGTAAAATCATCGCGGCCCGTTTCGCACGTGAACGAAAAATCCCTTTCTACGGCCTCTGCTTGGGCATGCAAATCACGGTCATTGAATTTGCCCGTCATGTCCTCGGCTTAAAGACCGCCCATTCGACCGAATTCGACCCCCAGACGGTCGACCCGGTCATCCACCTGATGGAGTCCCAAAAGAGCGTAATCACCAAGGGTGGCACCATGCGCTTGGGGTCCTTTGACTGTACTTTAACCCCCGGAAGCAAGGCTCACGAGGCCTACGGTACCGACCAAATCAAAGAACGGCACCGCCACCGGTTCGAATATAACGACTCGTATCGGGAGCGCCTGGAAGCCGCTGGCCTGCGTGTCGGCGGGCTGAACCCCCAAAGCGGCTTGGTCGAAATCGTCGAGGTCAAGGATCACCCTTGGATGGTGGGGGTACAATACCACCCCGAGTTTAAGTCTAAGCCCAATCGAGCCCACCCGCTCTTTGCCGCTTTTATTAAGGCAACGGTTGAGAAGTCTCAGCTCTCCTCTTAGTTAAGAGACGAAACCGGCTCCGCCGGACGCTAATAAGTTGGCGGAGAACCGCCAAAGTGCCTCCCCGCACGACATTTCCCCACCCTCATGTCCACCAACATTAACGCTGCAGGCACTTGGGTGCCGCGCATTCGTGAACAAATCGGCCGCGTCGTCGTCGGCCAACAATACCTCGTCGATCGACTCCTCGTGGGCTTGCTCGCCAATGGGCACGTCTTACTCGAGGGCGTCCCCGGCCTGGCCAAAACCCTTTCCGTCCGAACGCTCGCCCAAACGGTGCATGCGGGTTTTTCCCGGATTCAATTCACGCCCGATCTCCTCCCAGCCGACATCGTCGGGACTTTGATCTATGACCCCAAGTCCGGAGATTATAACGTCAAGAAAGGCCCCATCTTCGCCAACTTTATCTTGGCCGATGAGATCAACCGCGCCCCGGCCAAAGTTCAATCCGCCTTGCTCGAAGCCATGCAAGAGCGCCAAGTGACGCTCGGTGGAGAAACCCACAAGCTGCCTTCGCCCTTCCTCGTCTTGGCG
This sequence comes from Opitutales bacterium, assembly GCA_007280935.1. GTDB lineage: Bacteria > Verrucomicrobiota > Verrucomicrobiia > Opitutales > UBA953 > UBA953. Next base: position 6,190 of record QYQK01000010.1, read on the forward strand.
ACCCAAAACCCGATTGACCAAGAAGGGACGTATCCCTTGCCCGAAGCACAAATCGATCGCTTCATGTTGAAACTGAACATCGGCTACCCGAGCCGGGAAGAAGAACGCAAGATTCTCGACGCGATGGCGACGACCTCGCCGAAGCTCGAAGTTGAAGCCGTGATTACGCAGGAAGAAATCTTGGCGGCCCGCCAGGCCGTGGATGCCATCTATGTCGCGGATAGCGTACGCGATTATATCGTCTCGCTCGTCTTGGCCACACGCGGGCAACAACCCGATGGGCCCGACCTCAGCAAGCTGGTCCAATTCGGAGCCTCCCCTCGCGCCACCATCAATCTCACCTTAGCCGCCAAGGCTTGGGCCTTCCTGCAAGGCCGCGACCATGTAACGCCTCAGGATATTAAAGATATCGCCCCCGATGTCCTCCGTCACCGTCTCATCCTGACCTATGAGGCAGATGCGGAAGGCCTCGACGCGGACACCATCGTCCGCCGCGTGCTGGATGCGGTGCGCGTTCCCTAAACCTAAGTAACGCCGAGGTGGAAACCGTCGCTCCGATCAATCCGCAAGAAACGCTTCGTCGGGCGCAGCGCGTCGAGGTCGTCGCCACGCGGATGGTCAATGATGCGATGGCGGGGGCCTACCTTTCACGCTTCAAAGGCCGCGGCATGGATTTTGAAGAGCTCCGCGAATACGTACCCGGCGACGACGTCCGGTCGATGGACTGGAACGTCACCGCCCGCATGGGCAAACCTTTCATCCGCCTCCACCGCGAAGAACGTGAACTGACGATGGTGATTGCCTTGGATGTTTCGGGTTCCTCCGACTTCGGCTCTGGTGCCTCGACGCTGCGGGAAAGAGCGGCCGAAGTCGCGGCCTGCCTGGCGGTGTCCGCACTTAAGGCCGGCGACAAGGTCGGGTTGCTTCTTTTTACGGACCGGGAGGAACTCTGGCTTTCGGCCCGCAAAGGCCGGCGTCACGTCCTTCGCCTCATCCGACAAGCCTTGGAATTCAAGCCGCAGTCGCGGCGAACTTCTTTCGCTCAACCGATGAAGCGCTTAGCCCGGGCGCTCAAACGCCGCTCGATGGTTTTTGTTGTTTCAGATTTTCTCCCAGGAGCAGAGGGAGCCGACGCCATGGCCGCCGCGTTAGGCGAGCTGAACACCCGCCATGATACGGCGTGCGTGCAATTGGTCGACGCCCGGGAACGTCAGTTACCGAACGTGGGGATGATTGCGCTCGAAGATGCCGAGACTGGTGAAATCCGCGAAGTCGATACCAGCTCCGCCCAAGTGCGCGCACGATTCGCCCAAGCCGCCGAACGCCGTCTGAGCCATACCACCACCTCGCTGAATCAAGCGGGTATCGATAGCACGCGGCTTGAAGCCGAAGCCCAAGTCGCACCCACGCTGGCTCGCTTTTTTGAACGCCGGCGCCGGCGCCGCACATGATCATCGCCGCCGAGGAGAACGTTTTCCAGCTGCAGAGCCCCCAGCCCTTGCTGGGTCCGGCATTTTGGGAGACTTATGGCTGGTCGGTCGCGGTCTTAATAGTCCTGCTGGCCTTGGCGGGATGGGCGATTGTCATGTTGATTCGCAAGCGAAGCCCTTCCCCGGCGCCGCGCCTAGCGCTCGAGGCTGCACTCAAAGGTGCGGAAGGTAAACCAGACGAGGCGAATGCCTTAGTGCTGGTTTTAGCGCTTCGCGTCTACCTGCAAGCAATCGACGGGCGGGCAGGCCTCGCGCTTTCGACGGAAGAGCTCGCGGCCCAACTCTTTCGTCTCCCGGCTTTTCTCCCGGCCAGACAATCGCTCTTGGCCTCACTGCAAGCGGCGGACGCCGGTAAATTCTCTGGCGCAAAAATTCCGACCACGTTGCTTATCGCCGGGGTGCGCGATGCGCTGAATAAAGTCGAGGAGGCCCAAAGAGTCCTGGCGATCAAACAGCTTGCGCCTCTTATCCGGAACCCAAGCACGCCGCCGGCACTCCCGCGCAACGATTTTGCCTGATGGATCTCGCCTTTGAATTCGAACACCCTTGGGTCCTGTTATTCCTGGCCTTGCTTCCGTTGTATGCCTGGCTGCGCGGTCGGGTCGGCAAAACGGCGGCCCTTCTTTATCCCGATGCGAATTTATTGCAGGAAGTCTCTCGCCCCATTCGCGAGGGCGTGGGGGCGCTTCGCCCCTTCCTCAGACTCGCCACGACTGCGTGCCTCATCATCGCGCTCGCCGGACCACGGACCGCGAGTAAAGAAATCGAGCGTGAAACCGAAGGCTTGGACATCATGCTCGTGGTGGACCTGTCGTGGTCGATGATGGCCTTGGACATGAGCACCCCCCGGTCCGAAGTGACGCGCTGGCAGGCCAGTCAGAATGTCATCCACGACTTCTTGGAAAAACGACCGGATGATCGGATCGGCGCCGTCGTTTTCTCCGGGAAGCCTTACTTACTGAGCCCCCTCACCATCAATAAGCTTTGGGTCGAGAAAGGCGTGGACCGCATGCACATCGGCATCGTTCGCGAAACGGGCACCGCGATCGGGGAAGCCGTGGCGATGGCCGTGGACCGGATGAAGAATATCAAAGGTAAGAATTCCAAGGTGCTAATCCTGCTGACCGACGGCGACGACAACATGAGCAAGGCCATCTTGCCCGTACCCTCCGCCGAATTGGCCGCTGCAATGGGCATCAAGCTTTATGCGATCGGACTGGGTAAAGATGAGCCCACGATCCTGCCCCAATTCGACATTCGCACTGGCCTGCTTTATCGAGACGTCTTCGGAAAAACTATCCCGATGCAGACCATCAACCCGGCTAATTATGAAATGCTGGGCAAGATGGCTAAGCTCACTGGCGGCCGTTTCTACCGGGCGCTCGATCAAGATCAGCTCCTGCGCGTCTATAGTGAAATTGACCAACTGGAACGGACTGAAGTCAAAATCCGCGAGACGGTGATTTACGAAAGCCACCGGCTGATCTGGATCTCCTTGGCGGCCTTCGGTCTATTCTTCGAACTGGCGCTCGCCCTGCTGCGTCCCCGCGCACCCTAAGCTATGGATTTCGCCGACTTCCATTTTGAGCGCCCTTGGCTCTTAGCGCTGGGCTTCGTCGTCGCCGCGCTGCTCTTCGTCCTATTACGTTGGTCACAAAATAAACGCCAACGCAGCCTGGCCACCTTTGCCGCCGAACGCCACCTCACCCAACTCATCGCCAACTTTTCCGCGCCCCGGAGACTCACCAAAGATATCGCCTTAGCTTTAGCCGCTTGGCTGATGATGGCGGCGCTGGCCGGACCTCGCTGGGGTCGGGAGATAAGCTCCGAGCCGTCCGCCTCTGAGGATGTGGTCTTCGTCCTCGATGTCTCAAAATCCATGCTGGTGGCTGACATGCGGCCCAACCGCCTGACTCGCGCCAAAGCGTCGATCGCCAATTTTATCAAACGCAAGGGGACCGGTAATGTCGGCTTGGTCGCCTTCGCGGGCCAAGCCTTCCTGCAATGTCCGCTCACCCGTGATTACGACGCCTTCTTCCGCACCTTGGACGAGACCGACACCGCCAGCATCCAGGTGAGCGGGACGGATATCGGGCGGGCAATCGAGGAAGCGGAATTGGCTTTCTCTTCGGGTCGCAACCGCAAGTTAGTGATCATCCTGACTGACGGCGAAGACTTGGAAGCCGGCGGCGTAGAGGCGGCGAAGAAATTGTCCCGCAAAGGCTTGGTCATCCATGCCGTTGGCGTGGGCACGGCCGCGGGCGGCCCGATTAATATCATCACGCCCTTGGGCGCCATTGAGTCGTTGAAAAATTCCAGCGGCGAAGAGGTCCTCAGCCGGCTGGACGAAAGCACCCTGCAAAAACTCGCGGAGAGCACGGGCGGCCGCTTCGTCCGGTTGGGGCAAGCGGGCGAAGGTATGGAGTCGCTCCGCCTCGCGATCCAAGCGGGCACCGACGCTCTGGGCTCGATGCGACAGGGCATCCCCCGCGAGGAATGGTTTCTCTCCGCCGTCTTATTTCTCCTGATTGGCGAATCGCTCTATACTACCCGCCGCCGCCCCCGCCCATGAAATCAACCCTCTCGCTTCTTGGCCTCGTCGTGCTGTTGGGCGCGGCCGAAAAACCCACCGAAGACCTAAATAAATTCGACGCCCGCACGCTACACAACCTCGGCACCCAGCGCCTCGCGCAAGGCGACCTCAGCGGCGCCGAAGAAGCGCTCAAGGCTTCGTTGGCCAAAGACCAAGACCCCATCCGCCCACCGGCCTTGCATAATTTAGGCCATGTCCGCTTCGGCAAAGGCCGTACCCTGCTGGGCGGCAAGACCGAAGGCGACCTCACAGAACTCTCGATTGCTCGTTCTTACCTCGAAGCCGCCGATGCGGATATCTCAGATATGAAAGATCAAATCGAAATCCTCGATCGCGCCAAAGCGGAGGCCCGGGAACCCGACTACGTCCCCGCCGTTTCCGCCCTCGGCAGTGGGATGAGCACTTTCCGGACCATCAAGAAATTAATTCCCAAAGAAGAGGCGATGGTGGCGAAGCGGGCGAGCGTCGTGGCGGCGTGGACTCGCTCGGTGGATGATTTTCGCGGCGCGCATGAATTAAACGTCGCCGATGCCGCCGCGGTGACGAATGCGGAGGCCATCGAAGAATTACTCCGCAAGCTTAAGCGCGAAACCCAAGCCCTTGACCGCACGATCGCGGAGCAACGCAAGAAAATCGCAGAGTTGCGGGCGGTCATTCAAGAACTGATTAAACGGATCCCGGATGAGAAACTCCCGGCGGACACGCAAGGCGACGATGATGACGAAAATTTTCTGCCCCCGGAGCGACAAAAGCCTAAACAAGGCGGCAACCAAAAAAAGCCCGTCGAAGGCCAGGAACAAAGAATGACCGAACAAGAAGCGCGCGGCTCTCTGGAAGGCTTGAAAAATGAATTTGGCCGGAAGATGCCAGCGGGCCAGAAGCCCGGCGGGGGGGCGAACGGAGCGAACCCGACGGACAAGAAAGGGAAAGATTACTGAGATGAGGAACGCCGGGTTCATCCTGCTCGCTTTACTCGCCCTGCTTCCGGTGCGGGCGGAAGACAGCGTCAGCTGGGAAATCACGCCAGCCGTGACCGGCCCGGGCCAGCCCTTCCGCCTACAAGTCCGGATTGAATCCGATGTGATTCTGGGACCCGCTGATCGCGTCGGCAAAGAGATCAAGCCGCCACGCGGGATGGCTTTGCGCTTTTCGGGTCAGATCTTCCGCTCCGGTACGACCGAGGCGACCTTGAATTTTTCGGGAGTTTCGCCGGAGACCGAAGGAGCTTACGTGATTCCGAGTTTTAATATCCGTTTTCCTGCGAAGATGATTCGCGTACCGGAAATCACCTTGAATGTGAGCGGGGCGACGGGCTTCCGCAAAGATGGCCAGGCCAGGGCGGAACTGGAATTACCTGATCGCACCTTTTATGTCGGCGAACGCATTCCGGGTGCCATCTTGCTGCGGGGCAGCGAGCAAGAATTCGTCTCCGGCTCTTTCGGGCTGGAATGCGAAGCCGAGGGTTTCAGCTTTCAACTCCTGAGCGATCGGGCGCAGCCGCTCGATAATGGCCAAGGCCTCCTCACCGCCTTCGAGCTGACGCCCATCCGAACGGGTTCCAGCGAGCTCGCTCTCAACGGCATCATGTTGATTCAAGTCGGGGTCACGAGCGCGTTCAGCTCCCCCAGTCGCGATCGACCCTTTACCTTCCGCCGGCGCATCAACGTGGAGCACGTTCCCGAAGCCGGCCGGCCCGCGAACTGGAACGGAGCTATCGGAAAATTCTTAACGGACACGGTTCAGCTCTCCAACCTCTCGCCTGAAGTGGGCGAGCCCATCCGGCTGCGGGCCATCCTCGCGGGCGAAGGTAACCTCGAGCGCATCATTCCCCCGGAGATTATCGGCGGAGAAAATTGGGATATCATCCCGGCGACCGAGCGGCGGCGACGAGCCGAAGATCAGCGCATCTTCGCCTACACGCTCGTCCCCCGTCTTCCGGGGAAACTTCTGACGCCCGAGATTCGCCTGGCGACTTTCGATCCGGAAACACGTTCCTTCAACCAAGTAGTCTTCGCCCCCCAAGAAGTGACGGTCACGGGTACGGCTCCGGCCAAGGTCGACCTCGTTAAAGTCGACCCGGGGGCCGGAGCAAACGGCGCGACGACCAAGGCACTCGCGGGATTGGCGCCCCCGCAGCCCAATCTTCGCACGGCGCTAAGCTCGCCGGTCGCCTCGATCCAACCGTTGGCGGCTTCAAAATCTTTCTGGGCAACGAACGTCGCCCTTTTCACGCTCCTCTCCCTGGGCCTCGGGGTCGTGATGATCATGGGTTATCTTTCAGCGCATCCAGAAATTCTGATTCACTATCACGCTCGAAGAAGTTGTCACCGCGCGGTGCGGCAGGCCCGACAGGCTGCTCAGACGCAAGATTCGGCGGCCTTTGCGCGGGCGATTGTCGCAGGTTTACGCATCGGCAGTGGCGCTCTCTTGCAAGCCAAGGCCCAAGCCCTTACCTACCGCGATATCTTACGAGTGCTGCCCGACGCGCCGCTTGCTTTACTGGAAACATTATTCCAGACAGCGGAGGGAGATAAATTTGCCCCTCGCCGGCTGGATACGCTCCTTGCCGAACCTTCGCTGGCCTTGGCCTTGCTCGCCCAACTTGAAGCCAAACTATGAAACCGAAATTTCTGAGTCTGGTCTTCTTGTTGCTAAGCGTCTTGACGGTCGTTGCCGAGCCGACCGCCGGAGAGATCGCTTACGCTCAAGGAGATTACGCGAGTGCGGTGGAACATTGGCAAGAGCAAGGCAATCGCGACGGCCTGACCGCACCCCTGCTTTCGGCCTTAGGGAATGCGGAATGGAAATTAGGGCGCAAAGGACGGGCGGTGATATGTTGGGAGCGCGCCCTCCTGCTTGACCCTCGAGATACGGTGGCCATCGCTGGTCTGCGTCATGCCCAGACGGCGGGCGGGATCGAACGGCCCACCGCATCGTGGTCGGAAAACTATTCCGCTTTTTTGAGAGCCGATACCTGGCTCATCCTTGCGGGCGTTTCTTTTTGGGGCATGGCGCTCTGTGTCGCCCTTCCTTTGTTCAGCCCAAAAAACAAGGGCGCGTGGTATCAGCGCGGCTTGGTAACCTTCGCCACTTTGTTGGCGCTTTCCCTACCCGGGCTGTGGGGTTCGCACACGTCCGCCCAACGGGCGGTGGTTCGTCGGGCTGATGTCGCCCTTCGGCTTACCCCCACAGCGCAAGGTGAGCCCGTGAGCGGCCTCGGCGAAGGGGATATTGTCCGGACCGAGCGAGGCTTTAACGGGCACACGCGCGTGCAAACGGCTGAAGGAAAAACCGGCTGGGTTCGGTCAGGTGAAGTGGAGGCCATCTGGGGCGGCGGCCTGCCCGCCAACCTTGACCAGAAAGCTGCGCCCTAAGGCTTTCGCCTTGGAGAATCGCTGGCTCTGGGGTTGGATAGACCCGTGCGCATTCTTGACCGCCACGTCTTAATCGAAACCGCCACCGCCGGGAGCGCCGCGACGGGAGCCTTCGTCTTCATCATGGTCGCCGGCAATGTGCTCAAGGATGTCATCGGTGCCATCGCCACCGGCAGAGTCTCTGGCGGCCAAGGGCTCGAAATGGTCGGCCTGCTGTTTCCTGGGGTCATCCCTTATGCTTTGCCACTGGGAATGCTGACGGGAGTCTTGCTGGCCTTTGGGCGGATGAGTTCACAGCACGAACTGACGGCAATGAAAGCCAGCGGACGGAGCTTGTCGCGCATCGCCCAACCGGCCCTGATTTTTGCCGGCCTCCTCGTCATGTTCTCGGCCTGGTTAAATTTGGAATTAGCTCCCATCGCCAACACCGAATTCCGGCGATTGCTCGTGGGCTCGGCGAAAGACAACCCGTCGTCGATTATCGTGCCGGGCCAACTTAACCGTCAGTTCCCGGGCGTGATCATCCGTGCCGGCGGGCGTGAAGACGAAATCTTGAAAGATTTTTGGCTCTGGCGCCTCGACCCGCGCGGCCAACTCGTCCAGACGATTCACGCCCGCGAAGCCCGCATCGTTCGCGCGATTAATCCGGCCGGGGCGGCGGTCCTCAGAGTAAATCTTACCGAGGCCCGCATGGAGTCGCGGCCGCCAGGGGATACGGCCTTCAGCCAGCCGGCTTCTTTTGCTTCCGCCCAAGCTTCGAGTCTGGAATTTCCCGCCAGTAGTATCTTCAAGGAAAACGGGCCGGTGGAACGGAAGTTACGTTGGCTCACCACCGCCGAACTCTGGGACGCCATGGAAACCGGCTGGCAAGTACCGCCCGATGCGAAAGCCGACGAAATCGCCCTGCGGAAAATGATGGTGCGCACGCAGTTCATGTCGCACCTTGCTGGTGCCGTTTCCATCTTCTCGCTCTGCCTACTGGCCGTCCCCTTGGCCGTGCGGGTCGGCCGCTCGGAAACATTCGTGAATGCCGCCGTAGCTCTCGGCGTCGCCCTCACCTATTATATGCTGACCTCGGCGGCGGCGTGGGTGAAGAACCCCGCCTATCATCCCGACCTGTTGATCTGGCTGCCAAATATCATTGTTATCTCAACCGCACTTTGGCTGCTCAAGCGGGCCGGGCGCCACTAATTAACGATCGCGGCGGTACCAAGCGAAGAAAGCCCACCCCATGTTGACGAGGGAAAAGATTTCGTTGAAACCCTTCATCACGGCGGCGCCCAGGATCATGTCATCGCTGGCCGTGAGCCAGCAGATGCGAGGCGCAAGCCGGTAAGTCTCATAAATGGGATGTTCGCCGAAGATTAAAGCCGCCCAAAGGGGTAAGTCCGCAATCATCAAGGCAAAGCAGTAGATCATCGCGCCGCCGAAGCTGATGCGCGGCAAGACCCGGGAAAGAGACAAGAGCGGCCAGACCAAGAATAACGCCGGGACGAACATCGACCAGTGCTCGACGATATGCAGCGGGCGGCTGCGCAAGGCGGCCTCATAAAACTCGGGAAAGTGCCAGAGCGAGAAGAGCATCGTGAACCCCAGCGCGGCGGTGATCGGATGGACGACCCATCGCAACACCGCCGTGAGCCTTGGCCGCGCCAGCAAGCAAGGATCAAGGATATCAGGCGGTAAGCCCGTGACGATGAGCGGGGCGGCGACATAGATCAGCAACATGTGCTGCAACATGTGGGCCGAGAAAAGGAAGCCTTCGGCGATCTGATCAAGGGGCGAACCCACGGCGAGATACGCCACGATGACGCCGGCGTGAAAACGTAGCGCGTGCCCGAGCGGATAGCGCGTGAGCGCGGGCGCGAATTTCTCCCGGCCCGGACCGACCACCAAAGCGTAAGCCCACGAGACCCCGACCACCAGCAGCAGCAAAAGCGGCTCGGTGTGCCAGTGCAGCGGGATATTCATGACTTCCTTCTAAGCAGACCGAACGCTCGCCGCAAGCGCTGGCACAAAAAAGGCCGGCGGTAAGGCCGGCCGATTGAAGTTAACAACTAATCAAGCGAACCACTTGGTGTCGATGCGCTCGACGCCGAACAGGGCAATCATGGCAGCGAAAGTCGCAAAGGCGAGCAACAGCCCCGTCAAGAAAAGCCAGAAGAGTAGCTTCTTGTCGTAGATCAAATGCATGAACCAAAGGATGACCGCGAAGAATTTTCCAGCGGACATCAGGCTCAGCACGGTCAAGACCGCCATCGGCGGAATCGGCAGAAAGATCAGGACGATTTCAGCGCCTGTGATCGCTGCCAACCATAAGGCCAGCGTGATGAAGTGGTGATAACGACGAACTTCTTCGGCGAGAAAGTCTTGAGAAGGAGCAGCTTCGGACATGGGCGTGAGAAATGGGGGTTATTTGGTGATCGCAGGTAAACCGCTTCCCCAGATGCCACTAGGCCCAAGGTATTCGACCAGGTAAACGGCGGTGAAGATGATGATCCAGACGATGTCGACGAAGTGCCAGTAGAGACCAGCGACTTCCACATCGAGCGCCCCCATATGGCCGCCCAGCTTGCCCGTGAAGCTGTAGAAGTAGAGCAGGACGAGCCAGAGCACGCCGATGGCTACGTGCGTCCCGTGAGTACCCGTGAGGACGTAGAAGGTCGAGCCCAGTACGCTATTCTGGATGGTTAGGCCTTGGTGATAGAAGTGCGTGAACTCAAAGACCTGACAGCCCAAGAAGATCAGACCGAAGAAAATCACTCCGAGGACATTACGACGGAACGATTTGATTTCCCCTTTGTGCATCGCGGAAACCGCCAGTGCCATCAGGAACGACGACATCAGCAAGATGAACGTCGAGAAAGACGTCAGCTCGATGTTGAAGAGATTCTGGATGAAGTGCTGATGGCCCTCGGCGTCGGTGAAGCCGGTCGGGTAGAGCTTGCGATAGAGCAGGTGCGTCGAGATCAGTGTTCCGAAGAACATGCAATCTGAAGCCAGAAAAAGCCACATGATGAGCTTCTTATGGTCGATTCCGGTGGAAGTAGGCGCGTCATGCGCGTCAGCAGCTTGCGACATAAATTCAGGTTAAGAAAGTTGGGAGAGAGGGCTAAATCAGTGGGCGGAGGTCGTGGCCGCCGGAGCCGGCTGACCTGATGAGCTTGGGGCTACGGGAGTCTTGAGCATGTAGCCGCCGGGGCCCTCGAGCGCCCAAAGCCAGATACCGACGAAGAGAACGGTGAGCCCAGTGATGACGAGCCAGCCCGCATGCGGGACGTGCATTGACATCATCGGCATCCCCAGCCCGATGAACAAGAACCCGGCGCCGGCTAGGAGCGGCATCCAAGATTGGCTGGGCATGTGGACGCCGGCGTTGCCGCCGTCATTTTCAAAACCAATACGACGTCCGCCATGCTTGTCCTCAAAGTAAGCATCGCGCGCGGCGATGATGGGGCTTTGAGCGAAATTATATTCCGGCACCGGCGATGGCAGCGACCATTCCATCGTACGGCCACCCCACGGATCGCTGGCGCACTTCTTCCCTTTGAACGCCGTCCAGACCAGATTCATGAAGGCGAGGAAAACGCCGGCCCCCAGGATATAGGCGCCGATGGTGGCGACATAATTCCAGGACTCCCAGCCGTTGCCGGCGTGGTAGGTATGCGTCCGACGAGGCATTCCGGCCAGACCGAGATAGTGCATAGGACCGAACGCCATGTTAAAGCCGAGGATCACCAGACCGGAAGCCAAGTAGGCGACCGTAGCGTTAGGCATGCGTCCGAAAATCTTGGGGAACCAGAAGTAGAGTCCGGCCATCAAGCCGAGCAATACGCCACCGAGCAGCACGTAGTGGAAGTGCGCGATGACGAAATAACTATCCTGCTGTTGCGAATCGGCGGGAGCGGAGGAGTGCATGACGCCGGAGAAACCGCCGCACATGAACATCCAGATGAAGCCGAGGGCCAAAACCATCGGCGGCGTGAAACGGATTCGACCACCCCAGAGGGTGCCGAGCCAATTGAAAATCTTCACGCCGGTGGGCACGGCGATGGCCATGGTCAGCAGAGCAAAGGCCGCGGTGGGCACCGGACCCAGCCCCGTGGTAAACATGTGGTGGCTCCAGACGGCGAAACCGAGGAAGCCGATGACCGCACCGGAGAAAACGATGATCGGGTAACCGAAGAGCGCCTTGCCCGAGAACGTCGGAAGGATTTCCGAAACAATTCCCATCGCGGGCAAGACCAAGATGTAAACTTCGGGGTGACCGAAGATCCAGAAGAGGTGCTGCCAAAGGACTGGCTGACCGCCCGCCGAAGGGTTAAAGAAGTTAGCTCCGAATTGGCGGTCGAACATCAGTTCGATCAGCGCGACGGTGATCGCCGGGAAGGCCAGGATGATAAGGAACGAGGTGACCAGCGTCATCCATGTGAAGACCGGTAGACGCATCATCGTCATGCCCTTTGCGCGCATGTTGATGATCGTACAGATGAAGTTAAACGAAGCGGCCAAAGACGCGATTCCCAGCACCTGGATGCCGATGATCCAAAAATCCGTGCCGACGCCCGTAAAACGAGGAGCCTGCAGAGAGGCATCCGCCTGGCCGAACGTACCTGAGAGCGGAGCGTAGCTGAACCAACCGTTGGCTGGCGCGAAATCGGTATAGACTAAGGCCTTATGCCAGTCGAAAGAATTGAACCATCCTGCGAGGTGCCCGAACTCGAAGAGCCAGCTGGCGTTCAACACGAAGGCCCCGAAGACGAAAGTCCAGAGCGAGAAAGCGTTCAGCCGAGGGAAGGCCACGTCGCGCGCCCCGATTTGCAGCGGGACTAGGAAGTTAAAGAACGCTGCCGACAAAGGCATGACGCCTAAGAAAATCATCGTGGTACCATGCATGGTGAACAGCTGGTTATACATCCGAGCGGTCACGAAATCGTTATCAGGCCGAATCAGCTGCGTGCGAATCGCCAGCGCTTCTACGCCCCCGATCAAGAAGTACATCATGGCGAAGGCGCCGTAGAGTACGCCGATTTTCTTGTGGTCAACGGTGGTCAACCAATCCCTCCAGCCGGTGGTACGGTCCGGACGGATGAGGCCGAGGTCGCTGCGCTCGGGAGCGAGGTCTAACTTGGAGGCAACCGGGGCGTGATGAGTGTCGTGGGACATTTTCGGAAAGTTCGGGTTTTACTTTAACGTGAGAAGGTATTCGGCGAGACAATCGAGTTCGTCGGCGGTGAAGGACTGATGGGTTTCGGTGAGACTCACGACGTTGAACATCTTGTAGTAGTGCATCCGGTTGCCGGGTTTGACATCCTTGGTCGGCTTGCCATCCGCGCCGGTGGAAACACCCGAGGAGCCGATCCACTTAATGAGATTGGCCTTGAGGGTAGCGCGGTCGACCTCGACGGACTGCTCAGTATTCTTCGTCGACTGCTCCTTGGCCAACTGAGCCTTGGGATCGCGGTTGTCGAGCCAAGCGCCCGCGAGCGATTTGCGTGAAGCGATGTGGGTAAGGTCGGGGGCAAAAGCGCCGGCACCGTAGTGTCCGCTGATATTGTGACACATCGCACAAGTTTTGGCGCCAAAGAGTTCCTTGCCTTTTTCAGCCTTGGTATTCGGCGCTACTGGTGCGGCATCCGACTTCTGGCGCTGGACCCATTTGGCGAATTCCTCTGGCTCCACGACCTCGCAGCGGAACAACATGTAAGCGTGGGAATCGCCACAGAACTCGGCGCACTGCCCGTAATAATGACCGACTTCGTTGGCCTGGATCCACATGTGATTCTTGCGTCCAGGCATTAGGTCGACCTTGCCCGCGATCTTCGGAATCCAGAAAGAGTGAATGACGTCCTCCGAGCGCAAATTGATGCGCACCGCTTTGCCGCGGGGAATCACCATCTCATTCGGGACGGAATGCTTGGCGTCGTTGGTGAGGCCCAGCTGAGGGTATTCGAACCGGAACCACCATTGCTTACCGATGACGTCGATTTCCAAGACCTGCTCTTCCAGCGGCTTAGCATAAACTTCTTTGCCCGCTTCTAGGCGAGGATACCAAGCCGAAAGTTTGGAAGCCGGCACGGATTCGGCCGGGACGTCGTCCGTATACCAAATAGCGCTCAACGTCGGGACAGCGATGAAGACCAAGGCTCCAATTGAAGCGGTGATCAGGCCGATCTCAACCAACGGGTTACCGTGGCCTTCTTCGATAATCGGGGCCGTATCGTCGCCCGGACGGGAACGGAACCGGATGACCGCGTAGACCATGAGTCCGCCCACCAGCGCGAACAGGACCACCGCCAACCAAACCGTGTCCATGAAAACATCATACTGAATCTGGGCGACGGGACCCTTGGGGTCTAAGGTCGATTGGCGAACCGTGTAGTCCGCTTTGGAGCAGCCAGCAAGAAGCAGGGCAAGAAAAGGGGCGGCAAAAAGGCCTGCCCGACTAAAAAAGCGTGAAAACATAATAGATGGTATTCGGACGGGTGTAACTTTGTAAAAAGGGTGTCATTTGCAAGCCCCCCTTGACCCCCAGGATACTTCTGGTGTCTCTGGAGATTCCATTATATTTAATATTATTAAATATTTACGTAAACCGTTTAAAAGCAGTATCTTATGTTATTTATATCTCTATCATTTACGCTAATATACTGCCCACCGCCCTCTTCTACCCCAAATCCTCCCTTGATGGTTGCTCCCCGGCCAGCCCCCCTTAACCCCCTACTATATGTCCTGGAGTAGCCCACATGACAGAGCATTGCCCGACTGGAGAGCCCGCACGCTTGTCATGGGGATCGTCAACGTCACCCCGGATTCCTTTTCAGACGCCGGCTTAGCTTTTTCCGCTCAAGACGCCTTGCGACAGGCGGAAAAATTAGTGGCCGAAGGCGCCGACCTCCTCGACCTCGGCGCGGAATCTTCCCGGCCAGGAGCCGAACCTATCGACGCCGCCACTGAACTTTCGCGCCTGCTGCCCGCCCTGAAGTTGATTCGGCAACGCTTTCCGCAACTGCCCCTTTCCGTCGATACTTATAAGGCCGCCGTCGCCCGAGCCTGCCTTGAAGCGGGCGCGGATATGATCAATGATATCGAAGGCGCGCGCCATGAAACCGATCAGCACGGCTCCCCCATGGCCCGTGTCTGCGCCGAATGGCGCTGCCCCCTCATCCTCATGCACCGCCGAGTGATGCCGGTTGGCGAGGGCTTCTGGCCTGAATTAATTGCCGACCTCAGACAGTCCCTCGCGCTCGTCAGGCAAGCCGGCATCCCACCCGAACAGCTGTGGGTCGATCCGGGCTTTGGCTTTGGTAAATCGCCGACGCAAAATCTCCTCTTAGTTCGTAACTTAGAAAAAATCGCCACCTTGGGCTTTCCCGTCCTGCTCGGCACGAGCCGCAAATCCACCCTCGGATTAGTGCTGGATAGACCCGACCCGACTGACCGCCATGAAGCGAATGTGGCCACGGCTATCTGGGGTATCGCCCAAGGTTGTGCCATGGTGCGCGTCCATGAAGTCGCAAAATTAAGGCCCTATCTCATCATGGCTGATGCCCTCCGCCATGGGCCCAACTGGCAGCCGCCCACCGGGGCCAAATAACCGCTAAAAAGGCCTAAAAAGTCTTAAATTCTAGAGTTAAGTGGAGCCAGCAGACGGACTCGAACCGACGACCTGCCGCTTACAAAACGGCTGCTCTACCAACTGAGCTATGCTGGCCAAACACTCTATTCACAGATTTGTTCACATTTCGGCTCTGTCAACCTTTGGTGACAGAACCTTTTAGGGGTTGAGTCTCGGAACAATTTGGACGGAATTTGATGCCCTTGCCCCGCCTAACCATGCGCCTCCCCGTCTCCCTCCTTATCCTCTGTGCAGCCATTTCCGGTTGCACTTCGTCTTCGGTCTCTACGCAGACCGACACCGTCATGATCACTTCGAACCCGATAAGTGCCGCCGTTCGTCTCAACGGCAAAGCTGTCGGACGCACGCCCACCAAGATCACCGTCGATCGGGTAAATAATTATGAACTGCAAGTCGGTAAAGGCGGCTACACTCCCGAAAGCACGATTATCAAACCAAGCCTACGCAACGGCAAGGCCGGGATGGAGTTCGGCTTCCCCGAATCTGTCCAAGTGACGCTCACCAAAATCCCCGGCGAAGATGAGACTGCCGTTCCCGATGGCGATCTTTCCGAATTCCGCGCCCTCGTGCGCAAAGCTAATAATCTTGAATCCGAAACGCCGGAATCTCTGCGCGCCGACATCAAGGCCGTCCAAGAAGCCAGCAAGAAGCTCGCTGAAATCTTGGCTGCCCGCGAGGCCGCCAATGCCGCCAAGCTCGCAGATATTTCTAAGGCGATCGCCGAAGCGAGAGCCGCCAAAGGCACCGATGCCGCCGCCGAAGCTCGCCTGACCGAGGCCGAATTAGCCCTCAAAGTCGCTACCGCCCAAGCCGAAGCCAATCGCGCTGACGCTGACGCCACCCTGCAAACGCTCGAAGCCCGTCGCGCCGCCCTCGAAGCTAAAACCGACAAGGAAGGCATCAAGAAGCTGGAGTCGCAAATGGAAGTGACCAAGGGCGACATCGCCAAATCTCTCGCCGCTTCCGAGGCCAAAATCGCCGACGCGCAAGCAACTCTCGCCAAGGCTACGGCCGCTCGCCCAGCAGACGCGGGTGCCAATGACCGTCTCGCCGCCCTCGAAGCGCGTTATGACGAAGAATTAAAGGCTATGAAGGCGGTGCAAGAAAACTCGGCTAAGGTCATCAATGATATCAGTGCGCGGGCTGAGGTATTAGCCAGCGCCGCCGAAAAAAATTCTTACCAAGCCGAAGCTGAAGCCGCCAAAGGCCTCGCTGAAATTAAGAAAGCGAGCGACCGCGCAAAAAAAGTCTCAGCTGAGCAATTGGCTCAGCTAAACCAAGAACTCCAACAGACCAAGGCTGACGCCGCCAAGGCAGTCGCCATCGCCACGGAAACCGCTGCGGCTGACAGCGCCGGCAAACTCAAGACCGCTCAAGAAAACTTGACGGCCCTGGAAAAGACTTTGGCCGAAACGACCGCCAAGGCGGCGACCTCCGTCGACGAGGCTAAGAACGCCAGCGAACGAAGCATCGCTGAAACCAAAGATGCCTCCAGCAAAGCCATGGCTGAAGTCCTGGCTTCCGCTGAAAAAACTAATACCGAATTAAAAGCCGCCGCCGAAAAGGCGGTAGCCGAGGCCAAGGCTGAAACCGAAAAGCTGATCGCCGATTCCAAGGCGGCCATCGAGAAAGCTGTCGCTGATTCCGAAGCCAAAGTAACTGAAGCCAACAAGGCCGCCGAGAAAGCCATCGCCGACGCCCGCAACGACGCGGAAGCCCATGTGGCCGAAGCCAATAAGGCCACCACCGAAGCCAAAGCCAAGGCCGCCAAACTCGCCTATTCTGAGTTCAGCGCTCGTTACGCCCTTCTGGAAAGCCGCCTCCGCTCCAAGTCGATTTCGGACGAGCAATACAAGAGTCAGTTGTCCGACCTCCGCAAAGAGCTCGGTCTCTGACCTTAGTCCCACCCGCTAGCCTAAAGCCCGACTTTACCGTCGGGCTTTTTTGTTGGAACAGCCGCCAATCCCGAACACTTTCGGGACATGTCGGAAACGCTTGCCCGCAC
>QYQK01000085.1 GCA_007280935.1 Opitutales bacterium
GCTCAATCGTCGCGATTTCCTTAAATCAGCCGGCATGGCTTCGGCCGCTTTTGCCGTAGCCCGTCCTTGGCTTAATTCTTCCGCTCGGACGGTCTCCCCGAACGAGAAGTTGAACATCGCCGCCATCGGCTTCGGTGGCGTCGGGGGGAGTAATGTCCGCAATTCGGCCGAGGAAAATATCGTCGCCCTCTGCGACCTGGATTTAAAGCGCTGCGCCAGCACGATCAAGTTGCAGCCCCAAGCCGCGCTCTTTACCGACTTCCGCGAGATGCTGGAGAAGCAGAAAGATATCGATGCGGTCATCATCGCCACGCCGGACCACTCCCACGCTTATATCGCCATGGAATGCATGCGGGCGGGGAAGCATGTTTACGTCCAGAAGCCGATCGCCCACTCCGTTTTCGAAGCCCGCACGCTCACCCAAGCCGCCCAGAAATATAAGGTCGTTTCACAGATGGGCAACCAGGGCCACTCGGGGGAAGGTATCCGTCAAGTCACCGAGTGGATTGCCGCTGGGTTGATCGGACAGGTGCGCGAGGTGCATGCTTGGACGAACCGTCCGATCTGGCCGCAGAGTTCCGAAATGGAACGTCCGAAGGATGTACAATCGCCGCCCGAAGGGATGGATTGGAATAAGTGGATCGGACCCGCCCCGTCCCGCTCTTTCAACAGTGTTTATCATCCAGGGAAATGGCGCGCCTGGTGTGACTTCGGTACGGGATCGCTGGGCGACATGGGTTGTCATATCATCGACCCTATTTTTATGGCTTTGAAGCTGCGCTATCCGACGAGCGTCGAAGGCAATGTCTCGACCGTTTACGAGAGCTTTGGTCACGAGACCAAGAGCAAGAACGAGTGTTATCCGCGGTCCTCGATCGCGCGTTTCAAGTTCCCCGCTCGCGAAGGCTTGGTCCCCGTCGAACTTACCTGGTGGGATGGCGGGCTGATGCCTTCCCGCCCGGATGAGTTGGAAGAAGAAGATTCCTTTGGCGACCATAATGGTGGCTGTTTGTTCATCGGCGATAAGGCGAAAATCGTTTGCGGATGTTACGGTGAAAAACCTCGAATCTTAAATGCCGACTTGCGGCAGGAAGCTAAGAAACTCGCGAAGACGATTCCCCGTATTCTTGGCGGCAGTACCGGACACGAGAAGGATTGGATTCGCGCCTGTAAGGGCGGTGAAGCCGCTTCGTCGAATTTTGATTATTCGGGTCCGTTGTCCGAAATGGTACTCATGGGTAATCTCGCGATTCGTTACCCTGATCGTAAGCTTCTCTGGGATGGCGAAAAGATGGAGGTCACCAATGATAAGGCCGCAAACGCCTATGTGCGTCGTCAATATCGCGAAGGCTTCGGTTTAGGCGCCTAATTTTACGCCACACCGTTTTCATGCACCCTGGCGCGTTTGCGCCGAGGGGTGCATTTTTTATTTACCCCTTATATCCGAGAACCAGCGCGAGCAGAATGGCACCGCCCAGCACGATACGATACCAAGCGAACGGCCCCATGCCGCGACGTGAGACGAAACTGACCATCCATTTCACGGCGATGAAGGCGGTCACGGCTGCGACAACTAGGCCAAGGCTCGCAGGACCGGCTGGGTAAACTTGCCCCAAAGCAGGTCCGAGCGACCACATCTTGTAGGCGGAGGCGGCGGTGAGGGTGATGAGGCCGACCAGGAAGGAGAATTCGGTGGCCGCCGGATTTGAAAGTCCGGCCAAGCGTCCGCCAAGGATGGTCGATAGCGAGCGGCTGGTGCCAGGAATGAGGGCGAAACATTGACAGAGGCCGATGGTCAGCGCCTGACGAAGTTTGATTTCCGAAACCTCTTTTTCGTTGAAGTCGATCTTAGGCAGAAGTCGCTCTGCACCCAGGATGATGACGCCGCCGATCATCAAGGCACCTGCGACGACTTCTACCGAGAATAAATACTTACCGATGGCTTCTTTGAAGAAGAGGCCAAGCAGGGCGGAGGGAAAAAACGCGATGAGGAGCGCTAGGGTCAGCCGTAGGGCCGCGCGTTCTCCACGTAACAGTCCGAAGATGACGCTGCGCACGCGTCCGAAAAAGACGACTAAGACCGCGGCGATAGCGCCTACCTGGATGATCACGATGTAATCGTCCGCGACCCGGTCTTGCGAGATGGGGCGGCCTTTGCGGTCGCTGACATCGCTTACCATTATATTCTTATCATGGGGCACCTTCATCAGCCGGTCGCTGATGATCATGTGACCGGTGGAACTGACTGGCAGGAATTCGGTCACGCCTTCGACGGTGCCCGTGATTACGGCGCGTTGATAGGTGAAGCTGGCCTGAGTCTCGGCAGGTGTTTCGGTCTGTCCGGCCGCAAACGCGTTGAATCCCGTGAGGAAGAGGAGGGCACAGGCGATGCGGCGCATGAGTCTGGATTGTCTGAATGGTTGGCTTTCCGCAAGCCTGTGCCGAACTTCCCTTGTCGCTTGCTCTCGGGTTATCTTCTCGCTTTATGGGGTTATTCTTATGTCGGCCTCCAGCCTTATTCCGACCACCGAGCCACGTTTTCAGGTTCCTGACGTCCATGGGCGCTTTGGGCAATTCGGAGGCATGTATGTACCCGAAACGTTGATGACGGCGTTGCTGGACTTGACCAAGGCCTACGACGAGGCCCGACGCGATTCGGCCTACCAGCAGGCTTTCGCCGACATGCTGCGAGATTACGCCGGACGTCCGACCGGACTCTATTTTGCCGAATCCCTGACTAAGCACGCCGGCGGCGCCCGCATCTACCTAAAACGCGAGGACATGCTCCACACGGGCGCCCATAAGATTAATAATGTTATCGGCCAGGCTCTGCTTGCCATCCGCATGGGCAAGCAGCGCATCATCGCCGAGACCGGTGCAGGCCAACATGGCACCGCCACGGCCGCCGTGTGCGCCCGATTCGGACTGAAGTGCGTCATTTATATGGGGGCGACGGACATGGAGCGTCAGGCGCTTAACGTCTACCGCATGCGCCTGATGGGTGCCGAGGTTCGCGGCGTAGAAGCGGGTCAACGAACACTCAAGGAGGCCGTCAACGAGGCCATGCGCGACTGGGTCACCAACGTTCGCGAGACGCATTATATTTTGGGGACGGCCTATGGCTCGCACCCGTATCCCATGATGGTCCGCGATTTTCATCGCATCATCTCCATCGAATCCAAGCAGCAAATCCTGCGCGCCGAAGGCCGTTTGCCCGATGCCATCGTCGCCTGCGTCGGCGGCGGCTCTAACGCCATTGGCGCCTTCTTTGAGTTCCTTGACGAACCAAGCGTCCGCCTCATCGGCGTCGAAGCTGGCGGTCGCAGTATCAGCAAAGGCGAGCACGCCGCACGTTTCGCCGGAGGACGACTTGGCGTCCTGCAAGGTTGCATGACGAACATCCTCATGGACGGAGAAGGGCAGATCGAAGGTACACATTCCGTCTCCGCTGGCCTGGATTATGCCGCCGTGGGACCGGAGCATGCTTATTACCGCGACAAGGGTCGCGTCGACTACGCTTACGCCACCGATAGCGAATGCCTCGAAGCCTTCCAGCTGCTCTCGAACAAAGAAGGAATCATCCCGGCCCTCGAGTCCAGCCACGCCGTCGCCCATGGCGTAAAACTCGCGGCATCCTTGCCGAAGGAGCAGGTGGTAATCATCAACCTTTCGGGACGTGGTGATAAGGACGTATTCAGTGCGGCGCGTGCCCTGGGGACCGAGATAAAGCTCTGATCATGGGAGCCTCTTCCATGACCGGCTTCGGCCGGGCGGAGCTTAATCTGCCAAGTGTCAGGCTCTCCGTAGAGATTGCCTCGGTTAATCAGAAAAACTTACAGGTCTCGGTCTATGGGCCGGAAATATGGTCAGGCTTAGAAGCAGTCGCCTCCGGCTGGATTCGCGCTCGCTTGCAACGCGGCAAAGTGACGGCACGCGTAACGCAAGCGTCGCAAGCAGCAGTCACCGACAAGCTCTGGGATGCGGAAGCAACCAAGCGCTCCTTTAAAGAACTCGAACATTTAGCCGAATCCATGGGCGTCTCCTGTGTGCCCCCGTCGCTTGATTTGGTGCTTAAACTGGCTGAATCACGTCGCGGCAATCAACCTGCCCTGCCTGCCTTCGCCGATGTGGAATCTGAAGTTCGCTTGGCTTTTGATGCCGCTTTGAATGCAATTTTAAAAATGAGGGCAGAAGAGGGGAGGGCCTTGAGTCTCGATCTACAATCGCGCCTTGATGCGATCCAAAAAAAGGTCTTAGGGATGATGGACGCTGAGCGCCTTGGCCCGGTTCGCCATCGTGACGCTATGCTCAAGCGATTGCAGGAGGCCGGTCTGACCCTTGATGTGGCCGATGATCGGGTGTTGAAGGAGTTGGCCCTTTTTGCCGACCGGTCTGACATAACCGAAGAAATCGTTCGTCTTAAGAGTCACGTTTCTCAGTTCAAAGCTGAGCTTGAGACTCCTAATTGCGGTCGAAAACTCGATTTTCTCGTCCAGGAACTCCTTCGTGAGGTTAATACAATCGGAAGCAAAGCCTCCGAAATCATGACAACTAAGCTGGTTTTAGAGGTTAAAACAGAAATTGAGCGTATTCGGGAGCAGGTCCAAAATCTGGAATAAGGTTTTTGGGGTGTGGTATTGCCACCTTGGCTTTCCCATGCCTTTGTCTATCAACACTTACGCATCTGGCCATGTCCAATAATCTAACTAAGCGAGATATCGTTATCAAAATTTTTACGGATAAAGGCTATCCGCAAAAGCATATCCGCGACAGCGTTCAGATGACGTTGGATGCGATCAGCGAAGCTTTGCTGGCCGGGCGCGATGTTGAACTTCGAAATTTCGGAGTATTCCAGGTACAGGTCCGCAAGAGTCGCGTAGGTCGTAATCCGAATCGTCCCGAGACGGATGTGATCATCCCCAAGCGTGCGGTCATTAAATTTAAAGCCGGTAAAGAACTGAAAGCTAAATTGAAGTCGTACGACGTTGAAAAGCCAGCGCAGTAAGCGCCGTCGCTCATGTCTGATATTCGATCGCTCCCCGGGTTCCGGGAGTTTTATCCCGAAGACCGGGCGGTCTTAGGTCATGTCATGGCCGTATGGCGTCAGGCCTGCCGACGCTACGGCTTTCGTGAATGGGAATCGCCCGTGCTCGAACCGCTCGAGCTTTTTACCGAAAAGTCGGGTGAAGAGATTGTTCGGCAATTATTCAATTTCGAAGATAAGGGTGGGCGTAAGGTGAGTCTTCGGGCGGAGATGACGCCTTCTTTGGCTCGGATGGTTGGCGCCAAGGCCAACGGGATGCCTAAGCCCATCCGCTGGTTCGCCATGGGCGAAAACTACCGCTACGAAAAACCTCAGAAGGGCCGCTTACGTGCCTTCTATCAGCTTAACGCGGATTTGCTCGGTGAGGCCGGACCTGCCGCCGATGCCGAAATCATCGCCCTCTGTGCCGACTGTCTCATGGGTTTCGGTCTGACGCAGGCCGACTTCCGCATCCGTATCTCTGATCGCACGCTCTGGTTCCGCTATCTTGGCAGTCTGGGGATTCCGGAAACCCAGGCAACCGCAGTGCTCGGTGTCGTCGACAAACTCGAACGTGGCGCGCCGAAAGACCTGCTCGACGCCATGACCGCGGCCCTCGTCGGAACTGAAGTGGATCCGGTCAAGACCCTCGAAGTCGCCCGCGCTTTCGCGAATACAAAATCACTGGTCGACCTCGAGAAACTCGCCGCAAGCGATGTCTCGATGACCGAACGTCTGGTCGAATGGAAACATCTCCTCGGCACGCTCACCACCATGGGCTTTGGCGAATGTATCGCCATCGATCTGACGATTGTACGCGGTCTGGCTTATTACACTGGCTTCGTCTTCGAAGCTTTCGAGACCGGCGGCGAAGCCAGGGCTCTCGCCGGGGGTGGGCGTTATGATGCGTTGGTCAAAAAACTTGGTGGACCTGATCTCCCTGCCGTCGGTTTCGGCATGGGCGATGTCACGCTGCGCGACCTTTTGGAGGTCAAGAAACTTATCCCACTTTACGCCGATGGGCCTGAGTTTTACGTCATGATTTTGGGTGAAGACGCCCGTCCGGCTGCGTTGGAGGATTTGGCGAATCTTCGACGCTCGGGTTTTAGCGTGGAATATAACCTTAAGGACGGAAAATTCCCTAAACTTATCCAGGCCGCCGAAGTCGCAGGTGCTAAGTATGCGCTTATTTACGGTGGATCCGAGGTCGCCAAAGGCGTCGCTAAAGTACGCAGCATGACGGATCGTTCCGAAGCCGAAGTGCCGCGGACAGATCTGGTGCCCGCGTTGCGGGCAGTCCTTGCCGAAGGCATGCGTGCCGTCCAACCCTGAGCGGCGATGAGCGAACAGGGACGCCAATATCAGGCCATGGCGAAGACCGCCTCCTGGACATTGGTTTCGCGGGTGCTTGGGCTTGTCCGCGACCAGGTCACGACGTTCGTCTTTGGGGCCAATGCGGTGGGGGCGGCTTTCCTTTTTGCTTTTCAGATTCCTAATCTCTTCCGGCGATTATTGGGCGAAGGCGCTTTGACCGCCGCCATCGTGCCTGTGTTGGCGGATAAACAGGCCCGGGAGGGCAAAGCAGTTTCTTTCGGATTCTTGAATTACGTCGTCCGCCGGGTTTTCCCTTGGACGCTTGGGCTGACGTTGGTCGGCATCGGCTTGGCTCTTTTGTGGTCCGTTTTGGCGTCAGACGCAAAGCAGCAAATGGCCGCCGAGCTCACGGCTTATTGCATGCCGTACATGCCCCTGATCTGTATCGCTGCTTTGTTTACTTCCGCCGTCAATCTTAGTGGCCGCTTTGGCTTGGCGGAATTCGCTTCGGCCATGCTCAATCTTTGCATGATCATCGGCCTAGGTTTGTTCGGGATTAATTTTACGGAGCCTAACGACATGATGGCGAAGGCGCGTTGGCTTTGCGCGGGGGCTCTGGCGGGAGGAGCGTTGCAGCTTTTGATTCCGCTTTGGGGACTGAGGCAGGAAGGTTGGAACTCTCGATTGATGAACAAGGATGTCACGGCTTGGCAGGTCTTGCGGGTTGCGTTCATTCCCGCTGCACTCGGTGCCGGTATCCAGCAGATCAATTTCTTAGTCTCGCGTAGTTTGGCCTTCAATATCGATGGCGCCGGATTGACCTACTACTACCTTGCCAATCGCATTGTGGAATTGCCCATCGGATTGTTCTCGGCCTCGATTGCGACGGTGATGTTTCCCGCTTTGGCGACGGCATTCGCCGCACGGGATGAGGCCGCGTTATCTCGCAACTATGCCCGCGGGATGCGCCTGATTCTGGCCGTGAATATTGGAGCAGCCGTCGGTTTAGCCGTCTTGTCGGAGCCCGTGATTAAATTGCTCTTTGAGATGGGGCGTTTCACCGCGGCGGACTGTACGAAGACCCGCAACGTCTTGGTGTTGTTTGCCCTTGCTATGCCGTTTTATGCCATGATTTCTCTGGTCACGCGGGCGCTCAATGTCGTCGGCAATACCCAGGCGACCTTTCGCGCCGCCGTCCAGGCTGCGGTCATTAACATCGTTGGTTCGATTTTAGCTATTGCCTGTGGCTATGGTATCGAAGGTTTGGCCGTGGCCAATGCCGTCTCTACAGTTTGGCAATACGGGGTACTGAGGAAAATGTTGGCCAAGTCAGCGCCCGCCTTTTTGACCGAAAGCCTACGCCGTCCGTGCGCCCAGGTGCTCACCGGATCATTATTGATGGGGCTTGTCGCGTACCATTCTTATCGGTGGATAATCGATTTGCCGATTACCACGCACCTTAATGGCAAGTTAGCCCTTTTTCTGGCGATGTTATTGTCAGCCATCCTTTCCGCCACGATTTACGCTATCTTCCTGGACTGGCTCAAGTATCCCGAGCGCGATATGGTT
Organism: Opitutales bacterium; assembly: GCA_007280935.1. Classification (GTDB taxonomy): domain Bacteria; phylum Verrucomicrobiota; class Verrucomicrobiia; order Opitutales; family UBA953; genus UBA953. The sequence continues at coordinate 7,907 of QYQK01000085.1, forward strand.
CGGACCTTTATCAATAAATTGATTCGACCGTTAGGGTATCAATTCAAGGTTTGATTCTAAGCGCCCGTAAAGTTTGCGGACGGTAACGGCGCACGAGGGCTTCCAAGGTGGCGATGGTTTCAGGGTCAATGATACCATCGACTTTCTTTGTACGGAAATGACGTTGAAAGGCTTCAACCGCTGACTTCAAGCCAGCCTCACCAGGTTCAATCCGATAACCATAGGCTGCAAGTAGTTGTCGAACCTCTTCGGGTTTAATCTTAACGGGGCCCTGTAGGTATTGGGCGACTTCGTCTCGCAGCGGCCAGGCACCGACGCCCAGAGACGCTAACTTCGCCCAAGGAAACAAGCTGCCGGGGTCGATCTTACGGCCGACGGAGATGTCCGAATGACCAAGCACCTCGGTCGGTTTGATTTGATGCCGGCGAATGATGTCCGCACACAGGGTGAAGAGGACTTCTGTCTGCGCAACTGAGTAGGGGTGGACGTTGCCGTCCAAATTGATGATTTCGATACCGATCGAGTGTTGATTCATACCCTCCAAATTGCGCCAGCCGCTTTTACCCGCATGAAAGGCAGACATCGTTTCAGGGACTAACTGAATGACGCGTGGCAGAAGTTCATCCGTGACGATGTAGTGAACGCCGACCCGATGGGTCTCCTTGTGGCCTTGCAGGACATCCAGGGCGGCGGGTAGGGGAGATGCCGTATAGTGCAAGATAAGCGCGGTCACTTTACCTTTGCGGGGTTCCGATCCCACGGAAACGGGACCCTGCTCAATTCTCAGACCAGTGTAAGCTGGCCGTTGAGCAATGGCCGGAGATTTTAAGTCTTTGGGGTCAGACGCGCATCCCGTCATTAAGCCTAAAATCGAGATAATCATTAAAGGCTCCCAATATGAGCGATACAAAGTAAACATAAGCAGAGCCTGAAAGGGATATATAAATCTTTTTAAAGCCCAAGTTAATAC
>QYQK01000039.1 GCA_007280935.1 Opitutales bacterium
ATCTACCCCTCTCACTATGAAGCCGCTCGCACTAGCCACCTTCCTCGCCGCCGGACTCGTCGGCTGCACTAATTACGATACGCCTAACCATGGCCGGAATGTCGCCCATGAGCCGATGCACAATTTCCTCGGAATCATCAAGATCGAGCCTGGTATCTACGCCAATAACGAGAAGGCACTGAACAACGTGAGCACGAAGCAGCTTTATGGACGTCGGACTGATTCCGGCGATCGGATCACCCTCCTTTGGGGTGCCGTAACCATCACCGACTACTAAGGCTGGAAGTAGCCCTTGCAGAAGCCCCGGAAACGGGGCTTCTTCGTTTGTAGGAAAGATGAGTGTCACCGGAAAAAATATCGCCCGCCATCTTCGATCTGCCGCGATCGACCAGCCGGACGCCCTTGCGACCAAGTCACCACTCTCCGTCAGCCCGTCAGGCGCTGTCACTCACGCTCACTCGACCTTCCTCGAACTTGATCGCGAAAGCGATGCGGCGGCCCGCCTTTTCCAAGACGCCGGAATATCTCAAGGCACACGCACCCTCCTCGCGGTCAAACCCGGCCACGACCTGATTGTCGGGATGTTCGGCCTTATCAAGCTCGGCGCCATCCCAGTGGCCATCGACCCCGGCATGGGTTGGGCGACTTACTTGAAATGCGTCAAGCATTCACAGCCAACGGCCGTGGTCGGCATTCGACGGGCAACCCTTCTAAGCCGCCTCCCCCTTGCTGCTTTCGCTTCCATCAGAAATCGCATCACGACGGGTACGGCCCATTGGAAAAAAAATATCGGCCGGCAGATGTCCGCTGCCGCCTTGCCTATCAGCGAAGTCCGAGCCGACGACCTGGCCGCCGTTCTTTTTACGTCGGGCTCAACGGGCGCGCCCAAAGGCGTGCGCTACACCCACGGCATGTTCGAGGCGCAAATCCGACTGATCCGAGAAACCTACGGCGTCCAATCAGGCGAAGTAGACATGCCGATGCTTCCGCTCTTCGCTTTATTCAATCCAGCGCTGGGCATGACGACCGTGACACCCTTGCTCGACCCGGCACGACCAGCCTCCGCCGACGCTGCCCCCATCGTCTCCGCACTTCTCGCCGAAAAGGTGACCAACTCTTTTGGCTCTCCAGCCATCTGGTCACGCATCGCCGAACACTGTCAACGTGAAGAGATAAAGCTGCCTTCGCTTCGCCGACTACTCATCGCCGGCGCCCCCGTCCCCGACGGCCTGCTTGAAAGCCTACGCATCATCGCCCCGCAATGCAAAATCCATACCCCTTATGGCGCGACGGAATGCCTCCCCGTCTCAAGCATTGAGTCCGCCGAGCTGCTTGGTCCGCTTCGTCAGCAAACCTTAAGTGGACAAGGCACCTGCGTGGGTCGGCCCGTGGCCGGGGTTGAAATCCGCATTATCCGTGAAACCGAGAGGGCTTTAGAAAATATCGGCCAAGCCGAAATGTGCGCCCCGGGTGAAGTGGGTGAGATCATCGCCACCGGACCAAGTGTCACTCAAGAATATGATCATCTTCCAGCCGCAAGCCGTCTCGCCAAGATTCGCGAGGGCGATCGCCTCTGGCATCGCATGGGCGACCTCGGCACACTTGATGTCGAGGGGCGCTTATTTTTCCTCGGCCGGAAAGTCGAAAAAGTCCGAACCGCCGACGGCGACCTGCCGACGGAATTGCTCGAGCCCGCCTTCCGCCAACATCCGCAGGCCTTCCGCTGCGCGCTCATCGGCCTCGGGGCCGCCCCGCATCAGACGGTCGCCCTGGTGGTCGAACCTCGGGCCGGGCATTTCCCCGAGACCGAAGCCGCGCGTACGCGCTTCATCGCTGAACTGCGCGACCTCGCCCGCATCAATCCACAGGCCGATCGCGTGAAGCACATCGTCTTCCAGCGTGCCCTGCCCGTTGACGTCCGTCACAACGCCAAGATTCACCGTCTCCAGTTGGCCCATGAATGGACCGCCCGCCTCGCCCGATGAAATCGCCCCTCGTCCTCATCACCGGCGGCGCTGGCTTCCTCGGCCAGGCCGTCGTCCGACGCTGCCTTGCCCGCGGCTACCGCGTCCGCGCGCTGGGCCGCACGCCCATCGTCGGTGAGCTCGCCGCTCAGGTGGACTTCATCCGCGGTGACATCGCCGATTGCGCGACGGTCGATCGCGCCGTCAAGGGTTGCGACTACGTTTTCCATGTGGCGGCGAAAGCCGGCGTCTGGGGCCCTTGGGAAGAATACCTGCGCATCAACATCGACGGTACTTCGAACGTCGTCGCCGCCTGCCAGGCCCACGGCGTCCGCGCCCTCGTGTATACGAGCACCCCGAGCGTCGTCTTCAGCGGCGAAGCGTTCCGCGGCGCCGACGAAACCCTGCCCTATGGCGACAACTGGCTCTGCGCCTACGCCGAGACCAAAGCCATCGCCGAAGAAGTCGCGCTCAAGGCAGCGTCGGAAAAACTCAAAGTCTGCGCGCTCCGCCCGCACCTGATCTGGGGACCGGGCGACAACCACCTCTTCCCGCGCGTCCTCGCCCGGGCCCGAGCCGGCAAGCTACGCATCGTCGGCGACGGCGAGAACCGCGTTGACGTCACGCACGTCGACACCGCGGCCGACGCGCACCTCAGCGCGCTCGATGCGCTCCTCGCGGGGCGCGCCAATGGGAAGGCCTACTTCCTCTCCCAAGGCGAACCCGTGAAGCTCTGGGAGTTTATCAACCGCCTGCTCGTCGGCGCCGGCGAGCAGCCCGTCACCCGTCGCATCAGCCAACGGTCGGCCTACTGGCTCGGTGCCCTGCTCGAAGGCGTCTGGACGCTCTTCCACCTCAAGGCCGAGCCGCCCATGACTCGCTTCGTCGCCGTCGAACTCGCCAAGGACCATTGGTTCGACGTCTCCGCGGCCCGACGTGACCTCGGACTCAAGCCCGCCGTCGATACCTGGGCCGAGTTGGACCGCCTCTCCGCCACGCTACGGACGAAGTAACGCGCAGGCTTGCCCCAAAGCGCTTTCGTCCCATCCCTTTCCCTCATGCTCGCCGACGGACTCCAACCTGATAAGACTTTCCACGTGACCATCCGGACTTGGTTCGACCAGACCGATGGGCTCGGGATCCTCCATCACTCGCACTATGTGCTCATGATGGAACGCGCGCAGAAGGTGATGTTTATCGCTTTGATGGGCAAAGATACTATCGACCCCGCCGTAGCGCCCGATGTCTACGTAGTGGTCCGCGATATCGACTTACACTACCTCGTCGCCATCCGCCCAGAGTGCGACGTGAAACTGATTCTCAGCGTCCGCAAAGTCCGCGCGGCCGGTCTGACCGTGGATGTCGAGTTCCGGAGCCCAGATCACGCCATCCTTTACGCCAAGGCCTCACGCACGATTTGTCGCATGGATGGCACGTCGCATCAGCCCTCCGCCTGGAGCGATGAGTTTCGCGCGAAGCATGAGGCGTTAATCAAAGCTTAAGAGTACTGAGTCGAGTTCAGGTGACTGAGACCGGAATCGACTCAGCCCTCTACCCTGCCCGTAGCGCAGAACATATCCCACACGTCTTGCCGTCGCAGCCGCGGGCCGTGCAGTGTTCGCGGCCGTAGAAGATGATGCGGAGGTGAAGCTTGTTCCAGCTGTCCTCGGGGAACAGGCGCTTGAGGTCTTTCTCGACCTGCTCGACGGACTTGCCCGGGCTGAGCTTCCAGCGCTTGGCCAGACGATGGATGTGGGTATCCACCGGGAAGGCCGGGACGCCGAAGGCCTGCGCCATGACGACCGAGGCGGTCTTGTGGCCGACGCCGGGCAGCTCCTCGAGTTCCTCGAAGGTCCGCGGCACCTGCCCCGCATGCTTGGCCATGAGCATCTTGCCTAACCCGACAAGGGCCTTGGATTTCTGCGGGGCGAGCCCCAGCTGGCGAATGAGCGTCAACACCCGCACCTCGGTCATGGCCGCCATCTTGGCCGGCGTCCCCGCCTCGGCAAAGAGCGCCGGGGTGATTTCGTTGACCTTCTTGTCCGTACACTGGGCCGAAAGCACCACCGCCACCAGCAACGTGAAGGCATCCGTGTGGTCTAGCGGAATCGGCGTCGCCGGGAAGAGCTTTGCAAGCTCTTTTCCCACGTAATCAGCTCGTTCCTGCCTAGTCATGCATCAACCTTGGACATGGGGCCAGCCTTGGCAACGTGCCAGAGGATAAAGACTTGTTAACAAGGCATCTGGGGGATTGCCAAACCTTATGCCGAAATCGTGATTCTCTAATACCCCCACCCTCGCTTGGTGGGCGATTGCGACACCCGTTTCCTCCTTCAAAACCTTTCATAGAACACATGGCTCAGCTGCCCTACGACCCGTCCAAAATCACCCGCGAACTCGCCCGTCATTATATCGCGGCGACCGAAGCCGATATCCAGGCAATGTTCACCGCCATCGGCGCCAAGGATTTCCCGGAGATGTATGCCCACATCGACGCCGCGGTGAAGTTCCCCAGCGTCCAAGATCTCCCCGACGAGCTGGAATACCAGGCCCTCGCGGATCGCATGGAGTCCCTCTCGAAGAAGAACTCGGTCAAGACCGCCTTCCTTGGCGACGGCCTCCAGGTTTACCGCACCACCGAGATCGTCGGCCACGTCTGTTCGATCCGTAACCTCACGACCTCCTACACGCCTTATCAGCCGGAGCGCTCTCAGGGCACGCTGATCACTCACTGGATCTACCAATCCACGCTCGCCCAGCTGACCGGCTTTGAAGCGGTCAACTCGTCGCTCTACGAACGCGCCAGCGCCCTCTTCGAAGCCGCCGTCTGCACCGTCCGCATGGGCGACCTCGAAGCCAACACGGTGCTCGTCGCCGCCAACCTTCTGCCCGGCGACCTCGAAGTCCTCCGCACGCACGTCGCGGATACGTCGGTGAAGTTGGAATTCCTGACGCCCGATGAAGACACCGGCCGCCTGACCGCCGCGGGTATCGCCGCCGCCTCCGCACGCCTCGGCAAGCAGCTCGCCGCCGTCATCTTCCCGCAGGTCAACGCCCTCGGCCTGCTCGAAGACGTCGACGCCCTCACCGACGCCTGCGCCGATGCGGGCGTGAAGTCCGTCGCGGTCATCGACCCGATGCTCCTCGCCACGGGCGGCCTCAAGGCCCCCGCCCAATACGGCCGTGCCGGCGCCGATATCCTCGTCGGCGAAGGCCAGCACCCCGCCATCGGCGCCAACTTCGGCGGCCCCGGCCTCGGCATCTTCGCCGTCCGCCATAACGCCGAGAAGAAGAATGAAGTCCGCGAGACCCCGGGCCGCTTCGTCGGCAAGGCCAAGGACAGCGCCGGTCGCGATTGCATCGTGATGGTCATGGCCACCCGCGAGCAACATATCCGCAAGGACAAGGCCACGTCCAACATCTGCTCTAACCAAGCGTTCATCGCCACGATTGCCGGCGCCTCCATTCTCGCCCGCGGCGAAGCCGGCATGGCCGCCTCCTGCGTTGCTGGTCGCGACCAAGCCCGCCGCGCCGCCGCCAAGCTGCACAATATCCCTGGACTCAAGGTCTGCTACGCGAACCAGGCCTTCTGGAACGAGTTCAGCCTGATGTTGCCCGAGCCCGCCGCCGCCGTCATCGCCAAGGGGCGCGCCGCTGGCCTCCACGTGGGCGTCGACATCACCGGCCGCACACCGTGCCACTGCTCGCTGCTCAAAATCTCCTTCAGCGACCTGCAGACTGCTGCCGACACGGATAAGCTCATCGCTTTCTTCGAAGGCCTCTACGGTCAGTCCGCCGGCACGAAGCCGCTCGCCGAGATCCCGGCCGCCCTACTCCGCCAAGGCGCCGTCGGCCTGCCCTCCTTCTCGCTTGCCGAACTGAAGGCCTACTACTCGAAGCTCGGTGAACTCAACGTGTCGCCAGATACGGGCTGCTTCCCGCTCGGCTCGTGCACGATGAAGTATAACCCGCACATCAACGACTGGGCCGCCGGACTGCCGGGCTTCACTGGACTCCACCCGCAGGCTCCGGCTGAGGATGCGCAGGGCGCGCTCGAACTCCTCTGGCAGACGCAGGAGTGGTTCCGCAAGATCACCGGCCTCGCCGGCCTGACCACCCAGCCCGTCGCCGGCGCCCAAGGCGAACTCGTCGGCCTTAAGCTGTTCCAAGCTTACCACCGCCACCACGGCCAGCACCGTGACATCATCCTGATTCCGGCCTCGGCCCACGGCACGAACTTTGCCACGGCCACCACCGCCGGCTACGCGACCAAGCGTAACCCCGACGGCTCGCCCTCGGGCATCATGCTGCTGAAGTCCGCGCCTGACGGCCGCGTCGACCAGGCCGACTTTGATGCAAAGATCGCCGAATTCGGACCGCGCATCGCGGGCATGATGGTCACCAACCCGAACACCTCCGGCGTCTTTGAGACCGACTTCCAGAAGATGGCCTCAGAGATCCACCGCATCGGAGGCCTGGTCTACATGGATGGCGCCAACATGAACGCCATCGCGGGCTGGGTGAACCTCGGCGCCCTCGGCGTCGACGCGGTTCATAACAACTTGCACAAGACCTGGACCGTCCCGCACGGCGGTGGCGGCCCTGGCGACGGCATCGTGGCCGTCTCCGAACGCCTGGTCGACTTCCTCCCAGGATTCCAGATCGCCAAGCAGGGCGACGTCTACGTGCCGGTCAAACCGAAGCACAGCATCGGCTCCTTCCACCGCCACTGGGGCAACTTCGCCCACAAGGTGCGCGTCTACACCTACCTACAGCGTCTCGGCAAGGAGGGCGTCCGGCGCATGTCCGCGATGTCCGTCCTCTCCAGTCGCTACCTGTTCTCGAAGCTCGGCAAGTCATTCCCCTCACTCCCTGCGGCGGCCGATGGGGTGCCGCGTATGCATGAGTTCATCCTCACGCTCACGGAAGAAGACTTCAAACGAATCGAAGCCTCGGGCATACCGCGTGCGAGCATCATCGGCCGCGTCGGTAAACTCTTCCTCGATTTCGGCTTCCACGCCCCGACCGTCGCCTTCCCCGAAGTCTTCGGCCTGATGATCGAACCGACCGAGTCCTACACAAAAGACGAGCTCGATCGCTTCGCCGAGGTCGTGCTGGCCATCGGCGACCTCATCCGTACCAATCCGGAGGTCCTGAAATCCACCCCGCGCTTCACGCCGGTGGACCGCGTCGACGAAGTCGCCGCGAACCGTAACCTCGTACTCAGCGAACGCCTCACAGCCCTCCCGCTGATTAACGAGAACCGCCTCTCGCCCGTCCTGCTCAACGCGATGCCCGTCGCGGAGATCAAG
>QYQK01000096.1 GCA_007280935.1 Opitutales bacterium
GACCAGCCCGTCGAAGCCAAACGCCATCTCGGCTATTCACCCGAAGGCGCCCCGGCTTACGGCGAAATGACCGTCCGGGAATTCCTGCGCTTCGCCGCCGACCTGCGCGGCCTCGCCGATCCCGCCGAACGCGTCCGGGCCACGCTAGAACTTTGCCGCCTCAATGAGGTCGCCGCCCAGACCATCGAGACGCTCTCCAAGGGCTACCGCATGCGCGTGGGCTTCGCCCAAGCCGTCATCCACGACCCCGCCGTGCTGATCCTCGACGAGCCGACCGATGGCTTGGATCCTAATCAGAAATTTGAAGTGCGCCGCATCCTGAAAGATATGGCCGCTCGCAAGGCCGTGATCGTCTCCACCCACATCCTCGAAGAAGTCGGCGAGCTTTGCACCCGGGTCATCGTCATCGCCCAAGGCGAAATCCGCTGCGACGAATCCCGCGAACGCTTCCTGCAACGCGGCGAAGACCTGAATCAAGTTTTCCGCAAACTCACCGCCTAAATTTCAACGACCATGTCCTCTCCTTCCGAAAATCCCGCCCCCAAGTCCGCCGGCCTCGCCGCCTTTGGCGCCATCCTCCGCCGCGAATTCGCTGGCTACTTCCGCACGCCGCTCGCCTATGTGTTCCTTGCGGTCTTCAATGCCTTCGCGGTGTCGCTGGCCTTCTTCGTCGGCAATATGTACGAAGCCGGCGTCGCTTCCCTTGACCGTTTCTTCCTCTACCACCCCTGGCTGTGGGCTTTTCTCGCTCCCGCCGCGGGCGCCCGTCTCTGGGCGGAAGAACGCCGCCAAGGCACCATCGAACTCCTGCTCACTTGGCCCATCACGGTCTGGCAAGCAGCCCTCGGTAAATTCCTCGCCGCTTGGCTCTTCCTCGCCTGCGCCTTGCTCATGACCCTGCCCGTCGCCTTTACGGTAGGTTGGCTCGGCGATCCCGATTGGGGCGTCATCCTCGCCGGCTATGCGGGTTCGCTGCTTTGTGCGGGCGCCTGTCTCGGCGTAGCTGCGGTCGCCTCCGCTCTTACGCGCAGCCAAGTCATTGCCTTCGTCACCGGCTTCCTTGCCTGCTTCATCCTTGTCCTTGTCGGCTATGGTGTGTTCGACGAATTATTCGCCGGCATGCTACCGTCCGGCATGGTCGACGAAATCCGCCGCCTCGGTCTCTGGCGTAATCTCGAACCTTTCACGCTCGGTCTTTTTGACCTACGTCCCGCCGTCTACTTCGTGACGGTGGCCTTCTCGGGCCTGGGCTTGAGCACCATCATTATTGAACGTCGCTAATCTCTAAAGCCTCTCACTATGTCCCGCTTCCAAGCCATCCTTGCCGTTCTTGCTATCTGCGCCGCGGCCTTTTTCGCGAACCTACTCTTTAGTGTCACGAATATCCGAGCCGACTTCACCCAAGACCAAACCTTCACCCTCTCTCCCGGCTCGCGCCGCATCATCGCCCGCCTCGACGAGCCAGTGACGCTGGAGTTCTTTGCCAGCCGCTCCGACGTCAAGCTCCGGCCTTACCTGGAAAGTTATTCCCGCCGAATCGAAACGCTCTTAAGGGAATACGTCGCCCACTCCGGCGGAAAGATTAAGTTAGTCATCACTGATCCGCGACCCGACACCAAGGAAGAACAGCGCGCCCAGCGGCAAAGCCTCGGCGCCATGCGCGCCGCCCAAGGTAGCGCCTACCTCGGCCTCACCGCCCAACAGGCCGACACGGTGAAAGCCATCCCGGTCCTCGATCCGAGTCGTGAAAAATTCCTGGAGTTCGATCTATCCAAGCTGATCGCCTCCGTCGCCCGCCTCGACAAACCCAAGCTCGCAATTATCAGTTCGCTGGCGATCACGAATCAAGCACCGCAAGGTGAACAACAGCAGCCTGGCCCGGCTGACTTCCTTATCGCCGAACTCGGACAGACCTTCGAAGTCATCACGCTGAGCAACCAAGCCACCGAGTTGCCCAAGGACACGGCCGTGATCGCGCTGATCCACCCCAATCACCTCGCCGAAAAACTTTCGTATGCAGTCGACCAGTTCCTCCTGAACGGCGGTCCGGTCTTCGCCGCCGTCGACCCGCTCTCGCGCCTCCAAAAATTCCAACAAGGCGGTATGCCGTTCATGATGGCCCCGATGGCGCTTGGCGCCTCGAGTGATCCGCTGCTTCTGCGCGGCTGGGGCATCAACGTCGATATCGACGCCGTCGTCGGTGACGCCAGTAACTCGGTCGCCATTCGTGGCTCGCGCGGCGAACCCGTTCAATATCAACCCGCCTTCTCCGTCACGGGAGATGCTTTTGCCATAGATTCGCCACTCACGAGCGCTCTCCACGAAATCGCCTTCATGGAGCCCGGCGATATTTCGCTGATTTCGGGCGCCGAAAAACGCCTGACCTTAGTCCCGCTTATCACGCTCAGTAGTCCAGGCGCCGGCGTCATCGGCACTGCCTTGGCCAATGCCGGTCCTTTTGAAAAAGTCGCCCTCGGCTTTAAGCCGGACGGCAAATCACGCGTGCTCGTCGCTTCCATTACCGGTACGTTTAACTCGGCTTACCCCAAGGGCGCCCCGGCCGAACCCCCCGCCGCTCCCGACGCACCCAAGCCAGCCACGCCTCTCGTGACAGCGCCCGCCGCTCCGCACCTGCCCGAGTCCAAGAAACCCGGACGTCTCATGGTCGTCGCCGATTCAGACTTCATGCTCGACCCGTTCACCGTGCGCCAGCGGCAGGCCTCGGGCCAAGTCGCCATGGAGGCGATCAACGACAACCTCGCCTTCGTCCTGAGCGCCCTTGAAACCTTAGGCGGAAGCAACGAACTCGTCTCGCTTCGCTCCAAAGGTACGTCGATTCGCCCGTTCAAGCGCGTGGTCGCCCTCGAGCGCGAAGCCCAGGTGCGCTACCAAGCCAAGCTGGAAGAAATTGAAAAACGGTTGGAAGATGCCAACGGCAAGATTGCCGAAATCTCCAAGCGCTCGGGCGCCGATAATTCCAAAGGGCTAATCATCACCCCCGAGATGCAACGTGAAATCGAGAAGTTCCAGGCTGAAGCCGAAAAGCTCACCGATGAACGTCGCGTCATTCGCCGCGGCCTGAGCGAAGATGTCAATTCCCTCGGCCGTCGCCTCCAGGTGATCAACCTGCTCGCTGGTCCCGCCATCGCCGCACTCTTCGGTCTGCTCTACGCCCTCGCTCGTCGTCGTAAAATCGCCTAATCGCCATGCGTCATAAAAAACTTCTGCTCACCACCGTCCTGATTGGCTTCATCGCCCTGGCGGCCGTTTACCTCAAGCGCGAGCAGCCTGCGTCCGCCGCCGCTAAGTCAGCTCTGATCGACCCGAGCATCCTGAGCGGACTGCAATCGCTCGTCCTCAAGGCTAACGGAAAAGTCACCACGATCGAAAAATCGCCCTCCGGCACCTGGGTCGTCAAAGAAAAGTTCGGCCTTAACGTCGATGTCGAAAACCGGCTGAAACCCTTGCTGCTTTCCTTACAGAAAGCCGAAAACTTTGGGTTGCTGACGGCGAATGCCAAACGCATCGAAAAGCTTAACCTCGGAGACTCCTCCTTACTGCTCACGGCAGCGGACGGGAAGTCCTTCGCCGCTGATTTCGGCAAAGCGACCGACGATGGCGTCGGCCAAGCCGCCCGCCTGCCAGGCGACCCCCAAGCGGTCCGCACCAGTTTCAACGAGCGCTTCGAGTCCGATGCCTTTGCTTGGGTCGACCCCGTGTTGCTCACGACCAAGCCCGAAGAAATTAAAACCATCAGCCTGATTTATACCGACGGAAAGATGGATTTCTCCCGGCCCGCCAAAGGTCAGCCGTTCGGCGGCCCCGCCCTTGAAGATATGACTAGCACGCTGGCACTCCTCCGCATCAGCGACGCCGTCGCTAAAGGCGACCAAGAGGCGAAGGCCGCTTTCGCTAAATCATGGCAGGTGAAATTCACGCTCTTCGATGGCACTTCCGCGACCGTTACTTTTGCGAAAGTCGCCGGCGCGACGCCGAACGACCAAGGCAAACTCTACCTGCGCGTGAAGCATTCTGACCCTAAGCATCCGGTTAATCTGACTTCCCAAAAAGCGGAGTTCCTCGCGCCCACCTGGTTGGCCGATCAAATCCCTTCGACGCTCGCCGATCTTAAAAAATCCCTGGCACCCCCCAGCGAGGTGCCGCCCGTCAACCTCCCTGGGCTACCTCCGGGGCTGATTCCGACCGCTAAATAATCATCAGCGAAACAAAAGCCCTTGCCTCCCGAGGTAAGGGCTTTTTCGTGTCTACTCCAGATGGCCATCGCCGAAACCCAATCCCTCCAGACTTACCTGCCCGTCCTCGTGCAGATCGTCTTGGGCGTGTCCGTCCCGGCGATCATCCTCATCGCCAGCCACGTCTTCGGCCAGCGCGCCAAGGGGAACTACATCAAGGACAAGGCCTACGAGTGCGGCCTCCCGTCGGAAGGAAAGCCCCACCCTCGCTTCGCCGTGAAGTTCTACGTGACGGCGATGCTCTTCATTCTTTTCGACATCGAAGTCGTCTTTCTGGTGCCTTGGGCCCTGGTCTACCGTGAGTTCCTCGCCGCTGGCATCGCGATTACGGCCGCCACCGCGGTCTTCCTCGGCGTCCTCGTCCTCGGCCTCGCCTACGAGTTCAAGCGCGGCGCGCTGGAGTGGGAGAAGTAAGCGCTCGGGCGCTGCTTAAAATGAGTGTGGCGGAAGAACGCTTCCGGGGATAGTCGTATTTCCGTAATGGATTCCCATAACGCCATCCTCTCCCAAGCCGCCGGCTTCATAGCCACCTTCGCCGCCGCCCTCATGGGCTTCTTCCTGGCCTTCTTCCTGGTCTTTGTCGTCATCGGTATCGTTACGCTGATCGGCATGTGGAAGGTCTTCACGAAGGCCGGTCAGCCGGGCTGGGCGGTCCTGATCCCAATCTACAACTTCATCGTACTGCTGCGCATCGCGGGTCTCCCTTGGTATTGGGTCTTCACTCCGCTCGTGGCCATCATCCCGTGCCTCGGCTGGATCGCCTACCTCGTCTGGGTCGTCTGGGTCCACCATCGCATCTCGACCCGCTTCGGTCAGGGCGTCGGCTTCACAATCGGCCTCACGCTCCTCAGTCCGATCTTCTGGCTCATCCTCGGCTTCGGTTCCTCGAAGTACGTCGCCGAGCAGCCAGCTCAGGCCTAAGCCTTCCCTTTAGCACCTAAAAAGGGGCCCAATCGGGAGCCCTTTTTGTTTACGGAGTTACCTGTTGCCATAAGAAGTGACGCCTTGTCCATAGGGCGGCGATTATCGGTAGACACCTCTCGGTCACGGCCTAGAAATGAAGCCATGAACCTCACCCCTGTGTTCGCCTCCATCCTCGCCGCCGAAGTCTCCCCTGATGTCTACAAAAAGGTTTTTGTGGTCAGCTTCCTCGCGGTGGTCCTCGTCGCCGCCATCGCCTTCAGTATCCGCGGTCTCTGGCTAATCTTCGAGAAAGCCGGTCATGAAGGATGGAAGGCGATTGTCCCGGTCTACCATCACGTGATCCTCACGCGCATCGCTGGCCTCTCAGCCTGGTGGACACTCCCACTTCTGCTCGTGATCCCCTTCCTCAAGGTCCACGACAAGGGTGCAAAGATTCTCTGCCTTGTACTCCTCGCCGCCTGGTGGGTCTGGATCTGCCAGCGCATCGC
>QYQK01000032.1 GCA_007280935.1 Opitutales bacterium
CCCTACTACCCGCGCGACCCAGTACTCCTGCAAGACTGGGCCGACTACCTCGACGCAGCCCGCCTGACGGACATGCATGTCGGACGCGTACTCGCCAGACTTGAGAAGGAAGGCCTGCTGGCGAACACGCTGATCGTCTTCATGACCGACCACGGCATCAGCCATGCACGCGGTAAGCAGTTCCTCTACGAAGAAGGCGCACACATCCCACTCGTCATCCGTGGACCAGGTATCCCTGCCGGAGTCGTTCGGCCCGACCTGGCCGAACAGATCGACCTCGCGGCCCTCTCGCTCGCCGCCGCCGGCCTTGGCGTACCGGCCTGGATGCAGGGCAAGGATATCCTCGCTCCTAACTACGCTAAGCGCGAGGAAGCCTTCTCCGCCCGCGACCGCTGCGACGAGACCACCGAGAAGATCCGCAGCCTCCGCACCGATAAGTTCATCTATATCCGTAACTTTCACCCGGAACGCCCGCACCTCCAGCCGTGCGCCTACAAGGACGGCAAGCAGATCGTCCAGCAGCTCCGTGAACTACACGCCGCGGGCAAACTATCGGAACTCACTGAGAAGCTGCTCTTCAGCCCGACACGCCCTCGCGAGGAGCTCTACGAACTCGCCGCCGACCGCTGGCAGGTTCGTAATCTCGCGGAAGACCCTGCGTATGCATCGGTGTTAGCCGAGCACCGCCAGCGCCTCGATGCCAAGATGATCGCGACCAAGGACCCAGGCCCCGAATCTATGGCTATGTATGACAGCGACATGAAGCCGTATGTCGGTAAGGGCAACCCAGAGGTCGAACGCAATATCGCCCAGATGAAGCGCTGGGCCGCCGAAGGAAAATAACCGTATGCGGATTCTGCTCTGCCTTCTCCTCGCCCTGACGGCATCTGGCGCCGGCGTACCTGCACCGGTCGAGACCGACAAACGCGTGCAGTCCGATGGCAAGGGCTGGCGTATCGAGAAAGCCGTAATCAAGGAAGCCAAGCTTCCGCGCGTTCTGCTGATCGGCGACTCAATCCTCAACGGCTACCAAGGCCAGGCGACTAAACTCCTCGCCGGCAAGGCCAACGTGGACCTCTGGGTCAACCCCTACAACCAATCCGAGCACGTCAACAAGTTGCTCGGAGAGGTTCTCTCCAATGGACCTTACGACGTCGTGGTCTTCAATATGGGACTCCACGGCTGGCAAGAAGGCCGCATCAAATCAGGCACTTTCGAGCCCCTGATGAAGGCTTACGTCGAAGTCCTTAAAACCAAACTCCCGAAAGCCAAACTTCTCTGGGCCAGCAGCACGCCCGTCACGGTCAAGGGTAAGCCGACCGAGATTAACCCAGAGATTAACCCGAACATCATCGAACAGAACCGCATGGCCGCGAAGGTCATGGCGGAGATGAATGTCCCCATCGTCGATTTCTACGGTCTACTCATCGCCAAGCGTGAACTCGCCCGTGGCGATATGTTCCACTGGACCGCCCCAGCCTACAACCTGATCGCCCAAGCGGCCGTCGACGCCATCCTCAAAGAACTTTCCTCCAAGTAATATGCGACCCCTCCTCTGCCTGCTCCTCGCGCTGTCCGCGACCGCCGCTGATCGGCCCAACATAGTCGTAATCCTCGCCGATGACTACGGCTACGGCAGCGCTGGCTGCTACGGCGCCGACCCGAAACTCGTCCGCACACCTTCCATCGACCGACTGGCGACCGAAGGCCGCCGCTTCACCGACGGCAATACAACCTCCTCCGTCTGCTCTCCTACTCGCTACTCACTGCTGACGGGCCGCTACTGCTGGCGCACGTCGCTCAACCACGAAGTCCTTGGCACGTTCTCCCCGCTCCACATCGAGACGAACCGCTTCAACCTGGCCTCATTGCTGAAGCAGAAAGGCTACCACACCGCCGCCGTGGGCAAATGGCACCTCGGCTACGGCAAGGAGAACGAAGACCCGAAGTGGCGTACGGAATATAAGGCGGAACTCTCCCCCGGCCCCCTAGATATCGGCTTCGACTACCATTTTGGCGTCCCCAGCAACCACGGTGATCTCACCGGCGTCTTCGTCGAGAACCGCTTCGTCTACGGGCTCCGCTCCGGCCAGATCCCCGCTGGCATGAAGCTCGCGGGCCCCGCCGCCGACAGCGACGACTATAAGGCGACATACGGCTCCGAAGATACCGAGAATGGAAAGAATTCCGGCCGCATCCTCGAGCTCGATGCCCCTCGCCGCAAAAATGAGCGCGTGATGAAGGTGCTCACCGACAAGGCTACGACCTGGCTTGAAGCCCAACCCAAGGACCAGCCATTCTTCCTCTACTTCACGCCGGTCGCCGTCCATAACCCGGTGACCCCCGACAAGGATCTCGCCGGCAAGAGCGCGGCTGGGCTTTACGGAGACTGGATTCATGAACTCGACCAGAGCGTCGGTCGCATCCTTGCCACGCTCGATAAGATGGGAGTAACGAAGGATACGCTGGTGCTCTTCACCAGCGATAATGGCGGCGTCTTCAAGCCCGAGAACGAACGCCTGCTGCAAACGGCCGCCTTCAAGGCAGGACTCAAGGTCAACGCCGGCATCCGCGGCGGCAAGCACGACGTCTGGGAGGGCGGCTTCAAGGTGCCCTTCATCGCCCGCTGGCCCGGCAAGGTAGCCGCTGGCTCCACCGCCAAGCAAATGGTCAGCGTCGTCGATATTCTGGCGACCGCTGCCGAGATTGTCGGCACATCGCTCCCGGCAAAGGAAGCGGGCGCCGAAGATAGCCGTAGTTTCCTCGACGTGCTCACGGGCTCGGCTGACGCCAAAGGCCGCGAGGACATGATCGTCCATAGCTCCGACGGCGTCTTCGCCCTTCGCAAAGGCCGCTGGAAATGGATCGAAGGCGTGCCCGTCGATGAAATCAAGGACGGCGTCCGCAAGGCCCATAAGGATCAATTCCGATCTCAGCTCTATGATACCGTCGCCGATCCCGCTGAGACAAAGGACATCTCAGCGGAGCACCCCGAAGTCGTCGCCGAACTGAAGGATCTCCTCCGTCGCTACCGCGATGGCGGCTTCAGCCGCGAACTGCCTCCGGCGGACGTCAAACCTGTGAACAAGAAAATCGCCGTGCTGACCGCGATCACGGCTGGCACAATTGCGCTCGACGAACCATTGGCGAAACTCCCGGGCAAGCCCTGGGTCGCTTCCGCTGGCGAATGGTCTGCCCGGGACGGCGGCGTCTTCGCCAAGCCGAAGAACGGCTCGGAAAAAGCCGCTGGGCTGCGTGCACCGCTATCCTTCGGCGACGGCACGTTCGACTGTGAACTGAACCTCCAGGGTGCCAATCGCGTCTCGCTTCGCTTCGGCGCGGGCGACGCTGGCTTCCGCCTCGTGGTCTCGCGCACAACGGCGATTCTCACAAAAAATCCTTCTAAGAGCGAAGCCGCCACGGCCACTGAAGACATCGCCAAGAAGAACCTGAAGCTCGCCGCCAGTGAATGGTACCCGATCCGCCTAACTTTCAAGGGCGACGAGGTGACGGTCCAGGTCAACGACCAGACCTTCAAAGGTAAGCACGCCAGCTTGGGCAAGGACAAGACGTCCCTCGATTTCCTGGTCTTCGGCGACAGTGCCGGCTTCCGCAACGTGCGCGTCGCCAAGTAAAATGATGCGCTCCCTACTCGGCCTGATTTTCCTCTCCGCCACACTGGTCGCCGACCCGACCAACGACCGCAAGGTGGTGCTCGGCCTCGTCGACACCTGCGCCCCGGCGCCGAAGACCTACGACGCCGAAGGCTTCAAGGCTGACGGCCAGGTGCATGCGATTTTCTACGACACGCTTCCTTGGAACGGCAAACCAACCCGTGCGTTCGCCTGGATCGGTTTGCCTGCCAAACGCGAAGGCAAGATCCCAGGCATCGTCCTCGTCCACGGCGGTGGCGGCACGGCCTACAAGGAATGGGTCCAGAAATGGAACGCTCAGGGCTTCGCGGCCATCAGTATCGCGGTTGAAGGCCAGACCGACGTCGATGAAAAGAAGGAAGCCAAGGGCCGACCCGTCTGGGCCCGTCACGCTTTCTCGGGTCCGTCTCGCGATGGCACCTTCGCCGATACAAAGCTGCCCGTGAAGGAGCAATGGATGTATCATGCACTGGCCGACACGATGCTGGCCAATTCCCTCCTACGTTCCCTCCCCGAAGTTGATGCTGCCAAGATCGGTGTCATGGGCGTCTCCTGGGGCGGTGTGATCACGAGTACGATTATCGGACTCGATGAACGTTTCGCGTTCGGAATTCCAACCTATGGCTGCGGTCATCTCTTCGACGCCGAGAACCACTGGGGGGTAGCCCTGCATGACAACGAAGGTTATAAACAAGTCTGGGACGGCATGAACTACGCCGACCACGTAAAGATGCCGGTACTCTGGTTCTCCTGGCCGCAGGACAACCACTTTCCCCTCGGATGCCAGGCCGAGAACTACCGCAAGGCTCCCGGGCCCCGCATGGTCTCGCTGATTTCCAAGATGGGCCACAGCCACCCCGCCGGCTGGAACCCGCCCGATAGCTACGCCTTTGCAAAGAGCGTCGTCGAAACCGGCAAGCCGTGGGGCAGTTCGCCTTCAGCCACGACAAAGGACGGACACGCGATCGCGATTTTCGCCTCCTCAATGCCACTCGACCGAGCGGTACTCATCTCGACGACCGACCAAGGTTTCACCGGCACACGCAAGTGGGTCGAAACACCGGCCGCCTTCGAGGCGAAGACGATGACCGCCTCCGCACCCTTACCCGCCGGCA
Organism: Opitutales bacterium; assembly: GCA_007280935.1. Taxonomy (GTDB): domain Bacteria; phylum Verrucomicrobiota; class Verrucomicrobiia; order Opitutales; family UBA953; genus UBA953. The sequence continues at coordinate 4,769 of QYQK01000032.1, forward strand.
CGACGGCTTGGTATGTCAACGCCTTCGCCGACAAACTGACTCTTTCCTCCGACTACCAAGAAATCAAATGATCCGCGCCCTCCTCTGCCTTCTCCTCGCTACCCATGCGCTTACCGCCGCCGATAAGCCGACCGGACGTTCTTTCCTGATGCTGGGCGGCCTGACCCAGATCGTCGATGCCACGGGTAACGTCACTTGGAAACACCCTGCCGTCACCCGCGATGGGTATATCCTGCCCAACGGTAACCTTCTCCTTACCCTTTCGAAAACCAAAGCCTACCCGGGCGGCGCCGTCGTCGAAATCACCCGCGATCAGAAAGTTATCTGGGAATACAAGGGCACGCAGTCTGAAGTGAATACGGCGGTCCTGCTCGATAACGGAAATATCATGCTGACCGAAGCCGGCGACAAACCGCGACTCCTCGAAGTCGCGCGCGATGGCTCAATCAAGGTCGAGATTCCGCTAGGCTGCCAGACCACGAATCATCACCTGCAAAGCCGTATGGCCCGCAAGCTACCTAACGGCCATTACCTTGTGCCGCAGGAAAAGGCCGTCCGTGAATACGACGCCAGCGGTAAGGTCGTCTGGGAACGCCAGAGCCCGGAGTCCGACCTGGACAATCGCTCCTTCTGCTGCCTGCGCAACGCCGCCGGCCATACCCTCATAAGCCTCACCCTGGGCAACCACATCATCGAAGTCGACGCATCTGGAAAGATTGTCTGGGAACTCCATGACGGCGACCTGCCGGGCGTGCCCGTCAATCGGACGACCGCACTCTCTTGGCTCCCCAACGGCAACATCGTGTTCAGCAATTACGCTGCCCGCGCGCCACAAGCTAAGGTCGTCGAGATCACCCGTGAGAAGAAAGTCGTCTGGACCTACACCGATGCAACGACGCAAGGAGTCCATGAGCTGCAATTGCTCGATGATAACGGCAAACCGCTGACCGACGTGTTGCGTTAATGGCAACTCTTGCCGGCTGACGGGGTTTTGTCTCATACCCCCTCCTTGCTATCTTTATATGAAAAATATCCTCCGCATCGCCCTGTTCCTTTGGCTGGCCATCGCCCACTTCGCCCAGGCCGCCTCGTCGCCGACGAAACCAAACATCATCGTCGTCTTGGTCGATGACATGGGCTTCTCCGACCTCGGATGCTACGGCAGCGAGATTCCGACGCCCAACCTAGATGCCTTAGCCCGGAACGGCCTGCGCTTCACGCAGTTTTATAATACCGGTCGCTGCTGTCCCACCCGCGCCGCACTGCTGACGGGATTATATTCCCACCAAGCTGGCGTCGGTCACATGGTGAACAACCAAAATGTCCCCGGCTACGTCGGCCACCTTAACGACACCTGCGTAACCCTTGCGGAAGTACTGAAACCAGCGGGATACTTCACAGCGATGACCGGCAAATGGCACGTCGGGCATGAACAAGGCGTAACGCCTTCGACGCGCGGCTTTGATCGCAGTCTCCACGCCCCCGCCGGAGGTTTCTATTTTCCCGAAGCCCAACGAGCCAGTCTCTATCTCAATGGTGCGCTCATCAAAAACGATGATGCACGACTGCCCAAGAATTGGTATTCGACCGATCTCTGGACCACTTTCGGACTGAAGTTCATCGACGAAGCCATCGAAGCGAAAAAACCTTTTTATCTCCACCTCTGCCACAACGCTCCGCATTTCCCGCTGCAAGCACCGCAAGCCGACATCGCTAAATTCCTTGGTCAATATAAGATTGGCTGGGAAGAAGTCCGTGCCCGGCGCTACGCCCGCCAACTCGAAATGGGCATCATCGATAAGAAGTGGGCTAGTTCACCCTTGCCCGAAGCCGTCAAGGCCTGGGATAAAATCCCCGCCAAAGAGCAAGAACGCTTCGATCATCTCATGTCGGTCTATGCGGCCGTGGTAAACCATATGGACAAAGCCATCGGCGACCTGGTGGCCGGGCTCAAACAGCGCAACGTTCTCGATAATACGCTCATCCTCTTCATGAGTGATAACGGGGGTAATGCGGAATCTGGCGCCAACGGACGAACAGACGGCGACCCTGCTACCGCCTCCTCCCAATGGTATTGTGGCGAAAGCTGGGCCTACGCCGAGAACACGCCCTTCCGTCTCTATAAGCACTTTAACCACGAAGGCGGCATTTCGAGTCCGCTGATTGCCCATTGGCCAGCTGGCATCAGCGCCAAGAACGAACTCCGCACTCAGCCTGGACATCTGATTGATATCATGGCTACGGCGGTCGACGTCGCTGGCGCCATCTACCCCAAGACTTTTAACGGTCATGCCATCTTGCCCATGGAAGGGCGGAGTCTCGTGCCGGCTTTTCGCAATGACCCTATCCAACGAGATGCTTTGTTCTGGGAGCACGAAGGCAATGCCGCCGTCCGCGTCGGTGATCTGAAACTCGTTCGCCGGAGCCGCACGGGCACCTGGGAGCTCTACGATATGAAAGACGATCGCACCGAACTCCACGACCTCGCTGCGACCCAACTTGACAAAGCCAAGGAACTTACCGCCCTCTGGGACGCTTGGGCCGAACGTGCCCACGTCACCCCCTACCCAGGTGCCGAAGCCAAAGCCGGCAAGAAGGCGAAAGCCACGAAGGACGCAGGCAAATAAGGGTAGCCATCCCATAGATTGTCGGCACATCGTCAAAGGCGATGAGTTTTCAAAATCCTCAGGAGGCACTCAACCTCGCGATGACTCACCATCAGGTGGGGCGACACGCCCAAGCCGAGGAACTTTATCGTCAACTTCTTCAGACCTTTCCGACCAACACGGATCTGATTCATCTCTTGGGCGTGGTAGCCGTTGACGGTGGTCGTTGGGCCGAGGGGCGCGAATACCTCGAACGTGCGATTCAACTTAACCCCAACGTCCCGCATTATCACACCAACTTCGGCACCAAGTTGGTCGATAATCTGGAATACGCCTTAGGCATCACGCACTTCCGGCAAGCCCTGAAGCTGAAGCCGGAATGCGGGGTCACTTTCTACAACATGGGGCGGGCCTTCATGGCGACACGCCAATGGGAAGACGCCATCTCGGCCTATCAGAACGCCCGACGAGCTCGCCCCGACTTCCCACCCTGCGAACTTGATCTCGGCACGGTGCTCGATGGCGCCGGACGACGCAGCGAAGCCATCGCCCATTATCGCGAACGTCTAAGGCGCTTCCCGGATGACATCGCCGTCGCGAACAACTTGGGCAACCTCCTCAAAGATTCCGGCGAACTGGACGAAGCTATTAAAGTCTACGAGCGCGCCGCTCTTCTTGATCCCGACCACTTGGTCGTTCAAAATAACCTGGGGCTCGCTTACAAGAATCACGGCCAAATCGACAAATCCATCGCCCTCCTGATTGAAACGACCGAAAAGCATCCGGCGCTGGCCTCACTGCGCAGTAACCTCATCCTGACGCTACTGTATGACCTGACCGAGGACAGTAGCGCACTCCTGCGGCAACAACGTCTTTGGAATCAGTACCACTCCGAGCCGCTTCGCTCCCAACGTCGACGTCATCTTAATACGCCCGATAAAAAACGCCGCCTCAAGATCGGCTACGTTTCGGCCGACCTGCGAGATCACGTCGCTGGTCGCGCCCTGCTTCCCGTCTTAACCCATCACGATCAGGCGCAATTCGAAGTCGTCTGCTATTGCCTAAATCCGCACGATGCCATGACGCCTTCCTACAAGTCGCAAGCCGATCTCTGGCGCGACGTGGGACAGCTGTCCGATGAAAAATTAGCGGCCGTCATCCACGATGACCAGATCGACCTGCTCATCGACCTCGGGCTTCACACGTCCGAAAATCGTCTCGTCACCTTCGCCCTCAAACCTGCCCCAATCCAAATCTCCTGGATCGGCTATCCCGGCTCCTCCGGTGTCGACGCAATCGATTACCGTCTGACCGATACCTTTCTCGAACCCCCTAGTGGCGAACCCTGCGTCTCCCAAGAAAAGCCTTTCCTCTTACCCCACCTCTGGCAGTGCTACATCGCCCCGGAACGTGCCGCCGAAGTAAGTGATCTTCCAGCCCACCGAAATGGCTACGTCACTTTTGGATCGCTTAATAATTTCTGTAAAATCACCCCCGCCATCCTCGAGCTCTGGGCGCAGATTCTCTCCGCCGTTCCGGGCTCGCACCTCGTATTATTAAATAATCCCGGAAGTCATCGTGCGCGCACTCGCGAATTCATGCAGCAAAAAGGCATCGCACCCGAACGGGTTGAATTCATCGACTACGAACCGACCACGCCGACCTCTCACCAAGGCAACTTCCTAAAACGTTACCATCGGATCGATATCGCACTCGATACTTTTCCCTATAACGGAATGACGACGACCTTCGATGCGCTCTGGATGGGCGTACCTGTCGTGTCCTTGATCGGCCAAACCAGCGTCGGTCGCGCCGGCTTGAGCATCTTATCTAATCTCGGACTTCCTGAATTCGCCACTGACTCCGTCGGAGCCTACGTCCGTCAGGCCATTGAAACCGCTCAGGACCTGTCACGCTTGGCGAAACTCCGTCAAGGATTGCGGCCCCGCATGGCAGCCTCCCCGCTTTGCGATGCGGCCAGCCTCACGCGCGACCTCGAAGCCGCCTACCGCGACATGTGGGTTGAATGGTGCAAGCGGCAAGGTACGGTGGGCTGACCCCATGCGTTCCCTGCTCTCCCTCTTCCTATCTAGCATTTCCCTCTTAGCTACCGATCCTGCTCACTACGCCCTACCCGCCGCCACTGCGGAGGCCACGCTGCCCGGCGAAGGTGCGCTGCGTCGCTACGACGGCTACGTGAAGCGTTGGAACACCATCCGCCCGCAGTGGGCTGATGACGTCGCCAAGGATCAGGGCGCCGTGGTCTTCCTCGGGGACTCGATCACCCAAGGCTGGGGCGCGGATTTTAAGAATTCCTTCGATGGCATGAAGCTGGCGAACCGCGGCATCGGCGGCGACACGACCCGCGGCATGCTCATCCGCCTCCAGGAAGACATACTCTCGCTCCACCCCAAAGCCGTCGTGCTCCTGATGGGCACGAACGATATTGAGGTTGAAGTGCCGGTCGATGCCATTGGCCGTAACTTCCAGAAGATCGTCGCTGCGCTCAAGGCCCACGACCCGAAGATGCCAGTCATCGTATGCCGCATCTTCCCGAGCTCCGCCACGAAGAAGCGTCCGAAAGAAACCATCCTCGCCGTCAACGAGCAGATGGCAGCCGCGGTAAAGGGTGACTCACAATTCACTGTCGTCGACACCTACGCCCTCTTCGCGAATCCCGAAGGCGACGCCATCCCCGCCTCTTC
>QYQK01000061.1 GCA_007280935.1 Opitutales bacterium
CTCGGCGATTGGGTCTGGTCTTGCCCAATCATTTTCGCGTCATAGGTTGAGCGGAAGATGATTGGTAGCCCCGCCATTCCGCGTGCATGAGTTTTCCTCCCCATGATTCGGCGGTAACGCAGGGGTTCGTGGTGACGGCTCCCGGTCGGATTAACCTTATCGGTGAGCACACGGATTATAATGACGGGCTGGTTTTACCGATGGCAATCGACCGTCACGTGAGCATCCGGGTCACGCCTCGGGCTGATCGTCTCGCCGTCTGGAGTTCCGCTCGTGAATCTGAGGTCGTCACTTTTGATCTTTCTTCTGCCATCAGTCGCGATGTTCGCGGTTGGGCGGCTTACCCGGCAGGGGTCATTGCTGGTTTTCAGAAGCTCGGATGGGAAATTCCCGGCTTTGACGCCGCCGTGTCCGCCGACCTTCCGGCCGGCGGAGGGTTGAGCAGTAGCGCCGCCCTCGAAGTCGCCACGGCCACGGTTTTAGAGGTTCTGGGCGGAATATCTTTGCCGCTACCCGTGAAGGCCTTGCTTTGTCAGCAGGCCGAGCATGAGTATGCCGGCGTGCCGTGTGGCATCATGGACCAGTTTGCGGTGACGCTCGCCCGCGCAGGACACGCTTTGTTGCTGGATTGCCGAGACCAATCGGTGCGTTACGTGCCGATGGATGGCCAGGCAGTTTCCATCTTGGTAATTAACAGCGGCGTCAAGCATGCCTTGGTCGATGGCGAATATGCGCGGCGGCGGGCCGAATGCGCCCATGCGGCGCGCCTACTCGGGGTCGTTTCCCTGCGGGATGTCACTTCGGCCGACCTGCAATCGCGTGGCGGCGTCTTGCCGGAACTTGAACGCAAGCGCGTGAGGCATGTGACCGGCGAGCATGACCGTACGCTTGCTTTTGTGGCGGCGCTTGGACGGGCGGATTGGAAGTCCGCCGGCGAGGCGATGTTCGCCAGTCACGAATCTCTGCGGGCCGACTATGAAGTAAGTTGCCCCGAGCTGGATGCGTTGGTCGATATCTCGAGGAGTATTCCCGGGGTCTATGGCTGCCGGATGACGGGCGGGGGTTTCGGCGGTTGCGTCATCGCCCTCGTCGCCAGCGATAAGCTCGAGTCCGCCGCCGCATCTTTCCGCCAAGCTTATCTGGCACGCACCAAGATTGATCCCGTGATGTTCGTCACCCGACCGGCGGGCGGACCTGCGGTCATGAAAATTTCCCAATAGACCGTCATCCCCATGCATACCTCCGACTACCTTGTATTCCTTGCCTATTTCGTCGTCGTGACGACTTACGGACTTTGGATCTATCGCAAGAAGCGAGCCGATGTCGTATCATCGGCCGATTTCTTTCTGGCCGAAGGGGCACTGACGTGGTGGGCCATCGGGGCCTCCATCATCGCCTCTAATATTTCCGCCGAACAATTTATCGGGATGTCGGGCTCGGGTTTCGCCTTGGGTCTGGCGATTGCCGGCTATGAGTGGGGCGGAGGAGCGGCCTTGCTCATCGTCGCGATCTTCATGATGCCAGGCTACGTGAAGAACCGCATCTTCACGATGCCGCAGTTTCTGACGCAACGTTACGGCAAGCTCGTCGCTACCATTATGGCGGTCTTCTGGTTGCTGGTCTACGTCTTCGTGAATCTCACTAGTATTTTATACCTCGGCGCTCTCACCGCCGAAGGCATGACCGGCCAGTCGTTTAATCTCTGCGTTTTCTTTCTGGCGGCCTTCGCCCTGTTCATCGCCCTCGGCGGCATGAAGGTCATCGGGTATACGGATGTGCTCCAGGTCTTTGTCCTTGTAGTCGGCGGTCTCGTCACGACTTGGCTGGCACTTACCTTGGTCGCGACGCAGTTCGGTCAGGAAGGGGTCTTGGCGGGGCTTTCATTGCTGACCGAGAAGGCGCCGACGCATTTCCATATGATCTTGAACGAGGGGCATAAGTATTACGCCGATCTGCCGGGGTTGAGCGTTGTCATTGGCGGCATGTGGGTGGCGAACCTGAATTATTGGGGCTGTAACCAGTACATCACGCAGCGGGCGCTGGGAGCGGAGGTGGGTACGGCCCGGAAGGGGATTCTTTTCGCCGCAGGCTTGAAATTACTGATGCCGCTCATTGTCGTCATCCCCGGCATCGCGGTCTATGTGCTGCACCAGCAGGGTCAGTTCGCGACGGAATTACTCGATGCCAGCGGCGCCGTGAAGCCAGACAAGAGTTATGCTGCGCTCATCGGTCTACTGCCCGTAGGCCTTAAAGGTTTGTCCTTCGCGGCCTTGACGGCCGCGATCGTCGCTTCGTTGGCGGGCAAGGCCAATAGCATCGGCACAATCTTCACGCTCGACCTTTATAAGCGCTACGTGAACCCATCGGCGTCCGAGGTGCGCCTAGTCGGCGTCGGACGCATCGCCATCGCGGTGGCGATGCTGATCGCCGTCGTGATCGCACCGCAATTAAGTCACCTCGATCAGGCGATCCAATTCATCCAGGAATACACGGGCTTTATCAGCCCCGGCGTCGTGGTGATTTTCCTGCTCGGTTTCTTCTGGCGCGGCGCGACGTCCGTCGGCGCCCTGACTGTTGCTTTATTGACGATTCCGCTCTCCGCTGGATTCAAAGTCTTCACGCCCGCGATGCCCTTCATGGATCGCATGGGCTGGGTCACGGTCATACTCGCGGGCTTAATGGTGGCAATCAGTCTGGTTTGTAAAAACGAGGAGGACGAAGCCAAAGCGCTCCAGTGGGAGGCCAAGGATTTTAATCCCGGCCAAGGTTTCATCGTCGGCTCAGTGCTCTTTATGGGAGCGGTCGCCGCGCTTTATATCGTCTTCTGGTAGGCCAATTCGGGCTTACGGAGTCTTGAGGCGGAGATTTCGGTATTCGACCTTCATCGGCGGGCCGACGTGGACTTGCACGCCGATTTTGCCCTCGGGGTGATGGAGCGCCGGCTCATCGTCGATGACCACGCTCATGACGTGTCCGTTAAGGATATGAATTTGAGTGCCGGCCCGGACGACCAAGTGGTATTCGTTCCAGTCTCCGTTGTGGATAAAAGCGACGAGTTCCTTGGGATCGCCGACGCTGCCGATGATCTCCGCTTTGACCCCGGGCCGGATGCGGGTGATCTGTCCGCGTAATGCGTTAAAGGTGCGACCGCGCTCCTCGTAGTTCTGCCCGGTGTGCTTGTTCTGGCCGTCGATGTCGGCCTGAGGGCCCGTCAAGGCGAACGGTAGACCCACGACATCGGTGCTATGGTAATTGATGCCGCTATTGCCTTTGTCAGTGATGCGATACTCCGCCTTCAATTCGAAGTCACCGGCGACGGAGCCCTCCCAGATGATGAACGTATTATTTTTTACTAATGTCTCCGGGGTGATTTCACCGACGATCGCGCCGCCCTCGCAGCGCCAATACTTCGGGTCGCCGGTCCAACCTTTGAGGCTCTTGCCGTCGAACATCGGCTTCCAGCCGAGGGTCTCTTCGGCTGGAAGCACGGGCATCGTTTGCTTGGGCTTGGGCGGGCCGACTTCGGCGGCACCAAGGCTCAGGCAAGCGATCAAAAGGAGGAGGACGAGGAGGAGGGCTTTCATGGGGTCATGGTTGATTAATGTGGAATCGCATAAGGGTCGCTCCTAAAAGTGTGCTACCCCTCCCTATGGCCGAAACCAATCGTCCTCTCGCTAACCGTATCCTCTACGGATTACTCTTCGGCGTTATCGCCGGCCTTATCACCCTCGCCGTCGGCCACTATTCGCCGTCGTCCTTGGTGTTTATGCGCAAGGTCGCGACGAACGTCTTCGACCCGTTCGGACAGGTCTTTCTCCGCCTGCTGTTCTTCGTGGTGATCCCGCTGGTGTTCGCCTCGCTCGCCGCCGGCGTTGCCCAGTTGGGACGACTCGATCGCCTCGGGCCGCTCGCCGGCCGTACGTTCGCCCTGTTCTTCCTCAACATGGCCATCGCCGTCGGCCTTGGCCTGTTGATGATGAACGTCCTTCGTCCCGGCGATCACCTGGATCCCGCCGCGAAGACGATGTTGATGCAGGAGTTCGGCGGTGCCGCCCAAAAGCATGTCGCTACCTCTGCGGCCACTCCGTCCGTCGATCTCGCTGGTCTGGTCGAGATGTTCATGCCGAAGAACCTCTTCGGCGCCGTCGTCGGTCATACCAATGGCACGATCGGCGATGTCCTGCCGCTCATCCTCTTCGCCTTGCTTGTGGGTATCGTCGGCACGCAGTTGCCCGAAGCGAAACGCCAACAGCTGCTGGGCGCGCTCGACCTGGTCGCCGAACTCATGACCGGCATCGTGCAGATCGCCCTGAAGCTGGCCCCTTACGCCGTGCCGCTGATGATCTACAGCGTCATCGTTAAAATCGGCCTAAATATCCTGATCGCCCTCGGGGTCTTCGCCCTTGGTTGCCTTGCGGTCATGTTCTTTCACCTTTTCGGGACGATGTCGCTTTGGCTACGCCTTTGGACCAATCGTAAGCCGCTGGATTTCTTCCGTGATATCCGCGGCGTGCTGATCACCGCCTTTTCGACGAGCTCGAGCAACGCGACCCTGCCGGCTGCGCTGGAGTGCTCCAAGAACACGCTCGGCCTGAAGCCGAGCGTGGCCGGCTTTGTCCTGCCGCTCGGCACGACCATGAATATGAGCGGGACCGCCCTGTATGAAGGCTGCGTGGTGCTCTTCGTCGCGCAGGTCTTCGGCGTCGACCTCACGATCGCGCAGCAGCTGACGTTGCTCTTCCTTTCCGTACTCAGCGCCGTCGCCGTCGCGGGTATCCCTGGTGGATCGCTTCCGCTCATCGCCGGCCTACTAGTCACCTTTGGCATTCCTCCCGAAGGTATCGGTATCGTCCTTGGCGTGGATCGTATCTTGGATATGGCTCGCTCAATGACGAATGTCGGCTCCGATTTGGTTACGACTGTCGTGGTGGACGCGCAGGAGCGGAAGGTCGACGCGACCTCAGCTTAATGTCGGAGCTGGATGCCGCCGCCTAAGGTAAATACTTTCAGGTGCTGATGGTGGCGGCTCAAAGGGTCAGCTTCTATCAGTCAAATTGCTCTAAGACCGCGACGCCCACGGCGTCGGCTCGCATCCGGCCTTCACCGGTGAGGCGGAAGCTGTCCCCGTCCGCTTCCATTAATCCTTCTTCGATCAGATGGCTGAAGAGGCGCGATACGCCGGGCGGGAGTTCGGCTCGAAAGCGTGCGGCGAGTTCGGCTGGTTTGACGCCGGCGTTCAGCCGTAAGCCAAAGATGAGCGCATCGGTGAGCAGATCGCTTCCGTTGAGGTCCTTGATCTGTTCGCAGACGGGGTTGCCAGCTTCGATGCCTTTCATCCAGCCTTCAAGGTTGGAGGGGTTGGTCCATCGCCGCCCCTTCCATTGCGATGATGCAGAAGGGCCATAGCCGATCCACGATCCCATTTCCCAGGTGATCAGATTATGCCGACAGGCATGCCCAGGTTTGGTGAAGTTCGAGGTCTCATACTGCGCGTAACCGTGCGCTTCGAGCATCTCCCAGGTGCCGCGGTAAAGTCGGGCTTCGAGATCTTTATCAATCTTAACCTTACCTTGCGAAAGTTTGACGAACATCGCCGTGTCTTCCTCGAAGGTCAGGCAGTAGGTGGAAATATGATCAGGTTTCAGTTCCATGACGCGACTTAAGTCCGCCGCCCAACGCTTTTCGTCCTGTCCGGGGATACCGAAGATTAAATCCAAGTTACGACTCTGGAAACCAATCGATTCGATGGCGCCCCACGCTTCCATAATTTGTTTTGGAGAGTGACGGCGGCCGAGCGCATCGAGCGTGGCGTCGTCGACGCTCTGCACGCCCATCGAGACGCTCGTGACGCCGCCTTCTTTTAGTGCCGCCGGTTTGTCGGCTCGCACCGAGGAGGGCCCCAGTTCGACAGGCCACTCGTTGGGCTGTCCCACTGCCTTCACCATCCACACACCA
>QYQK01000042.1 GCA_007280935.1 Opitutales bacterium
CTACCCCTACTTCCTCTTCCTCTTCCTCTTTTTCTTCGGCTTCTTGGCGACCATCGGCAACAAGTCTCTCAACAGCTTCGTAGCCTCTTCGCGATCAATCTTCGAGTCGGCAATCGCAAAAGTGAGCTGCTCCCATTTGACCGAATCAGGCTTCGGCTTCACGCCATTCAAGCGGAGAAAGACCAGGGCTGCGCCCAAGGCCGTCCGCTTGTTCCCATCCAGAAACGGGTGATTCCGGCAAAGGTAGAAAAGATAAGCGGCCGCGACTTCCGCGAGATCGGCAAACGGCGAGAAGCCTCCGATGGTGACCTGCGGGGCCGCGACGGCGGATTCCAGTAAAGAAGGTTCGCGTAGGCCGTCGGCACCGCCGAAACCCGCCAGCGCCGACGCATGAATCTCGCGGATAATCTCCACCGTGAGGTGGAAGCAGTTCTCCGGCGTGAGCTTCACGCGAGCTTCCGCATCGTGCGGGCATAGTTCTTCATCACGCCGCGGACGGTTGCCGTCACTTCATCCTTGGAGGGACGGGGGCGGAGAGGCGTGATCGTGATCGTGCCGCCTTCATGCACCTCGATGTTGACGTCATCCCCGACCTTGAGGCGGGCGAGCTCCATCAGAGCGGCATCGAAAACGAGTCCTTGGGAGTTCCCGAGCTTGGTTAGTTTTTTATGCATGGGTAATACAATGTATTACTCCTTAAGCTTGTCAAGTCGGGCCAACAAGGAATTCACCCCAGGATGAATCTCCGACATCTGCGCGCCTTACCGAACCTTACGTCGAATGTTTTTCGCCGCGGGCAGTTCGTCGGCGAGTACCCAATCCGGCCAGGTCTCCCGCGTGTAGCGCTGGAACTCGCCGATAGCGTCGCGCACCAACGGCGTGAGCTCGCACGTCCAGCGCAGGCCGATGTCCATCGGGGCGAACCCTTCGAGCGGCAAGGCCCGCACTTCCGGATGTTCGATGGCCTCAGGAATCGCGAGGTTGATGCCGTAGCCTTCGCCGTTGGCGACGTAACTGGTGACCATCTCCATCGAACTGACCACGACGGTCTGATTCCAGACGACGCCCTTCGTCCGCAGGTCGCGCTGGAAACTGCGGGTGACACTGGAAGCCGGCGGCAAGGCGACCAGCGGCTCACGAATCTTCTTCAGCTTCCAAAGGTCGGCGACGCTCCGGTGCGGCGACGACTTGGGCACGAGGAGGACGAGCGGGACGCGGGCAAGGCGTAGCTGGCTCTGCCGTCCCTTGGTCTTCGCTTCGATCGGCACAATCGCGAGATCGATGACGCCGTCGCGTAACCACGTCTCGAACTGCATCTGGTACCCAGGTGTCAGGCTGAGCAAGAGCTTCGGGTGTCGCGCCCGCAGGCGCTGGGTGACGGTCGAAATGTGCAGACGCAGGACGAGCTCCGAAGCACCGAGGCGCAGCTCCGGCCGATCGGCTTCCCGCAACTGACCCTCGAGGCCGTCCAGGCCCGAGAAGAAAGCTTCGATCTGGGCGTACAGCTTCCGGCCAGCCGCCGTTAGGCGGAACGGACTGCGCTCAAAGAGCCGAACGCCGAGGTTGGACTCGAGGGCGGCAATCTGGCCGCTGACGGCCGGCTGCTGGATACCGTAAGGGATGTGCCGGACCGCGGCGCTGATTCCCCCGTGCTTGGCCACATAATAGAATAACTCGAGGTGATGGACGTTCATCGGGGTAAGGCCATCTTCACGCCATAAAAGGCGCTAGCAACGCCCTTTATCCCCCTCACTGATAGGTAGTATCAAGAATATCGATTAACGGCGCAGGCCCCAGAGGAGGTAAAATAGACGGCGACAAATACGTCATGCATACCCTCCAGATCCTCCTCCAAGCCCTCGGCGTCATCCTGCTGGCTGATTTCCTGGCCGGCGTCATCCATTGGCTGGAAGACGCCTACGGCACCGAGGAAACGCCGGTGCTCGGACCGCTAGTGATCAGACCGAATATCGTCCATCATCACTATCCGCGCTTCTTCACCAAGCTGACTTGGTGGCAGAGCTCCTGGGACCTCCTCCTCATTGGTATGCTGATTATCGGCGGCGCCGCCTGGGCGGGCGTACTCACCTGGCACGTCTGGCTGTTCGTGCTCCTTAGCATCAACGCCAACCAAGTCCATAAATGGTCACACCAGACGCGGGCCGAGAACGGCCGAGTCGTCTCGTTCCTGCAGGACTGCTGGATCCTCCAGACTCCGCGCCAGCACGCGCTGCACCATACGGACCCGAAGAACACCTACTACTGCCCGATCACCAACTTGGTGAACCCGACCCTGGAATTCATCGGCCTCTGGCCGAAGCTCGAAGCCCTCATCGAAGCGTTCACCGGCGCCACCCATCGAGCCGACTCCTCTAACCGCGGCGAAGGCCCAACGCCCGCCTGGGTCATCGAGCATCGCCGCCCAGTGCCCGCGGCGACCCCTACTTCGCTAACGGGACCTGGGAGTTGCCCATGAGGTAGGCCAAAAGGTCGCGTTGCTGCTCAGGCGTGAAGGCCTGGAGGAGTCCTTCCGGCATGAGCGAGATGGGCATGATCTTGCGCGCCTTAATATCCTGCTTGTCGATGACGGTCTCCTGGCCGACCGCACGTAAAGTGAGCGTTCGTTCGCTCTGCGCGCCGACGATACCGCTGAGCACCCGTTCATCCTTGTGCTCGATGATGTTGAGATAATACGCGGCGTCCACGACGGCGCTGGGGTCGACGATGTTCTCGACGAGATAGTTGAGGTCGTGTCGACCACTGCCGGTGAGATCGGGTCCGAGGGCGCCACCTTCTCCGTAGAGCTTGTGACACTGTCCGCACACGCCGGCGAAAATCGCCCGGCCCTTGCTTTGATCGCCCTTGGCCAACGACTCAGGCGTGTGACGCGCCTTGATTTCGGCGACGAGCTTAAGCTTGTCCGCCGAGGTCTCGCGGGCCTCGCCCCAGACCTTGCTGAGGAGTTCGTTGAGCTTGGCGTCGTTGAACGCGCGCACCTGACGTGCGGCCGACGGACCGAAGTCGGCCTTGGGAATCTTGCCCGCTTCGACGGCGGCGAGCAGGTCGGCGGCGAAGCGCTTGCGGGAGACGAGCGCCATGATGGCCTGCGGACGTTCGTGCGGATAGAGCTGCATGTAGCGCTCGATGATGCGCTTCGCGACGCCGTCCTGGTCAAACTGGGTGAGTCCTTGGATGGCCTCCATGTTCACGCCTTTGATATAAACCAGTTTCTCGCAGACCGCCTTGAGTTGCACATCCTTTGCATCGATGAGCGAGAGCAAGGCGGCGCGACGCTGATCCATGAGCGCATTGTCATCGAGGGCGATCTTGCGGATCTCGTCGAGCGCCTGGCCGTCGCCGAAGATGACGTTAAGCTGGCGGGCCTGATCCTGCGCAGCGGTGCCGGACTTGGGGATGGTAGACACGAAAGCGTCCCATGCGGCGGGCTTGGGCGCCTTGCGCCAACCTTTGAGGGCGTCGGCGATGCCGGCGACGATCTCGGCCTGGCCTTCAGGCATCTGCGCGGCGTTCGCGAGGAGGTCGTTCAGCGCGGCGGGCTGCTTATCGGCGCCGTCCGCGATCCGGCGGGCGATGAGCTTGGTGACCTGCGGGACGCGGCTGACATGCGCGCAGGCGTTAAGATCGGCAAACGGTAATTCGCGGATGCCGGTCCAGACGAGCAGCGGGAGATTATGGTCCGTGGCATCCTGGTCGTAGCGTAACAGATGCTGGGCGACGAGTGAACGCACGGGCACGGAGAGATGCGGGAGGGCCTCCGCGAGCGCGAGGCGTACGCGTTGGCCGCGAGATTCGCCGGCTAGTTTAAGAAGAGCGGCTTCCTGTTCTTCGCCGCTGACGATCAGGCCGAGCTGATGGCTGAACTTGGCCAAGGCGTTGTTCCGGTTCACGAGCGGATCGGTGAGCTCGCGTTCAATGAGGCGCGCGAGGACGTCCTGACGCTGCTCGGCGAGGATGGCTGCCGGCGCGTAGTGCTTGGTATGCTGGGCAGCGAAGGGCTTATCGGATGATTTGACGGTACGCATGGCCTGCAGGGTCGAATGGGCGTTAAGCGCGAGGACGCTATCGGCTTCGACGACAAGTTTCTCCCAGGCGTCGGTGGCGGACGATAGGTCGACGCCCTTCCAGGCACGTTCACGGAGTTCCCAGCGGGCCATGCGCACGAGCCACTCATTCTGGCTGCGTTGGAGTTCGACAAGTTCTGTCGGCGTGGCTTTGGCTATGTCGACGCCGGGCTGCTTGGGCTCGCCATAACTGACCTTAAAGATGCGTCCGGTGCTACGGTGAATGCCATCTTGGTCGTGGCACTCGCCGATGTCGCTCCAGTCAAGAATGGTGACGGCGCCGTCCGGTCCTTGGCTGATTTCGATGCCGCGGAACCATTCGTCGTCGGACTTCAGGATATCAGGCTGGTGCTTCATGACCAAGGCGCTACCAACTTTTTCGATGCTTTCGACATTGGTGCGTCGGCCGTGCAGGTTGAGCGTCATGAGCTTATCCCGATACTCCGCCGGCCAATTATCACCTTGGTAAATCATCATACCGACATGCGCGTGCCCGCCGCCGAGGCTGTCCGCGCCGCCGCGACCACCGTCAGCGTCGTTCCACTTCTTGCCGGTATCCCAATGATAATGATCGGCCTGTTGGTCGATGAGTTCGTAAACAAACGGATACGGATCTTCGCCGTGCATGCGCTTGAAGTGCGCTCCATGGATGCCCTGCCAGCCGTGGCCGATGACGGTGTTAATGAACAGCAGCTCGTGGTCCTTGGTCCAATCCGATCCCCATGGGTTGGTGGTGCCGTGGCAATACGGCTCGAAGACTTTGGTCACGGGATGATAACGCCACAGGCCGCCGGCGGTGGCCTGGCGCTTTTCCTTAGGTACGCCCGGGACATCGACCCAAGAAGTGCTCGAAATGCCGACGCGACCGTAGAGCCAACCATCGGGACCCCACTTGAGTCCGTTAGCGAAAGTGTGACGGCTCGCGGCGGTGGTACTGAAGCCATCGAGGACGACCTGCGCCGGACCGGCAGGCTTGTCGCCATCCATGGGGATGAAGAGGAGGTTAGGCGGGCACATCGCATACACGCCGCCGAAGCCGCGCTCGATGCTGGTGAGCATCTGCACCTCATCGGTGAAGACGGTCCGTTTATCGAATTTTCCGTCGTGGTCGGTATCCTCGAGGATGATGATGCGGTCGCGCAGGTTCAGGTCGAAGCGTTCCTTGCCGTCGGAGTAGGTATAGTTCTCCGCGATCCAGAGGCGACCGCGTTCGTCCCAGCAAAGAGCGATGGGCTGACGGACATCTGGCTCGGCGGCAAAGAGCGTGGCCTTAAAGCCTTCCGGAAGGTGTAACTTGGCCAGGGCCTCGGCCGGTGTCAGCAGCGGGATGATCTCGGCCTGATTGTTATGCGGCTCCGGAAACGGCGCGGCGCAGGCGGCGGCACCGAGAAATATGGCTAAACTGCGGACGAGCATGAGGGTGCGACCAGCCTGCGTGGCGGAGGTTCCGCATCAACCTAAGATCACATCAAAAACCCTTCACGATCTGC
>QYQK01000023.1 GCA_007280935.1 Opitutales bacterium
CTTCCGCGAGGTCTTCGAGGTCGCGTGGTAAGTGGGGTAATAGCACCAAGGTCTCGGGCCGATGTCCGCTGAGGGTAGTGACGGTTTTGCAACCGGGGAGTAAGACCGCATGCAAGATCACCCCGGAGAAATTGGGATCCGCATCATGGCCGTGCGCGTGCCAGTCTGACCATCGTAGGTGGATTTCGACATCTCCGCGTGCCTGTTTGCCATTCAGCGAGATGACAGCGCCCAGAAAATCCGGGCCAGCACCGCGATTCCAATCTCCGGGATGGATGATTTCAATGGTGGTCCCCGTCGTCGATGACATCGGACCACGAACTTCTCCGGCGGCCCAGAGCCGTTGGATGGCCCGCTCGCCAATGGCAAAGGGACCATAAGGGCCTTCGATTTCTTCGACGCGTTCGCAGGTGCTCATTGCGCATTAGAGCAGGGAAGAAGCCATGAAGTGAATTGGGGAGATAGCCCAGGGAAAGCCACCGAATGGGCTTGAGGGAAGACCTTAGGAGGATTTGACTCATCCCCACGGAGAGGTGGCAGAGTGGTCGATTGCACCTGACTTGAAATCAGGCGTACCGCAAGGTACCGGGGGTTCGAATCCCTTCCTCTCCGCCAATTTCCAGAAGAGGCTCGGAGGCTCAGAGCATGTAAGTACAACCTGGGATGAGCACGCGTGGGTTCGGCGTAGGCCACTGGACGAATCAGGCGATGCCGCCGGTCTTGGGCCAGAGGGGCGAAGCGCAGCGAAATCAATCCCTTCCTCTCCGCCCATCTGATTTAACGTCGCCGCTTTTAGGGAAACGTTTCGGGCTGTTTGGCCGCCAAGACGAAATAAGAACTATTACTTGATGAGTTTAGTCAGCTCAGCGGCGCGTTTCTTCCCGGCACTGATTTGATTGCGATCTAAAAGCCGTTCGAGGAGGTCTCGTGCCAGGGTCGGATCAGTCATCTTCAAGGATGCGATAGAATACCAGGCATAGGCTTCAACTAAGTCGGCGGTGACGCCTTCCCCGTTGTAGTAGCAAGCGCCGAGGTGGAATTGGGCCAGGGCGAACCCTTGATCGGCGGACTTCTTCAGCCAGGTGATTGACGCCGCGAGATCGGTTCTCACCCCGTCACCGTATTTATAAGCTAAGCCGATGCTTAATTGCGCATCAGCCAAGCCTTGATGGGCGGCCAAGAGATACCACCGAGCCGCGAGTTCAGAGCTCCGGTTGACGCCTTCGCCGGCGGCGTAAGCGTTACCGAGATTATACTGGGCCAGAGCGGAGTTTTGTTCTGCCGATTTCTTCCACCACTTCACCGCTTCTTCGAAATCGCGCGGGACGCCGTAGCCCTTGTAGTAGCAGGTCGCGACCAGGTTTTGCGCAACCTTGTCGCCGTCTTCGGCTTCGATTTTAAGCGAACTGAATTGCGCCGAATTGATCTGAGTGAAGACGAGTTGGCGTCCGGACAGGACGGAACAGGCCAATGTCAGCAGCAGGAAGAATCGTCCACAATTCATGGGATGGCTTGGGCAAGGCCTTAGCGACCAAGGTGGGATTGCTTTTCGCGCTCAACGTGTTCGTCGTTTTTCAGCTTTTCGATCTCGGATAATATTTCCTTTGTCCGCTTCTGCCCCTCGTTGATTTGATCGCTGGATAAGGTTTTTTCTAAGGTGATGCGCGATGCGATGGCTTCGTTATTTCGGGCGGCGGCGATGTTATACCAAGCATAGGCTTCGATGAAATCTTTTGGCGCGCCAAAGCCGGAGTCATAGGCGATACCAAGGCTTAACTGGGCGACCGCTAAGCCGTGTTTGGCGGCCATCTTGTACCACTTGAAACTTTCATCGATATCTTTGGGTACGCCGTTACCGGAGAAATAAGATTTACCCAGGAGAAATTGGATTTCAACGTCACCGGCTAAGGCTTTATCCGTTAGGATTTTCAGCCTTCTTTCGGCTTCAAGGGTGGGTGCCGGACGGAGGCCTGCGGTGCTGCTGGGTATCGCAAGTTCGCTCTGGGCCGTCGGGGCTGAAGTGGGGGTTGAAACAGTTGGCGCTTTGTTGTTGGCCTGAGCCACAGGTTTACTGGCAGCTTTAGGTTTTGGGGGAGGTAATAGACGCTCAGGTAAGGCTCCGGTATACGATAAGAAAAAAGTCCTATTAACCTTAATGGAGCCGGAAGCCCAACATTCGCCACAGGGAACATCGCCCACCATAGTCGTGCCCCTTAGCTTGGGATCAGGATTATCAACCAAAGTTCTTTTGCTGCCCTGTCCGGCGCATCGCTTGCATTGTTCGACCGCAGAAACGATGACGGATGGGTGACTTTGGTTTACGAGGTAAAGGAATGCATTCTGGGAAAACTTATTATCTGCAGCGTTACCATCCTTGAGATCAACGAACTCACCGCCATCGTTAAAGTCATGCGTTTTACGGAACGCCTCCCAGATGCGGGTGAAGTCGTTTGCAGTTTCGCTGCGTCCTGCGGCTCCGATCTTCCCGATATCGAACTGGGCGCTGATTTCGATTTCTTTGCCGCCATAGACCCGTCCGTAAAAGGAATGACGATAGTAACGGATGCCGTTGTACTCGTAGAAGCCATAAGCATTATCCGATTCGAAGAGGGTGGATTGTGCTCGGGCGGCGGACATGCCGAAGATGAGGCCGATGAGGCACAGGATGATTTTTCGCAAAAACATATTATATTAAATTCTAAATATAAAATTTAGGATAAGGTGTCTACTGTATTAATAGTGATCGGGGACGGTTTGTGGGGCCATCCGATGCGTTAATCTTTCGATGGGCCGATCGTTATTTTCGATACCTATGGGTTGCGCTTTCGGTGGTTGTTCGGGGAGCGATTTTATGGTTTATCCATAATCTGTCGGGTAAACGCGGCAAATCCTTACCTTGGAGCAGGTTTCGCGATGTTCTATCCGGGCGAGGTTGGGTTGCTTTCGTCAGCGGGCTTTGGCAGGCTGAGGCATGCTGGTCGCGCCATCCCTCATCCCCCGTCCGGCCCACTCCGTGGTGCGGATGCTGGTGGGCGAGGTGAAGGTCGTGGGGGCTTTGCCTGAAGGCGCGGTACTGCTTTGCTCTAATCATGTCAGCTACCGCGATGTGTTCCTCTTCGGGATGGTGCGTTCGTCGGCCCGCCTGCTCGTGCACCCGCTGGTATTCTCATTCCCGTTCTTAAAGAAGTTCGCTGTCCGCTGGGGCTTCGTCCAAGTCTCGATCGACGACGCCGTGGCACTGCTCAAGCAGGGAGAGACCGTGGCGATCTGTCCGACGGGACTCGTTGAGGCGCTCGGCGAGGCTGAACTGCCGTTCAAGACGGGCGCGGTCCGTATCGCCCAGCAGGCCGGCGTGCCGATGGTTCCGGTCTATTTTTATTATGGCAATTATCCGGGTCGTTGGGTGACGCCGTTCTCGATCACCGTGCAGAATATCTTCCTCTTCTGCCTCTGGCCGTTGTATCGCCGCGGCGTCACGATCATCGTCGGTCCGCCGATGGATTCCGCCGGCGACGTCAAGGAACGGACGAAAGTATTGAAGGCGGCGGTTGAGGCGTTGAAGCCCTGAGTCCGAGTATAGAGTATGGAGTATAGGGCGGGAGAGATGCCTCTTTCTCGCGGGCCGCCTCCGTTTGTCGCTTGCTTGTCACCTGATACAGCCCGGATCGCATTGATATGGTCTTATGATTGATGGGTGACGACTCCTAAGCCATTCGCCCTCTACTGGCGACTAGCCCGCATCTGCGGGTGGGCGTTGCTGGCCGTCGTCGGGCTGCCCCTTTCGTTTTACGGTTTGCTGCAGGTCGGACATAATCAGCACGTAGTCGCCCCCGGTCTGCTGTACCGTTCCGCCCAACTTCCAGTCGGGGAATTTGTCAGCCTCGCCCAGCAAGTAGGGTTGCGGACCGTGATTAATCTGCGGGGCGAGAACATCGGCCAGGATTGGTATGACGCCCAATATCATGCCGCGCAGGAACTCGGCGTGGGCTTCATCAACTATCGTATGAGTGCGTCCCGTGAACTGACCGTCGAGGAGATGAACGCGTTGGCGCAGATGCTGCGAGACGCCCCGAAGCCGGTGCTCATCCATTGCAGTTCGGGTTCCGATCGGACTGGGCTGGCCTGCGCGTTATACCTGTTGGAGTCCGGTTACCCACCGCCGGCCGTGGCCTATCAACTTTCGCTCCGGTTCGGCCATTTCCCATATTTATGGAGCGGGTCGTGGGCGATGGATAACAGCCTGAAGGCTTACAGGGAGAGTCAACTTCCTCCAATGCGGAAGTTGGCGGGCCTCGGGGATCAATAAGGCCGCGTGCGCCTCCTCGACCGATACATCTTACGCGAGTGCCTCATCGCCAGCGCCCTTGCCACCGGGGCTTTCGTCTTCGTACTTCTGGCGGGCAACGTCGTTCAGATGGTGCTCGGGGCGGTTTCATCCGGACGAGTCTCCCCGTGGGAAGCCTGCGAACTGATCGCCCTGCTATTTCCGACCGTGCTCCCTTACGCTTTGCCGATGGGTATCCTGACGGGCGTCCTCCTCACGTTTGGACGCATGGGTGCCGATGGGGAAATCACGGCCATGAAGGCCTCGGGCATAGGCCTTTGGCGGATCGCCGCCCCCGTGTGGGCCGCGGCGGCCGTGGTGGCACTCGCGTCGCTGTGGTTGAACCTCGAGGCTGGACCGGCCTCGGAGGATGATTTTCAAAAGGTACTACTTGGTTCGGCCCAGCAGACGCCGGCGGGCCTCATCCAGGCGGGTAAACTGAACCGACAGTTTAAGGGCCTGCTGATTCGCGCCGAGGAAAAAGAAGGGGAGACCCTTAAGCGTTTTCATCTCTGGCAGGTGGACGGCCGCGGGCAGCTGCTTCAGTCGGTGCGGGCGAAATCAGCCAAGTTGAGCAAGTCGACCGATGTGCAGGGGCATTCCATCCTTCGGATTGAGATGCTGGATGCGAATATGACTACACGTCCCGAAGGTGAGGATACGCTCGCGCATCCCGAAAGTTTCGTTTCAGCCAAGCAAGCCATTTTAGAAATGCCGCTGAGTCAGCGGCCAGATGAAAAGGGGACTTACGTGAAGAAGCTCCGCATGATGACGGGCGGTGAGATGCTCGCCGCCATGGAGACCGGCTGGAGGCTGCCGGAGCACCCGACGGCCGAACAGCGGGCAGTCGACCGGATGATGCTGGCCGTGCAATTTATGTTCCGCGTCTCGACCGCGTTATCTATCCTGAGCCTGGCGATGCTGGCCGTGCCGCTGGCAATCTCGGTCGGTCGATCTGAGACCAGCGTGAGCGCGGGCTTGGCCTTGGGCCTAGCGTTGACCTATTATATGCTGACTTCGATGGTGACTTGGGTGAAGAACCCCGCCTTTCATCCGGAGGTCTTGGTGCTTGTGCCGAACATCCTGCTCGCGGCGGTCGCCTGTCTGTTGATGCAGAAAGCCGCACGTCACTAGTCGTTATCGCCCTACGGTACGACGCTCTGAGAACAGCCCAGAGGGCTTTAGTTTGCCAAGCAAGGAAGAGGGCAAAAGACTCGGTACATGCGCCCCCTCGTTCTCTGTCTCGGCTTGTTGCTGTCCGTCTGCGGAGTCGCCGCCGACTCGGTCATCGCTCCCTTCGTGCAACGCGAAGAACTCGCCGGTGCGGTGATGCTCGTCGCAAATAAAGATAAGGTCTTGAGCGTGACGACGGTCGGCTTCGCGGATATCGCGGCGAAGAAGCCGATGCAGGCGGACGCGCTTTTCTGGATTGCGTCGCAGTCTAAGTGCATGACCGCCGTTGCCGTCTTGATGTTGGTCGACGAAGGAAAAATTGCGCTCGACGATCCAGTTGAGAAATACCTGCCTGAGTTCAAGGGCCAGCGCGTCGCTCCACCAAAGCCTGATCCGAAGGCTGAGGCCAAGGGCAAGCAGAAGGAGCAAGCGTCCAAGGCCGTCTCGCCGCCTGAAGCTGAGCCCCAGCCCGCCAGGCATCCGATTACCATCCGCGAAGTGCTTTCCCATGTAAGCGGGTTGCCGTTCAAATCCGACGAGGAAAAGCCCACGCTCGACGGCCTGCCGTTGGCTGATGCGGTTAAAACCTACGCCAAGGCCCCGCTCGCAACGCAACCCGGCACTCATTACCAGTATTCCAACGCCGGCATTAACACCGCCGCCCGCGTGCTCGAAGTCGTCAGCGGCCTGCCGTATGAAACCTTTATGCAGAAGCGCCTCTTTGATCCGTTGGGTATGAAGGACACTACCTTCTGGCCGAACGCCGAACAGGTTTCCCGGCTTGCCCTGACCTATAAGCCCGATGCCACCAAGAAGAAGCTCGAGCGCGGTTCACTGGGGCAGCTGCAGGATGATCTCACGGATCGCCAGCATCGTTTCCCGATGCCGGCGGGCGGACTGTTTTCCACCGCGGCTGATACCGCCCGCTTCTGTCGCATGCTTTTGAATCGAGGTGAATTGGACGGTAAGCGTTATCTCAGCGAGAAATCTTTCGAGGCGTTGACTTCACGTCAGACGCCGGCCGCTTTGCCGCAGAGTTACGGCTTCGGCCTGCAGATTACCCCCGAGGGTTTCGGTCACGGCGGCGCCCAAGCGACCAATATGGAAGTGCGCACCCAGGATGGCCTCGTGCTCGTCTGGATGATCCAGCACCAGGGCTTCCCGGGTAAGGGCGGGCAGGCCCAGGGTGAATTCAAGAAGTGGGCGGCGAAGGAGTACGGGCTGAAATAGTTGATCGGTTGACCAGTTGGCCGGAGGGCCAGAGGAAGTGCAGACGGGTTTCTTTGTCCAGATGGGCCGAGGCGGGTGTCAGCGGTGAGGTCGTGCCTGCCTTGTGACTTGAGCGACGCCAAGTTGGCTTAATTCCATGGCAAGATAAGAATATGACGCCTCCCATGCGCCACCCTTTCGTCCGTGCTTGGCGCGGCGTTGGTTTGCTCGCACTCGCCGTCCTGTTGTTGCTCGGTGGCGCTTATACATACGTCCATGGCGGCGGTAATTTCCATGAAGTGGAGAAGGGGATGATCTATCGATCTTCTTGGCTTGGCGCCGAAGGCCTGGAGAAAGCAATCGCTCGCCATGGGGTGAAGTCCGTGCTGAATCTCTGCGGTGAGCAGCCAGGCGATGCTTGGTATGACGGCGAGACGAAGGTCGCGCGTCAGAGTAGGGTCGTATTTCGTAGTCTGGCTTTATCCGCGAATAAAGAACTGGACGCTAAGCAGATGACAGAGCTCGTCGAAATCCTGCGCGACGCTCCGAAACCGTTGCTGATTCATTGTCGCGCCGGCTCCGATCGCACCGGCCTCGCCTGCGCTATCTATGTCGCCGCGCGTGGAGGCTCTTATCACGACGCCCAAGAGCAGCTCTCGCTCTACTACGGCCACTTCCCTTATTTCGGGAGCAAGAGTGTGGCGATGGATATCACGCTCGAGCGCTTTTACGAAAGCGTGGCGGGTCGGCGGATTGCGGGGCAGGGCGAGGTGAGGTAGGGTTGAGGCGGAGGGCATGGGCTCAAGGGGAGACCGGAAACCGGATAGGATGCTACGGTCATTATTAAGCCCGAGCCAATCATCCGGTCTGCGATTCCCCTTTGAGAGACCCGTGGCGAACGGACGCCACACAGTGGCGCCCCTACCGCGAGGCAGACAGGCACCCTAGGTCGTGACACGGTCCCGACCCTACCTATCTAATTCCGCTTCGATAATGACCTATTCCGCTCAATAGATACGAAAGGGTTGAATTGGGTTTGGAGGTTGGGAACATAACCCCTCCGTTACTGCCCTTATCTTCCCCCATGAATACCCCAACCCTCGCCGTCTTCGCGTCAGCGCTACTTTCCCTCACCGGACTGTCCGCGCAGAACAAGGAGCCGGTCGCCAAGATCGTCCTGCCACCGGAGCCGGTCGCGCAGGCCGTCACCAAGAAGATCAACGTCCTCGATTTAATCCGTGCCGGCAAGGTCGAGTACCATATCAATCCGAAGTCTGACATCCATGATGACGCCAAGAACGTCTTCAAGTTCGATGCCGATGGCCTCTTCCATGTCAGTGGTAATGGCTACGGCGGCGTGACGACCAACGATAGTTTCAAAGACTACCACCTGGTCGTCGAATTCAAGTGGGGTGAGAAGACCTGGGGCAAGCGCGCCAAGGCCACCCGCGATAACGGCATCTTAGTCCATTGCTGGGGCCCGCAAGGCGCCGTGGGTGGCAGCTGGATGGCCAGCATCGAAGCTCAGATCATCGAAGGTGGCGTGGGCGATATCCTCGTGCTTGCGCCCAAGCTCGCCGACGGCACCGTGCTCGAGACTTCCCTCAGCGCCGAAATCGGCCTCGATCGCGATAAGGAGAAGATTTGGACCCCGGGTGCTCCCCGCCAGACCATGAAGGGCGGCCGCCTCAACTGGCAGAAGCGCGACGTCGATTGGAAAGATACGATCGGCTTTCGCGGCAAGGATGACGTCGAATCGCCCTTCGGTCAATGGACCCGTTTTGAAGTGATTGCGAAAGGCGATACGCTGCAATATTTAGTCAACGGAGTGAAGGTGAACGAAGCTTTCGAGTGCAAACCCAGCCAGGGACGTATCTTGCTGCAAGTCGAAGCCGCGGAGATGTTCGTGCGTCGTTATGAACTTTATCCACTCGGAGGTTTTAAGGAGAAATGGTCGAAAGCCAAGCCAGCGGCCCCGGCACACGGAGATGCCGAGGTGATTCCCGCCTATGCCGCCCGTCCACCTGTCATGGATCTTAGCAAGGAGCCGGTCGCACAGACCTCTCCTAAATACAAACTCCCACGGGGTTTTGAAATGGTCGTCGCCGCCACCTCTCCCATGGTAGCCAATCCCACGATGGGATGCGTCGATGACCAAGGTCGCCTCTTTGTGGGCGACTCCGCTGGCGTAAATTGGAGCCCGAAGAAGTTCGAGACCGTCCTCCCCAATCGCATCCTCCTCCTGGAGGATCGCGATGGGGATGGTGTGTTCGAGCACAGCACGGTCTTCGCGGACAAACTTGCCTATCCAAAGGGGGCCTATTTTTTGAACGGTAGTCTCTACGTCACGGATACCCCCGGTGTCTGGAAATTCACCGATACCGACGGAGATGGCATCGCGGATAAGCGCGAACTGATGGTCGGTGGTTTCCAGTGGACCGCCAATAGCGCCGACTGTCACGGCCCGCGCCTTCACCCCGACGGCCGTCTTTATTGGACGCACGGCCGCAAGGGACATGATATTAAACAGCAAGACGGCACGCCCGTCCACGAAGGTCTCAATAGCGGCATCTGGTCGATGAAACCGGACGGCTCCGACATCCGTTGGCATGCGCTCGGTTGCGCCGACAACCCCACCGGTCTTGATTTCACGCCCACCGGCGAACTCGTCGGGACCACCAATCTTTATTTCGGGAGCCCGCGCGTCGATACCCTGATGCAGTGGCAGCTCGGCGGCGTCTACGAGCGCCCGGATTTCTTGCGCATCATCGAAGACCTTCCCCGCACGCACGAACGCATGCCTATCCTCCGTGAGCTCGGGCACATGGTGCCCAGCGGCTGTGCTTTCTGGAAGAACGCCAATGGCCTGGCCTTGGATGGACAACCTTGGGCCACCGACCCCACCAACCTGCAACTGATGGTGACCATGTATAACTCGCAGAAGGTTCTGCGTTATGAGATGCAGAAGGATGGTGCGACTTATCGGACCACCGAGCACGAATTTTTCACCGTCGACCGTAAGGGTGCGCACCTCACCGATGTTATGGAAGATATCGACGGCTCCTTGATCGTCTTCGATACTGGAACCTGGTATTCGCATTGTCCCTCGAGTCTGCAGGGCTCGGCTAATGTCCCCGGGATGATTTATCGGATTCGTCGGACCACGGAAGGTAAGGCCGCCCATTTGGCCGTGCGGGTCGCACACAAGCCGTTGGTGATGGATCAGCCCAAGTCCGTTGCCGAACTCCTCGCTCAACTTTCGTCTGCCGATCAGGCCGAGGTTCGCCGCG
This sequence comes from Opitutales bacterium, assembly GCA_007280935.1. Taxonomy (GTDB): domain Bacteria; phylum Verrucomicrobiota; class Verrucomicrobiia; order Opitutales; family UBA953; genus UBA953. The sequence continues at coordinate 9,997 of QYQK01000023.1, forward strand.
GTCTCGAGGGGCTGACTTTCCGTGAAGCAAAATCGCCAGCCATCACCGAAGCGATCCGCGGACTGCTTTCCCGCGAAGCAGATGCCGTGCTCGAGCATGCCATCTTGATCGCCGGCATGCGTCTGGCGGGCTTCACGGCAGAGGATTTGACCGCAACAAAGGGCAACTTGGCCCAAGCCCGTCTGCTTCGTATCGTATCTCAGTCCCGCGCTAAGGACGCCGACTACCCTGCGATTCTTAAATTCGCCGTGAGCCAGACCGCCGCCGAAGATGCGACGCTTGCCCGGAATGCTTATCTGACTCTAATCAAAGCGCCGGACGCCGCTAAGCTCCTGGCTCCGGTCTTCGCGGGCTGGTTAAAGAATGACGCACCAACATCCGCGCAGGTTGTGGCTTTGGAGAAATTCTCGGCAGCCTTGGCGGGTAAGCCTGAGGTAGCGAAGGTCATCGCCTCGATGCTGGGGCATGCGAAGCCCCTCGTGCGGCAAGCCGCTTTGCGTGCCATCGGCGCTCAGGTTGGCAAAGTCGACGCCCAGGCTTGGACTCGGCCGCTTGAGGCCATACTTTCCAAGGGTGCTTCGCCGCTCTTGCTCGACGCCATCGCCCGCGTGAAGGATAAGCGTTACGATGCGCCGTTGAACGCTATTGCCGCCGATATCACAAAGCCCTCCACGCTTCGTTTAAAAGCCTTACTGGCGCTTTCTGGCACCGGTAACGCGCTGAGTGAACCCGCCTTCAAATTACTTTCCGAATTGCTGGTCGATCCGGCCAGTCCGGGATTGCGCATGGATGCGGCGACGCGCTTGGCGAACACCCAGCTCACAGCTGAGCAGTGGGAGGCCTATCTGGCGATTTTGCCCACGACCGGACCCTTGGAGCAAAGCGAACTGCTGGTGGCGCTCGCGCTCCCTCAGAATTATAAGAACGTGAATCTGGCGCTCGGAAAGAAAATCGCGACGGCCTACTCCAAGTCACCTTTACTTGGTACCTTTAGCCCTGATTTGGTCCGAAAAGCCTTTGGTTTTTTGCCGCGGGATGTTTATGAAATCCTGGAGCCAGCCTTTGACGCGGCCCTGGCGGCCAACGATGCCAAAAAAGAGCGCATGGGGGCGTTGGCGTTGGCCGCGGTTAAAAATGGTGACGCTGCCAGGGGTCGCCGTAACTTCGAGGCCGGTAAGGGTGCCTGCATCGCCTGTCATAAAATCGGTAACATCGGCAACGAGGTTGGTCCGAACCTTTCGAAGATTGGTGGCATTCGCGTCGAGCGGGAGTTGATTGAAAGCATCCTTTTCCCGAGTAATAGCATCGCGCGCGACTACGACCTGAATTCTTTCCAGCTGAGCGACAGTACAAGCGTGCTTGGTCTGATCAAGGGCCGTTCCGCCGAGGGCGTCACCATCGTCGAAGCTTCCGGTCAGACGCGTCTGCTCGCGCAGGAAGCGATCGCTTCTTCCACGCAACTTACCACGAGTCTCATGCCGGCAGGTTTAGATGCCATGTTTACGGAGCAAGAATTACTCGACCTGGTGGCCTATCTGAGGTCGCTCAAGTGAGCGAAAGCGCGTCGCGCTTTCGAGGGGTCACGTGGGCAAGGTGACACGTGGGCATGGGGTAGGGTCGGGACCGCGTCACGACATAGGTGACTCGTGGTAGGGCTGACCACCTTGGTCAGCCGCGGTTGAGCAGGGATACTCGGCCCTACCCAGATACAGAACTAGGGCAGCACGCGGTGCTGCCCCTACCTTAGTAACCAGATGGACAGGATGGGCAGGGCGAGGATGAGGAGGCAGCCGCCGGAGCGCGGGGCAGTGTCCTCGTAGAGGTCGCCCGTGCGCTCATCCATCTCTTCGCGGATCCGCTCCTCGAGGTCGTCTTCCAGGTCCGGCGGGATACCCCCCTCGCCGTATTCGTTGTCTCCATCGAAGTCATCGCTCATGATGTCTATCATTATGCCCAGAGGGAAGGGGGTGCGCAAGGGGGGCAGAGAACAGGCTGGAGCAGAGGCGGTCTTTCGCCACGCTGACGGCAGCATGGCGACCATCCTTTGCATGAAGTGGGGTAAGAAATACGGCCCTGAATACGTAAACCGACTACACTCCATGGTGAGTCGCCACCTCACCACTCAGCATCGCTTCGTGTGCCTGACGGATGATAAGACTGGTCTCAACGCCGGCATCGAGACGTTCCCAATCCCCAGCCTTGAGCTGCCCGCCGGTGCTCCGGAGCGCGGCTGGACCAAGCTCGTTTCGTTCTCGCCGGCGCTGACCGCACCTGGCGGCCCCGAGCTCAACGGTGATATCCTCTTTCTCGACATCGACATCGTCATCGTCGGCAATATCGATTCGTTCTTCGCGCAGCCCGGCGATTTCCTGATCATCCGCGATTGGCAGAAGGGCGACTACACCGGCAACTCATCCGTCTACCGCTGGCGCGCGGGCACGTATCCCGACGTCCTCGAATATTTCCGCGCCAACCTCGACGTCGTCCGTAAGCGTCACCGTAACGAGCAGGAGTTCCTTACCGCGCACCTGAGTGCGCAGGGCAAGGTTAGTTACTGGCCCGAGACTTGGTGTCGCAGCTTCAAGAAGCACTGCGTGAAGGTTTTCCCATTTTCCTTTTTTCAGACACCCGAAATCCCAACCGGAGCGAAAATCGTGGTTTTTCATGGTGTCCCGAATCCGCCCGATGCGCTCGTCGGCCGAAGCGGCAAGTGGTATCGCCGCGTGCTGCCGACGTCGTGGATCGCAGAGAATTGGAAATAAGAGCGAAGCTCTTATTTCCAGGGGACACGGGGGCAAAGGGTCTTCAGGTAGGGGCGCGACTGCGTCGCGTCCGTTTGCGCCGGCATATCCGAACGACAGCCGAGCTGAGCTAAGTCCCGATTACTGCCGTCTACAGTCTCGAACGGACGCCACGCAGTGGCGCCCCTACCTGAACGCGCGGCTGACCAAGGGTGGTCAGCCCTACCCAATAAGACGGACGGCTCGGAGAGCCGCCCCTACCAATAGTAAGGAAGGCGCTGCGCGCCTTCGCGCTTACTTGCTCTCTTCCGTCGCGTCGTCGTTCGCGGCTTCTTCCTTGGCTTGAGCTTGAGAGCTGAGGATTGGTTGGGCGAAGAGGCGGCCGTCGGGTAAATTGGCGATATAGCCTTCGCCGATTAAGAAGCTGAGGTCTGCGAGGACTGCCGTCTTGGCCGCGTCTTCCGCTTGTTCGCCGGCAATCGAAAGCACGATGTCTTTGGCGTGTTGGGCTGGTTTGCGGTCGAGAGCGTCGAAGATCTTGGCCATCGAATCGCTGAAGGTGGCCTTAGGGTCGCGGCATCGGCGGCGAACGCTACAGGCGTAGGTAATGCCCTTGGAGCCTTTCTTATAGAGATGGAAGCCTTCCTTGCGGAGGCGGCCACGGATGCCGTTGGCGGTTTCAAGAGGAAAGACGCGCTGATTTTCCAGAGCAAAACGGACGGAGTCACGGAGGGGGCCAGGATTTAACTCATCGAGCAAGCGGCCGGCGAAACGGATCCAAGGATGCAGTTTGACGACCTGGTCCTTACGGAAGGCCAGCAAGAAGCCGCGGGCGGCGTCAATGGATTCGAGGCGTTCTGGTTCGCCTTCTTTGCGATCTTTCGGGGCATACTCGCTCCGCGTCGACATGGATTTGAGCCAAGCATCAATCGACTCCTGCTCGCGAATCATCTCCAGCCCGCCTTTAAAACGATCAAACGGGACGTTGGGGCAATGACGCGCGTGGTGTTCACGCAAATTGCGTTGGTAACTGTGGTGGGTCGGAGCGCCGAGCAACTTGCCGGTCTCGCGACACTTTGCGACCATCAGGAAAGAACCCTTGGGGGCTTCGACTTCGACTTCGACGACATCGAAAAATTTATCGAGGTGGCGCGACATCACGTGCGAAACCGCTTCGGCTTCGGTGAGGAACGGATGACCGTCTGGGAGCGAAACCGCGAGTAGGGCGTCGGGGCGGACATCGGCGTCGAGGTGACGGATGACGATGGAGAGGCGGTCCTCTTTGTCTAAGATCAGACGGGCGACCTCGAAGAGCTCGTAGGTCATCTTACTCTTCTTCATGGCACCCCCGAGAATTTCAAATTTCGTATCGTCCGGGAAAAACGCCGAAGCGACGACAGGACGGAATTGAGGAGCATCATCCTGCCATGGGCGTTGCCCGCGCGTATCTCCGCGCGGATCGCTGCGACGGTCATCGCGACGGGGGCCGCCTGGACCATCGCGCGAAGGGCCGCGGCTTTGTCCGTCGCGCGGAGGGCCCCGACGTTCTCCGCCCGGACCGTCACGGAAACGCGGACGTTCACCATCACGACGTGGGCCGCCATTGCCGGAGCTTACCTTCTCAGCGGGTCCGCTGACCCAGGATGGGCCAAAACCAAGGGAGGAGAGGTCCAGTTCAAAGGACTTTTCCTGAGGAGGGTTGTTTTCGGCCGGGTCGGTGGACATGGAGATATAGGTTCTTTGGGAAAGAAGTCCGCTTGGCAAGCGTTGGAACCATCGCTTTTTTCTTGCACCGTGGCCCGGGTCTTCCACCGTCCACCTTCCTTTATTGCTCAGGTGGTGGAATGGCAGACACGCATGCTTGAGGTGCATGTGCCGCAAGGTGTCCGGGTTCAAGTCCCGGCCTGAGCACCAATTTAGGCTGGACCGGTTCAGAAATGAGCCGGTCCTGTTTTGTGTTCCAATTCGACGCTAGTCCCTCACAACTAAGGGTATGGCAACGCAGGGAAAACTCGATGTTCTGATCCTTGGATCGGGCGGCCGTGAGCACGCTTTACTTAAGGCCTGCTTGCGCAGTCCGCGCGTCGCGCACGTCCGCGTGGCTCCCGGCAATGGCGGGATGGCGTTGGAGGCCGAGTGCGTGGAGGTCGATGTTAATAACTCCGCCGCCGTGCTGGAGCTTGCCCGCCGAACGGGGACGAATTTTGTGATTGTGGGGCCAGAGGTGCCGCTGGCGGCTGGGGTCGTCGATGTCTTGGAGGACGCGGGCATCCCTGCTTACGGGCCAAGAGCGGCGGGGGCACGATTGGAAGCCAGCAAGGCCTTCACTAAGGATTTTCTTTTCCGTCATAAAATCCCGACGGCGGCCTCGGCCACTTTTACTGCGTTGGAGCCTGCTTTGGCTTATGTTCGTCAACAGTCCCTCCCCATCGTGATCAAGGCATCTGGTCTGGCGGCAGGGAAGGGCGTCGTGATTGCGTTGACCCATGCGGAAGCCGAGGCTGCGTTGCGCGCGATGATGGAGGCCAAGATTTTCGGCGCCTCGGGTGACGAAGTTGTCATCGAAGAATTCATGCAGGGCGAAGAAGCTTCCATTATGCTGATGGTTTGCGGAGAGGATTATCTAATGCTGCCGCCGAGCCAGGATCACAAGCGCGTCGGTGAAGGGGATACGGGTTTGAACACGGGCGGGATGGGTGCTTATGCGCCGACCACGGTCGTCACCGCCGAAGGGGAACGTCGTCTGCGGGAAGAAATCATCGTACCGACCTTGCGCGGATTGAAAGCGGATGGGATTGATTATCGCGGTACGCTTTACGTCGGAATCATGGTCACCTCGATCGGGCCGCGGGTTGTCGAATTCAACGTGCGTTTCGGCGACCC
>QYQK01000086.1 GCA_007280935.1 Opitutales bacterium
GATGTCCCAAGGCCGCGCGCCTTGATGGAGCAACCAGGCGACTCGATAAGTGAGGGTGCGCGTCTTGCCTGAGCCGGCGCCCGCCAGCACGAGGGCCGGGCCCCGGGGCGACGTGACCGCGGCGAACTGCTCATCATTGAGGTCGCCGCGAAAATCGACAGGAGGCAGCCCTTCCACGGTTTAGCGGCCGGGTTGCGAACGGCGGTCCAGCAAACTAAATTTCACCACTTGTTCGTCGGCTTTGTAAGAGGAACGGACGAGCGGACCAGATTCGACGTGCTTGACGCCGGCGGCGAGGGCGAAGGCTTTCCATTCGGCGAATTCGTCGGGGTGGACCCAGCGATCGATGGGGGCGTGCTCTTTGCTGGGCGAAAGGTATTGGCCGATGGTTACGATATCGACCTGAGCGGCGGCGATATCGCGCAGGAGTTGGGCGACTTCCTCTTTTTGTTCGCCGATCCCAAGCATGAGGCCGGTCTTGGTGATGAATTGCCGAGATTTGGCATGTTTAAGGACCCAGAAGGAACGGTCATAGCGCGCGGTCTTGCGGACAGGGCGTTGGAGGCGTTCGACCGTTTCTAAGTTATGATTTAAAATATCAGGCTGCGCGTCGAGGAGTGTGTCGAGGTGGACTTGTTCGCCACGGAAGTCGGCCGGCAAGACTTCGATCGTCGTCGTCGGGTTGCGGTGCCGGGTAGCACGAATCGTGGCCGCCCAGACGGAAGCGCCGCCGTCTTTGAGGTCGTCGCGGGCCACGGAGGTGATGACCACGTGGCGCAGTTTCATCTGCGCGATGGATTCGGCGACGCGGGCGGGCTCGCCGAGGTCCAGTTCGGTGGGGCGACCCGAGAGCACGGCGCAGAAGGTGCAGGAGCGGGTGCAGATGTTACCAAGGATCATCACCGTCGCCGTGCCGCGGGACCAGCATTCGCCCATGTTGGGGCATTGGGCGGATTGGCAGACCGTGTGCAGCTTATGCTCGTCGACGTTCTTCTTGGTCTCGAGAAAGTCGGGGCCAGTCGGCAGCTTGGCACGGAGCCAATCGGGTTTGCGGGCGGACTCAATCATCGGTAGCCGCCCAACATTGCCCAATCTCGTAGATTTTCAACCTAACAAACAAGAAGGGGCGCCTCCCTCGCGGAAGACGCCCCTTTGCTATGCTATATCCTAATTTAGTTTCCTAAATTAGAAGGTCTTCTTCAGCGACACGGCCGTGATGCCTTCGTAGCTACCGGCGTAGGAGCCGCTCCCGTTGGAGTAGGCAAGGGTGCCGGTGAAGCCGAGGACTGGGTAGGACAGCGCGATGGAGTAGTCCTTGTCGTTCGAGGCTGCGCTCTTGCCGTCGGTGAGCCCGTAGTGGAGGGCGAGGGAGAGCCCCTTCACGTCGGCGATGTCGTAAGCGTAGTTCAGTTCGTAGTACTTGGTGCCGGAGCCAGCGATACCGAAGTATGCGGTGGTGGCATAGGAGATCTTGGCGGTGAGGCCGTAGGCGGTCGCGGAGACGTTCAATTCGCTGGTGTTGAGCGAGGAGTTGCCTTCGTAGATGTAGCCGATGTAGCCGACGGAGGCAGCGATGTCCTTCGTGAGACTGAAGCCGTAGGCCGCATAGGCATCGACTTCGAGGGTGGTGTTGGTCCAGTTGACGTTCGAAGCCCAGACTCCAGCCGAAAGGCCGTCGGTATGGGAAACGTCGAAGCCGCCCTGGAGGGCAGTCTTGCCGCCATTCTGCGTGATGCCGCGAAAGACGTAATCGCTGGTGAACGATAGATTGCCCGTGGTGGTGAACGCCGAGGCGGGCGCTGCCGCAGCCTGGGCGAGCCCGGATGCAGCGATGAGGGTGAGGGAGGTGAGGAGGAGGGAGTGCTTCATAGCGACTCCTCTTTAACTCGCTTTGTGCCAAGTCACCCATTTCCACCCGGCGGCCATTAAAAAGGTGTTTTTTGAACAAATCTTTTTCCTGCTTTTGTTCAAAAAGTGGCAAGTCTGTTAAATCTTAACCTGCAAGTCTCTGCGTCAGGGCTTTCCGATAGCATGACAAATGACCGTCGGACGATTTTGCCCAACTAAACTCTTGTTGCATCGCTTGAAGCTGGACGGATTGGAAATCGGCCGGTCGGGCGAAGAGTTCGAGGGCTTGCTGGATCGCCCAATCGATGCCGCTGACGTCAGCGTGTTGAAAGACGATGCCGGTGCCTTGGGCGGTGGTACGGCTCCAATGTTTGACGGTATCAGCCAGTCCGCCGGTGGCACGAACGATGGGCAAGGTCCCGTAAGCCATGGAATAAAGCTGATTAAGGCCACAAGGTTCGAAGCGACTGGGCATCAGGAAGAAGTCGGCACCCGCTTCGATGCGATGCGAGAGACCATTGTCGTAGCCGATCCGCACCGCGCAGCGTTCGGGGAAATCGGCGGCGAGCCGGCGAAACTCATTTTCCAGCTGAGCATCTCCGCTACCCAGTAAGACGAATTGGATCTGCCCGGCCCGCAAGAATTTGGGTAAGACCCGAACGGCCAGGTCGAGGCCTTTTTGCTCCCAGAGGCGAGAGATGACTGCGATGAGAGGTGTTTTTAAGTCTGTGGCCAAGCCGAGTTCGCGCTGCAATTCAGCTTTGCACGCGCTTTTGCCGCCGAGATCTTTGGTACTATAATTCTTTTTAAGATACGGGTCGGTGCTCGGATTCCATTCGTCGCTATCGACGCCATTAAGGATGCCTTCGAGCTCGGGCTGGCGGCGGCGGACGACATCATCCAGGCCATAGCCAAATTCGGGGGTGAGGATTTCGCGGGCATACGTGGGGCTGACGGTGATGACGCGGGTTGCATGAAGAATGCCCCCTTTGAGGAAGTTAAGCCCCCCGAGGCATTCGAGTTCCAGCGGACTCCACAGATGCTCCGGTAAGCCCAAGAAACCCATGACCCGCCGGCTCATTAATCCCTGATGCTGTAAGTTATGGATGGTCATCACTGAAGCGCACTTTCCTAAGGGCGTGCCTTTGACGACGGTATTGAGCAGCACCGGGACTAAGCCGGCCGTCCAGTCGTGACAGTGAATGATATCGGGCGTCCAGCCCGTGTTCAGGCAAATGTCCAACGCGGCACGCCCGTAAAATGCCGCCCGTTCGCCGACATCTTCCCGGGTCGGGTAGATTTCCCGACCGCCGTAGTAATCTTCGTGTTCGGTGAACCAGGCTTCTAATCCCGAGCTGATCGCTAACGAGCGCACGCGACACGCGGCTTTGGCCGGATTGCCGTGCACGCCAACTTTGAGCACGTCCAACAGGGTTCCCATGTTCTCCCGCCCTGGGACCGAACCGTAGAGTGGCGTGACGACGCGGACTTCATGACCCTGTGCCGCCAACGCCTTACTTAAGGCGATGGTGGCATCACCAAGTCCTCCGGCTTTGGACCATGGAGCGAGTTCGGGGGTAATATGTAAAATCTTCATAGAACAGAGGAAGGTGACCGGACGCCGCGCCCGATGCGATTAATCAGCGGCAGACAGGCCAGTAGAGCGAGCAGGGCCAGCCCCATGGCGACGTTGCCAGCTAAATCATGGATAGTACCGAAAGCCGAAAAGTTCGGCTGCCCATGTTCGATGTCTGACCAATCACGGTCAAGGGAGCGCGAGCCATGATTGAGCGCATAGAAAGCGAGGAAAGTGTTCCGGCCGATGTTCAGTAAGATCGCGATGAATCCGGAGAGGAGAATCATCCCGGTCCGGCGAAGAACGGCGCCCGGAAAGCCGCCTTCAAGAAAAGTTGCTCCTAAGAATGCTCCCGCAAACACGCAGGCGGAAAGCGACCGTATGCCTGAACAGGCGTCAGCGATGCCCACGCCGTCTCCATTCGCGAAGATAATGGTGTTGCCGTTGACGCGGATGACATGGTCGGTGACGCGTAAAATCCCCGAAACGATATCGGTCACATTGGCAAGTAGTTCACCTTTGATCTGATTATCGACCAGGTAAAGGAAGGGGCCAGAGATAATCCAGACGCCGGCCGGAAAAATCATCAGGCCAACGGCCTGCCACCGGGCGTGCGAGGAGGCTTCCGTATCGTCGGGGCCCCGGACCGATAAGAAGGTGAAAGCCCAGGCCGAACCGACTAAGCCAAAGGCGATTAAAAGGGTGGGGATTACCCCCGTACCAAAAATCGCCCGACCCGCACCGCCGAAGCCGAACATCAAAAGGGAAAGATAGCCCATCGCAGTCGCAGCTCGGAGAATGGATCTGGAAGTCGGTTTCGAGATGTGGGTTTTGCGGCCGGTCAGGTAGTCGCGTAAATCCGCCCATCTTTCCCAGAGCACGTAGCCCGAAAATATCGGGACCAAGTAGCCAAAGGTGTAGTCATCTTTTGTACTCCAAATGGCCCATTGATCCCAGGTCGCGATGCCCGCCATCCCAACGAGAAGTAGACCTAAGCCAACGGTGCTGGTATCAAGCTTAACGTCAGTTGCCCGGGCTGGAGCTGCTTCGGACATCAAAAGCGCGGCACCGCCGCGAGTAAAGTTTTCGTGTACGCCTCTTGCGGATTTCCGAGGATTTCGGCGGGGCTGCCTTGTTCGACAATCCGGCCTTTGGACATCACGAGAATATGGTCGCTCACGTGTTCGACGACGGCGAGATCGTGGGCGATGAAGAGATAGGTCAGACCGAGTTGTTCTTGGAGGTCTTGGAGTAAGTTGACGACTTCGGCCTGCACGGAGACATCCAGGGCCGAGACCGGTTCGTCGCAGATGATGAGTTCAGGTTGGACAGCCAAAGCGCGCGCGATACCGATCCGCTGCCGTTGTCCGCCCGAAAATTCATGGGGGTGGCGGCGGAGGTGTTCCGCGGGCAGTTGGACGCACCGTAACAATTCCACGCAACGCACTTCGCGGTCGCTTCGGGTCATCTGCGGGAAATGAATTTCCAGAGGTTCGGAAAGGATGCTGAGGATATCAGCTCGCGGGTTAAGGGAGTTATAAGGATCCTGAAAAATCATCTGGATTTTTTTGCGCCAAGGAAGGAACTCCGCGTTCGAGAGGATACCGATGTCCGTACCTTGATAGAAGATTTGGCCGGCGGTGAGTGGGGCGAGTTTCACAATCGCCCGCCCCGTCGTGGTCTTGCCCGAACCTGATTCACCCACTAAGCCCACGGTCTTACCTTTAGGGACGACGAACGAGATGTCGTCGACGGCTTTTTTAGGGGCGGCTGTCTGGAAGAACCAGTTGGCTCGACCTGGGTAGTGAACCGAAAGACCGCGAACTTCCAGCAGGTTGTCGGCGTTGCTCATGGCGAAACCTTAAGCTCCTCGGTCAAGGTCGTGAGACGCCGACGACGTTGCCCGAGTCGGGGGATGCAGGCGATGAGCGCGCGGGTGTAGGGATGGGCTTGCGTCCGCATGATTTCGCTGACCGGACCGTGTTCGACGATGCGACCTTTCCACATCACTTGCACCTGATCGGCGAAGTTGGCCACGATGCCGAAATTATGGGTGATCAGCAGGATGCTCATGCCCCGCTCGCGTCGCAGGCGCGCCAGCAAGTCCATGATTTCTTTCTGAATGGTGACGTCGAGGGCGGTGGTCGGTTCGTCAGCCACTAAAATCTTCGGATTGCAGGCCAGCGCCATGGCAATCATCGCGCGTTGCTGCATCCCGCCCGAAAGTTCGTGCGGGTATTGGTTCGCTACCCGTTCGGGTTCGGTGATCCGCACTTCCTGCAAAGCGCGTTGGATTTCACTTTTGATGTCCTTGACCTCCGGGCGATGGAGTGAGATCGCTTCCCCAATCTGAAATCCAATCGTGTAGACGGGATTCAGTGAGGTGCCTGGTTCTTGGAAGATGTAGGCGATGGCTCCCCCGCGGACTTTGGCGAGTTTGTCATCGGGCAGTTTTAATAAGTCGACGCCCCCAAGCATGACAGTCCCAGTCACCGTGCAGGTGGGTGGGGGAGGGAGAAGTCGAGTCAGGGCAAGCGCGGAGACTGACTTTCCCGAACCCGATTCGCCGACGAACGCCAGGACTTCACCC
>QYQK01000051.1 GCA_007280935.1 Opitutales bacterium
GGGGATAAGTTGGAGGAGTTCTCGGCCCGTCTTACGGGCACGTATTTGCTTTCCCGAAAGGACGAGGCCGTGCGCCTGCTCGAAATGCGTGATCACCAAGAGAATCGCCAGCGAATCCCATTGGGGTAGGGTTTCGAGCCGTGTCTCCGGTGTGATACCTGGCCCGTTGAGGCTATCAACATCGGCCCGTAATGCTGCCCATAGTTCTGCTTCTGACTTGGACATCAAAGTTTGGGGAAGGATTGCAGCGGTGCGATGACTATCGGCCCGAGTTCGAGCGCAACGGAACCCCAAGATAGCCCCACGCCATAACCACAAGCCACGACCTTCAGGGTTTTTTCTTGGAGCGGTGCTCCCAAGGCATGGATTAGGGTACACGGTATGGAAGCCGAGCTCTGGTTGCCGAAGGTTTCCACGCTATCCATTGGGGTTTTTTCGGGAGTAAACCCACACTTCTTTCCAATCGTCGAAACCATGAAACGGTTGGCTTGATGGAGAATGAGCGCATCGGCCTGCACCGGCGTCCAGCCTGTCATCTTTAAGACTGAACCTACCGAACCGGGAACCTCACGCAGGGTGAAATTGAAGACATCGCTGCCGTTCATCTGTAGATTTTCCGCGTGGTGGGTATTCCCTTCCGCATCTTTTGATTCCTTCTTGGTCAAAGGCGATGTCGGCAGCCGGGCACCCCCGGCGGGCACGCAAATCGACTTTGCCCCGCTTCCATCAGCTTCTAAGTTAAAATGCATTGCCGGGGCATGGCCGGTTTTCTCGATGAGGGTAGCGGAGCCGGCGTCGCCGAAAAGCGGATCGATGGCGCGATCTAGGGGATTGGTCAGACGACTCAAAGTATCGCCCGCACAGAGCAAGACGCGAGCGGCACCGCCATGGGCGCAGAGCAAGGCCGCCTGATGGAGTCCATAGGCCCAACCGGAACAACCCATCGCTAAATCAAATGCGGCGGTGGATTTACTCAACCCCAGCCGGCCATGCAGGAGCGAGGAATTATTCGGCTGGCTGTGATCCGGAGTTTGCGTGACGAAAATCACCGCATCGATAGCGGACGCATCGATACCCATCTCATCGAGCAGACGGCGGGCCGCGTCTTCGCATAAGTCCAAAGCCGTAATACCGGCCGCAGCCACCCTGCGCTCTTTCAGCCCAATGGTCTGGGAGATTCTTTCCAACTGAGCACGCTCAAGGCCCAGAGCCAGCCCGTCAGCCATGAAGTCGCGGTTAACGGAACCCGTGGACACAGCTATCCCTGCAATGCGGATGTTAGAAAGAGAAGAAAACACTTGATGGGGAGATGAGCAATAAAGAGCAACGTTGAGACTGTGTAACTGGCCATTTTTAGTCGGCCGCGATTATGTAAGAGTAGTCGAGCTAATGATGCGCCAATAATTTGCACCAAACGGAGGTGAGGCAGCTTACCCCATTAAAGACTCCAAGCATTTCGCTCACTTTCCCGTGAACTGACGTATCCAAGACTCGATGCATAATACACCCAGCAGCGGATAGATTGCATCAACTTCGCCACGCCTATCGGCGGCCAACAAATCAAGGACTCCTTGCCCATTAAAAACTCCGGTGGCGTCTAACCTTCCATTCCGGGCCAATTCTTCGATTCGCCGCCCAAGATCGCCGTGCATTAATTGGCGAAGCGGCAACCCAAAGCCTGACTTCGGGCGATCCAGAATTTTTTCGGGTAAGATTCCTCTGAGGGCTGCTTGTAAGATATATTTTCCTTGGGTGCCATGCTGCTTCAACGAATCTGGCAGTCGCTCCGTAAAGGCTACGAGATCGTTGTCTAAAAACGGTACGCGCACCTCGACGCCGCAAGCCATGGCCATCTTATCCGTGTAATTTAAATTGTGATCGGTTAAAAAGAACCTGCGATCTAAGTGGAGCATCTGGTTAAGCCGACTCACGCCTTCCGGAAGGTCGTCCAAGGAGTTGGTCAAAGTTTCCACGGGACGATGCAGACCCAAAGCGACCTTGAACTCCGCACTTAAAATCGAGCAAAAAGAGTCTTCGCGTAGCCATAAAAAGTAGCTCGCAAGGCGCTCGGCGGGGGCTTGATCAGCATGGCGAAATAATTTTGACAACCTCCGACCCCCCGGAGTGCGGGGAGAAACCCGATTGCTCATCTGCCTTAGGCCGGTGCGCAACCCTTGGGGCAGCCATCCCCAAAAAGTTTCAGAGTTTAAGGCTACATGTCGGCGGTAACCAGAAAAGATATCATCACCTCCCGCTCCCGAAAGTAAGACTTTGATGCCACCCTCTTGGGCCATGTGGCAAATCGTATAGGCCATGAAGGGAGCTAAATCCGGCGTCGGCTCATCTAGTTGCCAAACTATCCAATCCAGACGATCGACTATCTTTACGTCCAATTTCGCTACATGAAGCGTAGTTGCGAAAGCTTTACTAGCGAATTGGGCATAAGGAAAATCATCCACAAACCCTTCTCCGCTTGCATAGCTTTGGCCCGTGGAGCCTACAGTAAAACAAGGATACTGAGCCGGACTTGAAAGATTCTTGATGGCATAATGGGCGATGGCCGACGAATCCGTCCCCCCTGAAAGAAACCCACCTAGGGGCACATCAGACATCAACTGCCTTTTGACCGCCTGATTCAAATAATGCCGGCATCCTTCGATTGCATCTCTCTTCGTGAAATCTTGGACTTCTTGCGCGTAATGCTTTGGACTAAACGAATGCGTAATCCCTTCGCACCCTTCTTTCCATTCTAGGCAAGTTCCAGGTAAAACCTTCCGAATCCCCTTGACCGGCGTCAATGTACCTGGGGCGTACAGGAGTGACAAATAAGACGCAATGCCGAGAGGGTCTAGAGCGTAATCAATGCCGGGGACACAACGAAGGGCTTTTATTTCTGAAGCGAAAGCATAGCCTCCCTCCGTTTTAGCCCAATAGAGCGGCTTTGTCCCAGCGGCGTCGCGTGCGATGATCATCCTCTGCTCGGCCGGGAACCAAGCCGCAAAAGCAAAAATACCGTTCAGCCAAGGCAGGCAGTCGGTCCCAAACGTGGCGAGTAAGTTGACCAAGACTTCGGTATCGCTCTCGCCACGGAAAACAACTCCGGCACGCTCGCAACGCCGCCGCAGTTCACGGTAATTGTATATTTCACCATTGAAGCTGATCACCACCTTTCGGCGCTCATCCCACATCGGCTGAAGCCCAGCATCCGTTAAATCGATAATCGCAAGCCTAACGTGCGAAAGCCCGACCCTGCCCTCCGACCAGAGGCCTGAGCCATCAGGCACGCGATGACTTTGCGCAGTATTCATCTGCTCAAGCAACTCCGGCTCAAACTTTCCTAGATATCCAGCGATGCCACACATGCGATTAGACGCGAAGGACGCCCTCCGCATATATTGTCAGCAAACGCTGAGCAAGCATTGGCCAGGCATGAGTGCTATGGACATATTTTTGTCCGCTTTGCGCCAAAGCAAGGGCCTTAGTCGCATCGTTCAACAGAGATCCTAGGGCTTCGCTTAGGGCCGCCGCCCCTTGTTCGCATTGCACTAAAGTACCAGCATCGGCCGCGTCTTGCATGTAGCACCCCCGAGTCACGACCACCGGAAGGCCACTAGACATACCTTCAAGGATAGATAATGCCATCCCCTCTGAATCTGAGGCGTGCACAAAAAAATGGGCGGCGGCAAAGGCAGCCAATTTTTCTTTCTCGTTTAAAAAACCAACCCAATAGACGCGGTCTTTTACTCCCAATCGCTCTGCTAATTTATCTAATTCGCGATGATATTCAGGGTCGACTTGGGGGTCACCCGCGATGACCAGTTGCACGGGCCGATCGGTTGAGTTTAAAAGCCGCAATGCCGAGATGATATCTTCGATGCGTTTTTTGCGGTTAATTCGCCCAACGAACAGTAGGGTCGGGATGGATCCCGCTAAGGCATGTCGCCCCCGGAATACCTGAACTTCGGGGTCGGTCGCTTTGCCTAGTGGCCGAATTCCATTGGGTACAACTTGAATCGGGCTGGTGACGCCCAGGGACTTAAGCTGCTTTGATTCAAGCGGAGTCAGGGCGATGATGCCGGTCGCGCGGTTGAGCTTTTTCAACGCAAGGAAGCGGATGTATAAGCGTTTCTTGAGTGATTTAACCGTCCAGTCATTGAACAGCACTGGGTCCAAAGCGCCATGCGGATGGTAAAAAACCTTATGCTGCTTCGATCGAGCGGCCTCCGCCACTTGCAGATTCAGCGGGTGAAAAGTATTGTGAGCGTGAAAAACTGTTGCCGGAGAAAGTAACTTCAGTTCCCGTAATATCTGGCTCGATTTTACCACATGACCAAAGCCGTATGAATTAAAATAACGAATCGGAAGGCCGTCGTGATCTTCAACCGCACCCTTACGGATAGCATTCGGCGCCCATATCTCAACGTCAGCCCCCAGCCGGCGTTGAGCCGAAGCTAATTCAAAGACCATTTTTTGGACTCCGCCGGCAAAAGCGCCTGGAACACAATCGTAGACGATATGGCGGATGGGGAAGGATGTAGACATACGAGGCTGGGAGGGTAAGAACCGCCCGAGAATTAACTTGGGGCGCGAGGGATGGACTAATTTATCTGGCGCTTGCGATTAAATTTTGACCAGATTCAGCGCCGGTGGAAGGCAGGTCATCAATCAATAGTCTCCGTCCGGCAACTTTGTGGGCTACCCAGATGAATAAGAGAGGCAGGTTGTGCACCATTGTAAAGAGTATCAGCGATAATAAACCGTCACGGAAGAGCTGGATAAACGCCATAAATGCAATGGTGTAGACGTATCGGTTCAAGCACAACCAAGGCCCCGAGGTAGCTACATAGCACCAATAAGTTAAGATAAAGCCCAAGGCCAGCGGGATGAGCACTACCCCAAAATAACGAAAGTTAAGGTAGGACTCACCGATATAGGTAATAATCCGACCTTCAATATTATACTGCCTAGACCCGGTTGAGATGTCATGCATGTGATCGGCAAGTCCGGGTTTACCTGACCACCACTCATGGGGAATCGGCAAAGTTATGATCGCAAGGTAAGTCGAGCCCCAGTAAACTTTAGCATAGTCATCAATCATAGTTAACGCCCCCGCGTATTGATCTAAAAACTCTTCGCTGTCTTCTGTTTTTGTTATTTTTTCGCCGTCTCCTATAAAAAACGATTCCTTAACTAAACTGACCGTAGCTTCATAATCTCCCGCCTCGAAAGCGCGCCCAATATACTTTAGCTTGGGGAAGATTAACATGACGGCAAGCCCGCCGATGAGCATCGCCATCGTCGGCCATCTTTTCCCTTTTGCCTGTAAATAAATGGCGGCGATAAACATCAAGGGCAAAATCAGCATAAAGCGGTGATACCCCTGCAATGCCACCACGGCCAGGTATAGAC
>QYQK01000143.1 GCA_007280935.1 Opitutales bacterium
ATCTTCGCCAATATGCTCTGGGGCGGAGCGGCCTTCTATCCCTCCGATGTCCTCCCTCTCGCGCAAAGTATGACCGGCAAGCCCGACCAGATCGCCGAATGCCTCGCAGCTTGTCGTAAATACGGCGTGCAGATACACGTCTGGAAAGTCGACTGGAACCTCGGTCACGATTTCCCGAAATCCTTTCTGGAGAAGATGCGCCAGGAAGGACGGCTTCAGATGAGCGACACCGGCGAGGAAGAACCTTGGCTCTGTCCCTCGCATCCCCTCAACGCCGCCCTCGAACGCGATGCCCTCGTCGAAGTAGCTAAAAAATATGCCGTCGACGGGATTCATTTCGACTACATCCGCTACCCCGATACGAAACACTGCTTCTGTCCTCATTGCCGCGAACGTTTCGAACAAGCCACCGGTAAAGCCGTCGCAAAATGGCCCAAGGATGTCATGCCGAACGGGACGCGTCGCGAAGAATGGATTCCTTGGTGCCAAGGTAATATCACCAAGGTCGTCCGGACTACCAGCGAAGCCGCCCGTCTCGTCCGTCCGGGCATCAAGGTCAGTGCCGCCGTCTTCCGCAACTGGGACCTCGACAGCCGCGCCATCATGCAGGACTGGAAACTCTGGTGCGAAAAGGGTTATCTCGATTTCGTTTGCCCGATGGATTACTCGGAAAGCGATGTCATGTATGAAAGTTGGGTGAAGCAGCAGAAACTGTACGCGGGCAAAGCGGGCCTAATCCCGGGCATCGGCGTTTCATCTTCGCATTCCACCCTCCGGGCCGACGCCGTGATCAACCAGATTCAGATCACCCGCAAGCACGGCACCCAAGGCTTCATCCTTTTCAACTACGGCGAAAAAGAAGAGCGCGAAACCCTTCCCCTCCTCGGCCTCGGCCCCACCAAACCTACCTCCAAATAGGGTTGCGATGACAACGCATCCGCTCCCTGCCTTTGGTAGGGCCAGCACTGCGTGCTGACCTAGTTGCCCCCTGATTCGGGCAGGGGCGCGACTGCGTCGCGTCCACCCGCCGATACGACAATTATTGTCAGGTCTCAGGTCTCGGCGATCGGGATCCAGGTTCAGGTATTCTGGTACAGGTGCGGGTTCGGGTCCCGAACCTGGCGCCTGAACCTGATAACCCGCACCCGAAACCTGAGGCCCGAGACCTGAGACCCGAAATTCTTCCCCTGTACCTTGTCTTTTATATGGTAGGGTCAGCACTGCGTGCTGACCTAGTCGGTCCTATCTCGGGTAGGGTTGAGCGCCCACGCTCAACCGCGGCTGACCAAGGGTGGTCAGCCCTACCTCGCGAAACTATTCCCGCCACCCGAGCCCTGGGGCCGCCACCCGAAACGATTCACCCACTCAAAGGGAAACCGGAAACCGGAATAAATGCTGCGGTCTTTGGTAGGGATGACCGGCCCGGTCATCCGTGGGCGCGCGGGCCGCACGCCCCTACCTTTCCCGCCACCTGCCACCCGAAACTTTGTCTCCCACTTTTGCACCTTTGCACGCGGCTTCGCCGCATTTGCACCTTTGCACTGCCTCTCTCTGATCAACCGGGCCTCTGAGCCTCCGGGCATCTCGTTTTCTCCCCACGCCCCCTGGCGACTCGGTGTCGGCCCACCGAATTACTCCGCCTAATCCCCTGCATGCAGTCGTGATATTTTTCTAATGCCTCCAAACCCGGCCGACGCTCCCTTGCGCCCGGGCCCCTCCGCTGACATTACTCAAAGTTTCTACAATAACATGTCCTCCCGTTCGCAGACCCTCGTCGTCATCGCCTCCGCCCTCGCCCTTTCCCTTATTTTCATCCTCGCGGCGATTGAACTCACGGAAATCGATGTAAAGCCCAACCTTATTAAGCCTCACAAGGAGTCTGGGGAAAACCCAGTTTCGGAAGCGCGTGTCCCTATCGACGGAACAAACAAAGGGTCGACCCCAACGCCAGCTGAAGAATCCCACTTGCGCGAACTGGAAAATTTTTTTCAAGATGCAGTCGTGAAATCCGAAGCGGGTAATCCCGATGCGATGTTCGATCGCGCATGTGCTCATCTTTTCGGCCTCGGTACGTCTATCGATCGGCCTGCAGGAGCGAAATGGCTCCGCATGGCCGCCGAAAAAGGCCACGTGCAGGCCCAGTTCAGCTACGGTCAAGCCTGCATGAGAGGGGAAATCTTTAAAAAAGACCTTGTAGAAGCGATTCGGTGGTTCCGACTGGCAGCCGAGAAGAAAAATGCAGACGCCGAACTCAGCCTAGCGCAAGCCTATGCTAAGGGCGAAGGCGTGGAAGCCGACGAGAAAGAGTCTTTGCGGTGGCTTAAGCTCTCGGCTACGCACGGACATCCGATCGCCCAGTCAGACTATGCCTTCGCCATCCTCGACAAAAATAATCCGGCGCTCTACGGCGAGTCCGCGGAGTGGCACCGTAAATCCGCCCTCCAGGGTAATTCCTCCGCAATGTTCGGCCTCGCGATCATGTATCAAAGTGGGATTGGTGTGCCTAAGGACCGAATCGCCGCCTTCGCCTGGTATATGGTGTCGGAAATGGATGGGAGCGAAGAAATCAAGGAGGAAGTTAAAAAGGCTCTCGGCCATGCTACGGCGAGTGAGCGACGCAAGGCCAACGAACGAGCTAAGGGTATCATCGCGAGGCTTAACATCGCCCCGATGTTCAGCCTGGGTTCCCACAGTATCGAACTCACTAACCAGTTTCACCGTCAGTTCGAACTCGCTCAGGTCGGCGCAGCGGAGAACCAGTTCGCCTTGGCGGCGATGTATCACGACGGAAACGGCACGGTCAAAGATCCGCTTGAGGCCGCGGTCTGGTGCCGCCGGGCCGCCGAGCAAGGCCATGTCGAAGCCATGCGCACGCTCGCTAACTGCCTCGAGGACGGCGACGGCGTGAGCGTGGACTTCGTCGAGATGGCGAAGTGGTACCGGAAGGCGGCCGATAAGGACGACCTCGAGTCACAGTTCAAACTCGGCGTGTGCTACAAGGACGGCACCGGTGTCGAACAAGACCAGAAAATGGCGGTATTCTGGACCAAGAAAGCCGCCGACGACGGACACCCAATTGCCCAAGCCAACATGGGGTCCTTTATGCTTTCCAGGACCGACGAAGCCACTTTCCCCGAGGCGGTCAAATGGTTCAGACTTTCAGCCAAACAAGGCCACCCCGGCGGCATGTATAAGTATGGCATGGCTCACGTTTTGGGCATGGGCATTCCTGTAAACCTCATCGAAGGCGGCGCTTGGCTCATGCTCTGCCTGCAAAAGACCGGCGACGAAGACCTCAAAAAGCACATCAAGGTAAGCCTCGAGCGGCTTAACCCCGAGGAACGCAAACAAGCCGAAGCCGCCGCTATCGAAATCCAAAAGACCCTCTGAACACTCGCAACCGCATCGAGGTAGGGGCAGCACCACGTGCTGCCCTCGTTGCATCGTGGTAGGGATGACCGGCCCGATTATCCGTCGGCGCGCGGGCCGCCAGCCCCTATCTGACACCCGAGGCCGCCAGCCACCACCCGAAACTTGTCTCCCATATTTGTACCTTTGCACTTCGTGCTCTGGTCAACCGAGCCTCTAATCTGTCTTCCTTGTCAACATGCCGAAGAGAATTAAGAGGTCAGGCCCACCCCGTGTTCGGACCGGGCCGACGTTCTTAAGAAATAGTTACTCACGGCTCTCGCGCAGCGTGGGCAGACTGTCATCGAATCAAATTTACATAGGTATTGCTGGCCGACCTCGATCAGAAATATCTAGGATAACCTACCTATTGGGATCAGTTTGAGCGTGCGCTCGGTCGCGCCTGAATGAGGCACATGCATCCATCATCGGACAAACAGCGGACGACCGTAGACTATACACGCTTAACGTGCATAGTCTGCTTGACCACCTGCACCCTTAGCATCCATCATGCTTTCGTCCAATGATAGCCTCGTTTGCCTGTCGGCATACGCACGCCCTCTGGCTCGGACAGAAGCCCACTGCCCTTCCTTCGACCATCCACCAGACCTCCCTCCGCAAACTCACCCAAATACAAGCCGCCACCTCACTCGTCGACCTTCGCATCCCACCGGGCAACCGGCTCGAAGCCCTCAAGGGGAAACTCCAAGGACTGCACAGCATCCGGGTCAACGACCAGTATAGAGTCTGCTTCCGCTGGGCTGGTCAGAATGCCCACGAGGTTGAAATCACCGACTACCACTGAACTTATGAAAAAGAAACATTTGAACGTTCACCCCGGAGAACTCCTCCGGGAAGATTTCCTTGGCCCGCTTGGCATCACGGCCTACCGCTTGGCCAAGGGGGCGCAGCTGCCCCACCAGCGCATCAACGAGATCCTTAATGAACGGCGCGGTATCACCGCTGAAACCGACCTACATCTCTGCACCTACCTCGGCCTGACTCCCGGCTACTGGCTAAGAGCACAGCTCGCCTATGACCTCCGCGAAGCGCTGCACGTCCTCGGGCCGAAGATCAAAGCCGCCATTAAACCGCTGAAGACCTATCGCGTGTCGGCCTGATTCCATAATTCACCCCACCTCCCGGTCTATTTCTTATGGCGTAGCAAAAAGTCGATGATCAGGGCATCGGTCTTCTCGGCTAGGTTACGTGGGATCGCATGGGTGATGCCCGGTAAGGTGCAAAAGGTCACTTCAATGCCGTCTCGCGCCAGATAGGTTTCGATTTTCATGTCCGGCTTTACGATGACTTTAGGTTCGCCGAGGCATTGGTCGAACTTGCGCCAGATTTCGAGGCGTTCCCGCACAGGGATATTCTCGAACTCCGCGGAGCCGCCGCCGTTATAGCTCTTATCCTGATCGCCCATGACCCAGAAGATCGAAGTCCGGTTATTGCCATCGCCCGGCTCATGCTTGCCTCGGACCATCCCGCATTTGGTCGGCGCGATGGCGGCAAAGACGTCGCCATTCTTGAACAACATATTGCACATGTGGCCGCCGGCCGAAGCCCCGGTGGCGTAGATGCGATGCGGATCGGAGAGTCGCTTCGCCTCGAGCAACGCCAAGAGCTGGCGAACCAAGCCCAGATCGTCGGCCTGCTGACGATTCCAATCCTTACCGGGAATGAAATTATAGAACGAGCTGCTTTGTCCGTTCCCGCCGACCATACTCTCGCCTTGCGGGCTCACCGAGATGATCCGGCGGCTTTTGACGTAGGGTGCAAGCCGTTCGGAATAGGCTTCGGCCGGCCCGCTATCGCCATGAAAACCAAATACCACCGGCAGCCTTTCGCCTGGACGGATGTCAGAAGGCAACCCGATGAGCACCTTGCGCGTGTGACCATTGGCCTGGACCAGCTGAATTTCGTTTTTGCCTGATTTTAGCACGACCGACGCCGGGTCGGTGGGTTTGGGTTGGGCTTGAACCTGAACGGAAGCCGACCAAGCGCAGGCGCAACAAAGAAGAAACAACAAGCGGGGTGAGCTCATAACCGTAAAACTGTCTCCCCATGCCCATTTGGCAAGCCACCACGCATCACGGGGTCAGGCCCTATCCGGATTTACTTATCCCGTTCGACGATTTCCGCGAACTTAGGTGCATTCCGTTTGATTTTAGCGATTAGCCCTTTGGGCGTTTGTCTTTGAGCCATGTCCGTGATTTTGAATGACATCAGGTCAGGATGAATCTTGTAAAGTTGACAGAGAAAATCGTCAGGGGTCACGGCGACTACGCCCCAAGGCTCCAAGGCGGCCGGCCTGAAATCCTTCAGGTTATAAGTGACGATGGTCTCAGACTTGCTGACAATCGCCGTGCCGAGAACATGACGGTCCTTTAAGTGATTTGTGAGACGGGCGACAATCTCCCTCGGCGGCTCGAAGAAGGACTCAGGGAAGGCAGACCGGACCGCTTGTTGCCAGCTTTCCGCACTGTCATCGGACCACTTGAGTTTCCGGTGCGTACGTCGCACTTCTGCGAAGATCTCATCAGACCAGCGCGGGAGAATGATCACGGGGTCCTCGGCCATCCTGAGCAACAGGTCAGAAATGATGAAGTCGGCCAAGACACATGCGTCCAGGACGATGGCCGGAGGACGATGCATCATGGATCAAGCGTCGACACGGGCGGCGTACAACTTGTCGCGAAGCTTCTCCATCGTGGCTCGTCGGGACTGCGCCCGCTTGGTCGCGAACTTTTGGATATCTTTAAAAAGGAGCCGGCGATGAGAGCCGACGCTGTGAAACGGGAGAGCACCCTCGTCCATGAGCCGGGACAGAAACTGTCGGGACATGCCGAGAAAATCTGCGGCGGCCTGCGGAGTCATGGCTTGCTCGCCCGAGATCACGAACACGGACCTTCCGGCCTGCAGGTCACCAGCGACCTTGACGATGAGCCCGAAGAGCTGTTCCGGTAGCGGAATCTCCCTGCCATCGGAGTCGACGAGGCAAGGCTGTTTGCGCCGGGCGACCGTGAGGCCGGCGATGCGCTCGAGCTTTTCGAGAGCACGTTTGTCCTTAGGGGGTTCCATCCTCGTCGCGGTATCCATAGTCGTTGGTGGGTCAGAGTTATAGCATCTGCTATATCTGCAACTAGTCAAGTCTGGGCCTAATACCGAAAAGGAAGCCGCTAAGGCGCTATTGAGATGAACAATTAATCGTGGCTGCATCGGTCGAAGAATAACCAACCTAACCGTTGGTCAACGCACTGCCGTACCGATCATACACTACACGCGGATAGGGTATCTTACTGGCCGTCAAATTTCAGGTCACAGGTCTCGGCCGTCAGGTCCCGGGTTCAGGGGTTCGGACTCAGATACAGGTTCAGGACCCGCACCTGTACCCGAACCTGACAACCCGTACCTGATACCCGAAGTGATACATTCACTCAAAGGGAAACCGGAATGAATGCTGCGGTCTTTGGTAGGGATGACCGGCCCGGTCATCCGTGGGCGCGCGGGCCGCACGCCCCTACCTCTGATGCTGCCCAGCTAATCATCCAGTCTCCCTATACTGCCCCCCTTGAGTTCTGCCTCTCTCTGATCAACCGAGCCTCTGAGCCTCCGGGCCTCCGAGCCTCTAGTTTATCTCCCTTGCCCACGGGTCACCTTGCCCACGTGCCCCCTCGCGGCTCCGCCGCGCTCACCTTTGCACGCGGCTTCGCCGCATTTGCACCTTTGCACTTCTTCCCTGCCTCTCCTCGTGTCACCTTGTCCACGGGTCAACTTGCCAGCCGGCCAGCTAATCTGCATCCCTTGCCCACCGGCCAACTAATTAACCGGTCAACTAATTAGCTACCCGCGCCTACGATTCCGCGCAACTCCTCCATCGCCGCACTGCCCGCATCAATCGCCATCCCGCTGGCATCCTTGACAGCGCTCTGCTGGGCGTAGTCCTCAAAAACCTGTTTCTTCTGTTCGACCAGCAGCACCAAGGCCTCGTCAATCGTTCCCTTGGCGATGAGTCGATGCGCGTTCACCTTACGGGTCTGACCCATGCGGCGGACACGCGCAATGGCCTGACGTTCGGTCGAGGGCTTGAACTGCGGCTCCATCAAAATGACGACCTGGGCGCACTGGAGATTGATGCCTATACCGCCCGCCTCGATCTGCAGAGCCAAGACGCCGAAGCCTTCCTGGGCGGCGAACCGATCCAGCACCAGTTGACGTTCCTCGGCACTGATGGAACCATGGATCTGCGGACAACCTCCGACGACGGTACTGACGTCGTCCAGCACTTGACGGAAAAATGAAAACACGGCGATCTTGCGTCCGTCTTCTTTGTATCCTTCCAGCAATTCCCGCAGGCGATCAAACTTCGCCGACTGCTGCCCGCCAGCCCCTATCGTGGCCGCCAGTCGCTTATTCATCAGATTGTCGGGACTCAACCGGTAGGCCTCGATATCCGCAGGCTCGAGCGGGATGACCTCGTCGGTCTCGGTCAAATCCGGCAGCTCCGTCAGGACATCGGCCTGGGTGCGTCGCAGATACACCGGTGCGAGCTGCGTTCGCACTTCGGCCGGAGCGGGTCGCACCTGCTTTAGCAGCGAGGCCATCGCCGCATCGACCTTAGGCTGGACGGTCTTGATGAGGAACTGAAGCTCGCTCAGGCGGTTCTCCAGCGCGGTGCCAGACATAAAGACGAGAAATTCCGTCAACCCGCAGAGCCGGACGACCGACTGCGTGCGCTGGGCCTCGGGGTTCTTCACCGAGTGGGCTTCGTCGACGGCCAATAGGTCGATCGCCGTAATATTGTCCACCAATCGGCCGAGGGTCGTGTAAGTCGTGATGGCCACCCCGCCCTCGCGCTGCCACTGCTCCAACTCGTCGTCGCGGTCGCCACCATGGACGACAATCGGGTTCAGCTTCGTGTGCTTCTTCACCTCGCGCTCCCAGTTGATGAGGACGCTGTTCGGGGCGACCACAAAGAAATGCTTCTTCCCCTTGGCCGCCAAGTGGCACATCGCCGCCAGCACCTGGACGGTTTTGCCCAAGCCCATGTCATCGCCCAGCAGCACGCGCTTCTGGCAGACAATATATTGGGTCCCAAATTGCTGATAACGCCGGAGAGTGGCGGTCAGCAGACTTAGATCAACCTGCGTGGCCTCGACCGCGTCGGCGATCTCCGCTGGCAGCCCGCCGCGCATGTCTGGACCCGCCAAGGCGCCCTTCGCGACCACCCGGGCAGGGAGTACGCTTTCCAACAGCGCGATGAATGTCGCCGCATTCCCCGCATAGCGTTTCCAGATCTCCGCGAAATCGATCGTGAGGCGCTCCGCATAATCAGATAAATTACGGGCCTCGGTATTCACCCAACGGAACTCGGCGGCCAGATGACTGGTCGTGCGGGCGAGATCTGCCTGCGAACCCAAGGAAAAAAGATGATCACTAAGCGTGGTCTTGGCCCGGAGAGCCTGCAGCTGCCCCGCCGTGTCGTTATATCTGACCTGCGCTTCCTCGGTGCGGGTCGAGACCTCGCGGACCAGCGTCTCATATTTTGCCAAGGCCACCAGCAAGCGGCCATCCGACGGCCGGCGGTTATCTGGATCGGGCAGTAGGCGGACATGTGCCCGGGAGGTTTCCTGAAATTTCCCAAAGGCCCTGATGGCCGCCTCGGCCGTCACATCGCCCACCCCACGGTAGTTAAGCAAAGAACCGAACGATTGCCCGGACAGATCGGCCACCGTCCGGATGCCCGAAG
>QYQK01000120.1 GCA_007280935.1 Opitutales bacterium
CCGATCCCAAACTGTTACTCATCGAGCAGACGTTATCGGGGTTCAGCGATCGCGAGTATGCGGCCGCGGTTGAGCGCACCCTTGGGGAATACGAAATCCGGACTGGTTTAAACCTTCATCCTGGTCTGCTCAAAAAATGCGGTCTAAAGATTTCCTCAGATTCAGGCATTGGCCTGGCAACCCCCAAGCCGCTGGTCAGAGCCCTAACAGTCTCTCTGATGAAACGCGGCTTTAATCAGAAGGCCATCATCCTATGCGATGCACGCCAAGAGAGCTTACGCCAAGCCGGATTTCTTCCCGCCCTTTCGTCTGGAGATCAAGACTTCGAAGGCTTCCAGGTCGCCGCCTGGGAACAACTCGCCCCAAGCTGGGCCAACGAGAAAAGTCTGCGCTACGAGAATCAAGTCCTACCGCGACAAGGTTCCCAGAACGTCCCTTGGGGAGACCCTCGCGTTAGCATTCTACCAAAGACGCTTATCGATGAGGTCGACTTCTGGATCAACCTCCCCGTGTTGAGCGACGGCAAGGCGCTGGGCGTACACGGCGCGCTGGCCTCGGCATCGATTGGCAACATCGCCAACGGCGAACGCTTCCTTGATAACCCCTTTAACGCCTCCAAGGTCGCGGTTGAAGTCTGTGCGATTCCTAAATTGGCGAACAAAAACCTCCTTACCATATTATCGCTCGAGCGCTTCCAAGTCTTAGGAGGGCCCAACTTTGACGCCAACTGGTGTCGCTCGGAAAAATCACTCCTGACGAGCGCCAACCCCGTGATTATCGACTTCATCGGCCTGCAGAAAATTAACTCTGGGCGGACCGCAAGCAACGTGGCCGCCATCCATCCGGAACCACCCATCTTCACCGCGGCGAACGCTGGTGAAATTCGCCTCGGGACCTGCCGGCCGGCCGACATCACACTCATCCGACTGCCAGCGCCCTAAGCCTGCAATTGTCATGCATAAAAAAGGCGCATCCGGAGATGCGCCTTTTTTGCATCAAGAACCGCTCAGAGCTTTAGGCCCAAAGCCTCCGAAGCGGTGGCCCGCTCTTCGAGGAGTTCTTTTTCGGTGATGCCGATCTTTTCCCGTGAAAAGGCATCAACCGGTAGCCCTTGGACGATTTCCCACGTGCCATCAGACTTCGTCCTGACAGGATACCCAAAGATTATCCCAGGAGAAATACCGTAATCACCCTTTGAGAGCACGGCGACGGCGTGCCACTCACCAGCGGCGGTGGGGACGTGCAGATTACGAAGTGTATCCAAGGCCGCGTTAGCTGCCGAAGCAGCGGAAGAAGCACCGCGGGCCTTAATCACCGCGGCTCCCCGCTTCTGTACGTCAGGAATAAAGATATCCTTTAACCAAGCATGATCCGTGATGACCGCCGTCGCCGCTTTACCGCCGATAGTGGCGTTGGTGAAGTCAGGATACTGGGTTGAAGAATGATTTCCCCAAATCGCCACATTCTTGACGGCGGAGTTATGCACTCCGGCCTTAGCGGCTAATTGTGACTTCGCGCGATTTTCATCGAGACGGGTCATCGCAAAGAAGTTCTCGGCCGGGAGGCTCGCGGCAGCCCGCAGGGCAATCAGGCAATTCGTATTACAAGGATTACCTACGACCAAGACCTTGACGCTCTTCTTCGCACTACGGGCGATGGCTTGGCCTTGGCCAATGAATATCTTTCCGTTAATGCCGAGGAGATCCTTGCGCTCCATGCCTTCCTTGCGCGGCACCGCGCCGATCAAGAGACACCAGTCGGCATCCTTGAAACCCTCATCGAGATCGCCGGTAGCTACCACATCAGCCAGCAAGGGGAACGCACAGTCTTGCAATTCCATCACCACACCGGCGAGGGCGTTAAGACCTGGGCCAACCTCGATGAGGTTAAGCGCCACCGGCTGGTCGGGTCCAAAAACCGCGCCGGATGCCAAGCGAAAGATCGCAGCATAACCAATGTTGCCAGCGGCGCCAGTAACCGCCACGCGTATAGGATTCTTAGATGCCATAGAGTGGGGCTATCAAGTAAGGCAAAACCGCCTAAGTGAAGCGGAAACTACAGGCCAAGCTCGCCTTGCATCAAATCGTCGGCCGCCTGGGCCGAAATACTGTCGCGAACCAAATGCGACGTCGGCGCAAGTGAACGGCCCTCCAAGCCCCCCAAAACCCTTAATATCAAAGCGGCGGCCAGGGCATCGAATAAGGCGCAGTGATACCGACGGCGGCCCGGCGGGCAATGCTGCGAGGCTAAAGCATCCAGACGGGGGCCCAGACGCAGGGCTGAGACGAGGGAGGCGAGCCCATACTCACCCAAGGTCGGGACCCACGCTCTGGCGAGGCGACAGGTATCTATCCACGGCCCCCACTCGGCGACAGCGGCTGGGTCTCCCACGAAAGACGGGACCACTGGAGGACGGGGCCATGTCGCACGCAGCAGCCCAGCCTCGACCGTCGCATTATGGGCGGCCAGGACACCCGTTCGGCGTAAAATCACCCAACGATCCCATTCTGCCTCA
Source organism: Opitutales bacterium (assembly GCA_007280935.1). Classification (GTDB taxonomy): domain Bacteria; phylum Verrucomicrobiota; class Verrucomicrobiia; order Opitutales; family UBA953; genus UBA953. The sequence goes on from QYQK01000120.1 coordinate 2,516, forward strand.
AAGGGAGTCGCCCCCGCCAAATCGCGCTGAGACAAGCCATGACATTGCGTATCAATCGATGACACTGCTCCACGTGCCGCATGGAGCGACGTACGGGTGGAGATGATTTCACCGCCCAGCAAGGTCGCCACGCCAGACTCCAAGACGCCCGTCCGGCCACTGCCCTCGAAGTCCACCACATGGATGGGGATTTCAGTCCAACTGGGATGCGTGACGGACATGGGGTGTCTGAAAAAAGATTAACGCCACTCGTGTCTCGGATAGCGACCTCTTAAATCCTTCTTCACGTGCTCATAAGAGCCCTTCCAGAAAGCGTCTAAGTCCGTGGTGCGCTGCTGGGTCCGTCGAGCGGGGGACTGGATGCAAATTACCAACGGCACCTTGCCTTGGCAGATTCTTAATTTCACGCCCGGAAAATCATACAGCTCCTGCACAGTGGCCTCAATCTGGGCTTCGCCATCCGCCATATACTCGATTTTGGCTGGGTGCTTTTTTCGCGGTAAAATCATCTTTTCAGGACAATATGAATCCAGGACCATGGCCTGTTCGTGCGTGAGCCAACCCCGGACGATGGGCAGGACTGCCTTATCTTTAATATCACGATAGGCCGAGGCCCCGGCACAGATTTCCTCGATTACCATCCGCCGGCCCGCTTCATCGAAAACCGGGATCCCGAACTCGGGACAATGTTTAGCCAGAAAATTCACCCGACTGATCCAAGCGTCGACCGCCGCATCCCACCGCTCCAATGCAAGGCGACCAGCCATCACTTCCTCAGTCAAAATCTTGCTGGCCGCATCCGAAGGCGCGTCATCCCGTTCCGTCGCTTCTAAGACCAGATCCCGAAAACGGCGTTCCGTTCGCGTCACGACGCGGCGTTGGGTTGGTTCATATCGGACCTGCTGCCCTTCGGAGAAATCCTCGGGGAATAGTTCCTTCAACCACGATTCTTCGACGGCGGTCGCCAAGGAAAGGTAAGTGGTCACCTCGCCCCGGGCTTGGATCTCATCGACTTCGGCGGCGACGAGCAACTTGGCGGATCGAATCGATGATTCGCGGCGAAGTTCGCCTCGACGGCCATGGACCAAAGCGCAACGCAACGTACCACCATCAAGCCTGATAGCCAGGCGATCGGAAAAACCCAACAAGAGACAGCGACGAATCGCCTCCGGGTCGGCAGCTTCTTTGTTTACCGGTAAACCTTGCCCCTCGGCGATACGGATGAATTGACGGGCGGCCTGATCTGCCTGACGGGCGGCCTGCCCGTGCACGCCGAATTGGTCGCACGCATCCGCATCAAATTTAAGTTCGGTCGCCCGATGCATCAGAGCCAGTCGCGGGAAAAAATCCGATCCTTCGTCTTGCGCTACCCCGTCCCTGGCTGACTCCGTCCGGTCATCTACCTTCCGGAAGAGGATATCCCGACCTTGGGCCAAGCCCGCAATCCGGCAGACTTCCTCCACGCAATCCAGCTCGCCTGCGGCGAGTAACATGCGCGCATAACGCGGGTGCGCAGGAAAGGCCGCCATGCGCCGGCCGATCTTCGTTAACTTACCGTGCACATCAACTGCACCGAGATCAGTCAGTACGGCCACAGCCCGCAGCAGGGCCTTATCGTCAGGCTTTTCATACCATGGGAATTGGGCCGCGTCACCCCAACCCGAAGAGAGCAGCAGCAGAATCGTCTCTGAAAGATCGACGCGCTTGATTTCCGGGATTTCCCGTAAGGGCCTGGCCTCATGATCCGTGAGTGACCAAAGCCTGATGCAACGACCAGGGCCCGTACGCCCCGCCCGGCCAGCCCGCTGCTCGGCCGATGCCTGCGAGATAGGTTCAATTAATAAAGTATCGATACCGCGATGCGGATCAAAACGCGCCATTCGGGCCAGACCGGCGTCGACGACCGCTCTGACGCCTGGAATCGTCAATGAAGTCTCCGCGACATTGGTGGCGACGATGACCTTACGGTTCGGTCCAGGCTTAACGGCGCGATCTTGCTCCTCCGGCGGCAATTCACCGTAAAGCGGCAACACCTCAACTCCACCTGATTCCGGTAAATTACGCACCGCTCCCATTGTCCGCATGATCTCATATGAGCCGGGCATGAAGACGAGGATGTCTCCTTCGGACTCTTCTTGCAGTAATCGCCTCACTTGCTCGGTTGCCGCATCCCAAATAGGCCGCGCTGAATTGCGAGGCAGATGGGTATATTCAATGTCCACTGGAAAAGCCCGGCCATCTGCCGCCAGAGTTTCCGCGGCACCCAACCAACGCGCGACACCCTCCGTGTCGAGCGTCGCCGACATGGCGATGATTAATAAATCCGGCCGATGCGTTTCTTGCAAACGGCGAGCCAGCGCGAGGGCGACGTCCGAATGTAAATTACGTTCATGAAATTCGTCGAAGACTACCGCCCCAATCCCCTTCAGTTCTGGGTCCGATGCCATCTGCCGCAGTAGCAAAGCCTCCGTCACGAACTTGATGCGCGTCTGCGCGGATTCCATGCGCTCAAAACGGATTTGATAACCCACTTCTCCCCCCAGCCGACATTCACGTTCTTGCGCGATGCGACTCGCCAGCATCCTTGCCGCTATCCGCCGAGGCTGGAGCACGATGATCTGACCTTCGACCAATCCTAAATCGAGAAGCATCTGCGGAATACGCGTCGACTTTCCGGACCCGGTCGGTGCCCGTAGTACGATGCGCCGCACTCGGCCGCACGCCGCGATTAAACCGTCCTTCAGGTCGTCAATTGGCAATGGCGACTTCATGGGTTGAGAGGGATGAGACGGGCTTCGGCCTGTCCGGCCGTGACGGTAACCCTCATCAGCGTGACGGGAAGGTTAAAACGGCGCGGGCCCGCGCTCCCCGGGTTAAGTCGTAACACCTTTCCTTCCCATTCGATCGCCGGTCGATGCGTATGCCCCGTGATGATGATATCTGCCTTATAAGCAGCTTCCTCGACCAGAAGGTGCCCATGATACATCAGAATTTTTAGACCCCCCAGTTCTTTGCAAACGATCAAGTCCAGTGCCGCATCTTCGTCGCAATTTCCTGCGACCGCATAGGTCGGGGCTAATTCTTCCAACTGGGAAATAATCCATTGGCCGCAGATGTCGCCGGCATGAAAAATCACCGCACTGCCTTCGAGTGCAATCAATGCTTCTGGCCGAAGTTGGCCATGCGTATCCGAGATAACGCCTATTTCAAAAGCGGCGGCCACCTTCAGAGCGGTCGGCGCAGTTTCCCAGCAGGCACGGGTCGCAGCGAGGTGAATTCCGCTCCCAGCGTATCGCGCAACTTTTCCGTCAATCCCGGCGGTAGATTTCCCACGGCCTCTTGGAATTCCTTTTCCCCCGGGAAAGCCGATTGGCCGATTTCGGCCACTGGTTGCGTCGCGACCGATGTATCCGGAAAACTAAAAACATGCGCGGACTGGCTAACTTGCATCGCCTCATCGTCCGTGGAGGGGGCGTCCATAGGCGGTAATGATTCCTCGAACCGGCCGGAATCTTCAATCGGCACGTCCCTGATCGGAGTCATCATCTGGGCCGACTGTGGCGGGCGGGTGACAACTTGCTCAACTGGAGCAGCTGGTGCCACCTCGGTCCTCTTTATTTTTTTTTCGCCAGACTCCCGAGGAAGTCCGGCAGCGGCCGCAGATATGTCTTTAATGAGACTATCGATTGACCTCGCCCTGCTTTGTTCTATCGCCTTAAGCAGCGTCACTTCAAAGTTCGCTCTCGGCGAAAGCCCCTGACGAATACCCTGTTCGCCTTCCTGGAGACATTCTAATAAACGAACAAGTTGTTCGGTCGCAATCGGGGCTCCCAACTGGGAACTATTCCCGCCCGCCCGGACGGCATCCAGCGTGGCGGATCTAACCCGCAACTGCAGATCGGCCAAGATACGGAGAAGGTCGCGACCTTCGGCATGAAAGACATCGCAGATCGTCAGGACCTTTTTGCCATCACTGACGGCAATCGCCTGGCAGAGATCGCCTACTTGCTGCGCGGAAGCCAAACCGTAGATCGAAAGTACATCGGCCTCGGTGACGTTCTTACCTGAGAAAGAAATGACCTGGTCGAGGATCGACTGCGAATCGCGCATCCCTCCGTTCGCCAAGCGGGCAATCGCCGTAAGGGCTTCTTTTTCCGCCGTCACGCCGTCGGCTTTCACGATACGGGTGAGCTGAGCAGCGATTACCTCTTCGGAGATCGGGTGAAATTCGAGACGTTGGCAGCGCGAGGTGATTGTCGGTAGGACTTTATCGGCCTCCGTGGTCGCCAGGATAAACTTCACCCAAGGGGGCGGCTCTTCCAACGTTTTGAGGAGCGTATTGAAGGCATCCTTGGTAAGCTGGTGCACTTCATCGATGATGAAGACTTTGAACAGACAACTGCTCGGTGCGAATTGGCATTCATCGCGGATTTTCTTGGCATCCTCAATTGAGCGATTGGACGCAGCGTCGATCTCGATCACATCCAGGCAGCTCCCCTGTTCGATGGCCAAGCATACCGGATCATCGAGGGCGTAATCTGGCTTAGGTCCGCCCGTACAATTCAACGCCTTGGCCAAGATTCGCGCGGTCGTGGTCTTTCCCGTGCCACGAGGACCGACGAAAAGATAGGCGTGCGCCATCCGCTTCGTTTCAAGGGCGTTTCGCAGCGTCTTGACAATATGTTCCTGGCCGACGAGTTCGTCGAAACGACGAGGGCGCCAGCGGCGGGCAATGACTTGAAATCCAAGGTCGGACACTGGCCCGATGTTTGTTTAGGACGCGCGAAGTGTCAACGGGGCACTCGCAGGCTTATTCCCACTCGATCGTCGCAGGCGGCTTCGATGAAACGTCGTAGACGACCCGATTGATGCCTTTGACTTCATTGATGATGCGGGTCGAGGCACGCTGAAGGACATCGTAAGGGAGGCGCGCCCAATCAGCCGTCATGGCGTCGGAAGACGTCACTGCCCGCAGCGCACAGACGTTATCGTAAGTTCGCCCATCGCCCATGACCCCGACACTGCGTACCGGCAGGAAGACCGCGAAGGCCTGCCAGACTTTGGCGTACTGGCCGGAGGTGCGGAGTTCGTTAATAAAGATATCATCGGCCTTCCGAAGAATCTCTAGGCGCTCCTTAGTGATTTCCCCGCAGACGCGGACGGCAAGTCCAGGGCCCGGGAAGGGGTGGCGCCAAACCATTTCGTGCGGCAGGCCCAAAGCTTCGCCTAAAGCTCGGACTTCATCTTTGAATAATTCGCGAAGCGGCTCGAGTAGCTTGAGCTTCATGTGCTTAGGCAGACCGCCGACGTTGTGGTGGCTCTTAATTGTGGCGGCCGGCCCACCGTTCGGCGAGAGCGACTCGATCACGTCGGGGTAGAGCGTACCCTGAGCGAGGAAGTCGACCTTGCCCTTCTTCGTGCGCTGGACTTCGGCGATGGAGCGCTCGAAGACCTTAATGAATTCATGTCCGATGATTTTCCGTTTCTTTTCCGGATCCGTAACGCCTTTAAGTTTACCGAGAAAAGCTGCCGAGGCGTCAACGACCCGAAGGTCGACCTTAAAGCGGCCGCGGAACATTTTCTCGACCTGGGCGCGTTCGTTGAGGCGGAGTAGGCCGTTATCGACAAAAACGCAGGTCAACTGCTTGCCGATGGCGCGCTGGATGAGGGCGGCCGCGACGGAAGAGTCAACTCCGCCAGAGAGGCCAAGGATCACCTGAGACTTGCCTACTTTTTCGCGAATCTCACGAACGGCGGTCTCAACATAGTCATCCATCTTCCAATCCGGCTTGCAGCGGCAGATGCGGAAGAGAAAGTTGCGCAAAATATCGATGCCACGCTCCGAGTGGGCGACTTCCGGGTGAAATTGAATCCCGTAAAAGCGGCGCTTCTGATCTTCGACGACGGCGCACTCGGAGTTTTCGGTATTTGCGACCGCCTTGAAGCCCCGTGGAAGGCGCGAGACCTTATCGCCGTGAGAATTCCAAACCCGTAAAGGAGATTTAAGCCCTTGGAGGAGTTGCGAGCCCTTGCGGAAGGAAAGCATACCATGTCCATATTCCCGATGGGTACTGCTCGCGACATTACCGCCAAGCATCTGGCCCATCAATTGTACGCCATAGCAAATTCCGAGCACGGGTACGCCCATTTCAAAGACGCCTGGATGAGGATGCGGTGAGCCAGGGGCTTTCACGCTCGAAGGTCCGCCGGAAAGAACCACTCCCACGACGCCATCAGCCTTCAGGGTCTCGGGCGTGACGCCGAACGGATAGATCCGCGAATGCACGTTACATTCACGGATGCGACGGGCGATAACCTTGGTCAGCTGGGAGCCAAAATCGAGGATTGCAATGGACTGTGGAGCCATGGGGGAAAGTTAGTGGGAATCAGAACTTGAGGCGAACATTGTTCCAGCCACAGCTTGGGCAGACCCCCTCTTCGCGGCGGCGCGGACGAACATAGGTCAGACCGCAACGCGCACAAGAAAAGGCCGAACTTAGCCGCCGATGGTCTGAAAGGATCGCATCTCGGCGGTCGTACCAAGCTTGAAGCCCGAAAAGAATCACGGCCACCAATCCGACTAAAAAGGCGAGGAAAACGCCGAGGTCAACGGATTGAAGCATGAGAGATGGGGTGGGTTCTAAAATGACGAGACGCGCCGCCTGGGGGCGGACGCGTCTCGCGTTCAGGCCTGAAGTTGAGGCTTAGGCTTGAGCGGGAGCCTCGACGGCTTCCTTCTTTGGCTTCGGCTTCCGGGCAACCTTGGCCTTGGGAGTCATTGCTGGGGACTTATCGTCCTTAGCCACAAGTTCAATCAAAGCGGTTTCGGAAGCATCGCCCTTACGAGCGCCGAGCTTATAGATGCGGGTATAGCCGCCATTACGCGAAAGGCATTGGGTGACACGCTCTTTGAAGAGAAGCGCACAAGCCGCTTCATTCCGGAGCTTGGCCAAAGCCAAACGGTAATAATGCAATTTGACAGATTTATCGGCAGACTCAGCAGCCTTCTTCGCGTAGGTCATCAGACGTTCAGCGAAGGGACGCAGAGCCCGGGCACGAGAAAGCGTCGTGGTGATACGAGCATTAGTAAATAATGCTGCAGCGAGATTGGCCACGAGCGAACGGCGGTGAGCCGTCTTGACGCCGAGGACGTGTTTATGTTTGCGGTGACGCATGGGTTAAATCCGGATTATGCGTTAACGCCCTTATCGAGCATGCTCTCGTTGATTTTCTGACCGAGGGAAAGGCCGAGCTGTTCGAGCTTAGCTTTGATCTCGTTCAGTGACTTCTTACCGAAGTTGCGGTATTTGAGCATCTCTTGTTCGGTCTTCATCGCGAGTTCACCCACGGTATTAATATTCGCATTGTTGAGGCAATTCGCCGCACGGACGGAAAGCTCAATTTCGTTGACGGACATATTGAGCAGCTTGCGGAGACGGTTGGTCTCTTCGCTGATCTCCTTATGGCCAGTTTCAAATTCAACCGAGTCGGCAGAAACGGTATCAAACACTTCCAGGTGGTGTCGCATGATGGCAGAAGCTTCTTTGAGCGCTTCGTCCGGGGTGATGCGGCCGTCGGTGGAAATTTCGAGTACGAGCTTATCGAAGTCGGTCTTGTCACCCGAACGGGTGCTCTCGACTGAGTACTTAGCCGAGGTCACGGGCGAGAAAAGCGAGTCGACTGGAATCGAGCCGATGGCCTGATCCAACTTTTTATTTTCTTCGGCGGAAGCCCAGCTGCGTCCGACGGTGATTTCAAGGTCAGCATAGAAGCGGCGCTTGCGATCGATGGTGCAAATGACTTGGTCAGGATTGACGAGCGTCACGGTGGTACCCTTGGTCTCGAACTTGATGTCGGAAGCCTTTACGGGTCCGGCCTTATTCACGTCGATGGTGCCCTTGAAAGCTTCGCGCTTATTGGCCTCGGTACGAATGCGGACCTTCTTGAGGTTAAGGACGATTTCCGTGACGTCTTCAACGACGCCTTCGATCGGCTGGAATTCATGCTGGACGCCTTCGATGGTCACCGCGGAGACGGCGGCACCTTCGATGGAGCTGAGCAGGATGCGGCGCAGAGAGTTGCCGATAGTATGTCCGAAGCCGGTTTCGAATGGCTCCGCAAAATACTTGGCGTAGGTGGGGGTGGCCGAAGATTCCTCTTTTTTGAGGCTCTTGGGGCGTTGAAATTGTCCGAGTCGCTTGGGCATGGCAGGTAGTCCTATTGGGTTGGGTTGGGTTGAATCAGCGGCTGTAGAATTCGACGATGATCTGGACGTTGATGTCAGAGGGGAGTTCTTCCTTGGCTGGCTCGCGAACGACTTGTCCGTTGAGTTGCTCTGGGAGAACGACGAGCCATGCGGGGCACGAACGACCTTGGCCTTCTTCCACGGCGCGGGTGGCGAGCTGCTTGGAGGAGGTACGATCGCGAACTTCGAGCTTATCGCCAGGGGAGGCGGAGAAGCTGGCGACATCGACCTTGCGGCCGTTAACGCGGATATGTCCGTGGGCCACCAACTGACGGGCAGCGGCACGGGAATTTGCGAAACCAAGGCGATAGACCACATTGTCGAGACGGGTCTCGAGGATGCGGAGGAAATTGTCGCCGGCGACGCCACCCATGCGCTTAGCGCGGGCGAACGAGAGACGGAACTGCTTTTCGGTGAGGCCGTACATCATGCGAAGCTTTTGCTTCTCATTGAGGCCGACGCCGTACTCGGAAACCTTGCGGCGCGTGGTCTTTCCGTGAATGCCCGGAGGATAGGGGCGACGTTCTTCACCCTTGGAGGTGTTGAAGATATTCTGACCGAAACGACGGTTCAGCTTGGTGGTAGGTCCAGTGTAGCGGGACATGTTTTTTTATTTTTTGTATAGATGGCGGAGTGAGAGGACCCGCCCGGTTTGCCATAGCCGGACGGTGATGCGAAAAGGGAGGATTAAACGCGGCGACGCTTGGGCGGGCGGCAACCGTTGTGGGGAATCGGCGTGGTATCGAGAATCGAGGTCACGTTCAGGCCAAGGACCTGCAACGCACGAATCGCGCTGTCGCGACCCATGCCCGGACCCTTCACGCGAACGGAAACATCCTTGAGTCCGTGTGCCATGGCGAGCTTCGCAGCTTCCTGACAGACGACCTGTGCGGCGTAAGCCGTCGATTTACGAGAGCCGCGGAACTGGTGTCGTCCGGCGCTACCCCAGGAGATCACATTGCCGCTGGCATCCGTGATGGTCAC
>QYQK01000130.1 GCA_007280935.1 Opitutales bacterium
AAAAGGACATTACCCTCCCAGAAAGAAACTTTCCATTTTTCATCCGGGGAAAGTTCGGAAAGCTTACCCGAGTTAGCAAAATTTTCCGAAAGAGAAGAACGGCTGCGACTGGAATTCACATTTGGTCGGGTGGACGCTACGGCCAAGACTTTGCTTGGAGTAAGCCGATTATCCGCCTCAACAGTCCAAGACTGTTTTTCCCCGACAAGAATGATGCGACCATCATCCAAAGGCTCAATATATTTGAAAGGCAGATTTCGCGGTGAGACCCTTTGGTTCAGTGCGAGCGAAAGTTGGTCAATTAATTTGACCTGATCATACGCCAGGCGCACTTGGCCTTTGCCGCAATCAACATACTTCCATGTCATGCGGCCATCAGCATCAGCAACGGCATAGACCATTTTTTGGCCGTTCGCGGACCATTTAACGTTCTGGAGCCTAACGATGGGGGCCAACCTTCCCCAGGTATCTATTTGTTTTGACCAATCGCTGACTATCGTAGTCTGACCAAATACCAGTAGCGGGGAGAGCAACAGGAAACGAAGCATGCAGGCATTCCAAGCCAATGGCTGTCAAACTCAATCCCACACTGGGTATTTTTTGGCTTTATCCGACGTGGTTTTAAACGTTTGAGGCTTCAGCGCGGCGCCCATGCCAATAATCGTAGCGACGAAGAGGGCAACGGCGGGAGGGAAGCGTATTTTTATCAACCGACTAGGATAAGATAAAGTTCCTTCGGACCATGCGCGCCGAGGACCAGGATGCGTTCGATGTCGCCGGTTCGGCTGGGTCCCGTGATAAAGGACAGCATGCTGGGCATCTGGTCGCCATGGCGGGCCTTGGCCAAGGCGAGGGCGGCGCCGAGATCGGGGACAACCTGAGAGGCTTCCGCGACGACGACGTGGACGTGGGGGAGGATGGAAAGGGCGCGGCCACCGGAGGACGCACTGGAGACGAGGATGGAGCCGAGCTGAGCAACAATCGACTCGCAGGTGGTGATACCGGCATCGCATCCTTCTAGGCGCTGCTTATCAAAAGACGCATCGGCTTCCCAGGTTTCACAGGTCAGTGCGGACGCAATCGGTCGAAGGAGGGCATCACCATGATACGCGACCTTCTTCCAGTTCTTATTAGCAGAGAGCTCGGCGACGGCCTTGGCGGCAGCGGCGTGATCCGGGACGCGGATGAATACGCCTTTAAGTTTCGCCAACTGCTCGGCGAGGATGGTCAGACTGTCATCGGCGGTCTCGCCGCCGTCCGGCAACCAAGGCTTGGCCAACGTGGAGGTCTTGCCGGGGGCACCGTCGCCTTTCAGGTGGGGCTTCGGGGCCTTCACCTTGAGCGCCTCGCGGATGCGGGCGAAGATATCAGAGCGGGCGTCAGACATTCGGGTTCTTCCACTGATCGCGGAATGATTGGGAGGGAGCCTTCGGTAGGTCGCGGGTCTTCATCCAAGCACCCATGTAGGGCAAAGGTAGTTTTTGGAGTAGCGGCAGGGTCGCACGGAAGATTTTACCGCCGAGGGCGAAGAGCCACGGGCGCTTGATGACGAAGGTGAACCCGTGATGAAAGGCTAGGTCGAAGAGCGTCGGCGATTCCTTGGTGGCGTTGCGACGGTTGTGCAGCAGGTGGTGGTGGAGGTCGATGCGGACCGGGCAAGCGTCAGTGCAGGCGCCGCAGAGCGACGAGGCACCCGAAAGATGGTTCCACTGCTTGAGTCCGCGCAAGTGCGGCGTAATCACCGAACCAATGGGCCCCTGGTAGGTGGTGCCGTAGGCAAGCCCGCCAATGTTCTTAAAGATCGGGCAGACGTTGAGGCAGGCACCGCAACGGATGCAGTGCAGGGAATCGCGTTGCTCGGGGTCGGCTAGAATCCGGGTGCGGGCGTTGTCAATCAGGACGAGATGGAACTGCTCTGGGCCGTCGCATTCGCCTTTCTTCCGGGGACCAGAATAGAGCGTATTGTAGCACGTCATCGGCTGACCCGCGCCAGCGGTAGCCAGCATCGGGAGGAGGACGGATAAGTCGTCAAGATGGTTCACGACCTTCTCGATACCCGAAAGGGCAATATGGATGCGCGGCAAGGCCGCGGTGAGGCGCGCATTACCTTCGTTCTCGGTGATGGAGATCTGTCCAGTCTCTGCGATCAGGAAATTCGCCCCGGTGATACCGATGTCGGCGTCGATGTAGAGTTGGCGCAAATGGCGACGCGCGATCATCGTGAGTTCTTCCGGACTGTTCGTCGGCGCGGTGCCGAGATGTTTAGTAAAAAGCTCGCTAATGGCTTCGCGCTTCACGTGCATGCACGGGAAGACGAAGTGATAGGGGGCTTCGCCGCGTAGTTGCTGAATGAACTCGCCGAGATCGCTCTCGACCACGCCGAAGCCGGCCTTTTCGAGGGCGTCATTCAGGTGAATCTCTTCAGTCGTCATGCACTTCGACTTCACGATGGCCTTGGCCTTCGCGTCTTCGGCGATCTTCAGGATGATGGCACGAGCTTCCTCGGCGTCGCGGGCCCAGTGAACCACGCCGCCGTTGCGTTCGAAGTTGGCCACAAACTTTTCAAGGACATTGGCGAGGTCATTGACTGCGCTCCATTTAGCCATCGAGGCCGCGTCACGAGCGCGTTCCCAATCGCGATAGCGGGCTTTCTGGAGGTCGCGGTTAGTGTAATAACCGCCGAGAGCCTTGTTGATGAAAGCGCGCTGGTCGCCGTCCGCGGCGTTGACCGTGGCGTCCTTGAGGAAAATCGATTTGGCGTCAGACATACTCAAACATCAGAAGCAAGAACTTCGGCGATATGGAGAGGCAAAATAGGTTTACCTTCGCGGGAGAGCCAGCCGCCGATTTGCAATAGACAGGAGGGGTCCGAAGAGACCACGTAATCGGCACCCGTCCGGGCCAAGGCGCCGCCTTTGACTTGGGCCATGGCGGTCGAGATCATCGGGAATTTGGCGGAGAACAAGCCACCGAAACCACAGCAAGTCTCGCCTTCGTCGGCCTCGATGAATTCTAGGCCCCGAACGGCGCGGAGCAGTTGGCGCGGTTCCTCTTTGAGGCGGAGTTCACGTAACGCGTGGCAACCATCATGGTAGGTGACTTTTTTGGCAAACTTAGCGCCGACGTCGGTGACGCCGAGCTTCTTCACTAAAAACTCTGAGAACTCAAAGGTGCGCGCAGCTAGGTCATCGGCTTCGGCCGCATGGGGGGTTTCTTTCAGCAGCTCCGGATAGAAGTTGCGCATCATTGCGACGCAGGAACCGGAGGGCCCCACGACGACTTCAGTGCCCCGGAAGACGCTGAGCGCGCGGATGGCTCCCTCGCGGGCGACGTCCCATTGTCCCGAATTAAAGGAAGGCTGGCCGCAGCAGGTCTGGGCGGACCGGAACTCGACCTCGTGGCCAAGGCGCTTCAATACTTTGGCCGTCGCTAAGCCGACCTTCGGGGTCAGCTGGTCGACGAAACAAGGGATGAAAAGTGAGACGCGCACAGAATCAGCGCAGGAACGCTTCGTGGAGGCCGCCGTCGACGGTGATGACCTGTCCGGTCGTCTTGCTGAGGCGGTTTGTCACGAGTAGGAAGTAGGCTTCGGCCTGGTCGGCGGGGGTGATGGGGTTCTTGGTCAGAGTGCGATCGGCGTAGAAGCGAGAGAGCTTCGTGGTCAGCGAATCGGTCGCCTCATCATCGGTGTAAGGAATGTGGTACTTCGCAAGCGACGCGATCACTCGGTCGCGCGGGAACATGGCCGAACCCTGCACGACGGTGGCCGGCGCCACGCCGTTGACGCGGATGAGGGGCGCAAGTTCCATGGCCATCTCGCGGACGAGGTGGTTGGCGGCGGCCTTCGAGGTGTCGTAGGCGACGGAACCCTTCTTGGCCACGGCAGCGTTGGCGCTGGTGGTCAGGACGAGGTTGCCGCGGAGACCCTGTTCCGTCCAAGTCTTGAAGGCTTCGTCGGCGACGAGGTAGCTGCCGGTGACGTTGAGAGCGAAGGTAAGGGCCCACTTATCGTCCGGGATGTGTCCGGTGGTGTCCGGCGATACGAAGATACCGGCGGTGACGCAGATGGAGTCGAAGCCGCCGTAGGCGAGCGCGACCTGGTCGAGCATCTTGCGAATTGAGGATCGGTCCATAATGTCACCGGAAAGACCGATGGCGGGGCCGCAATTTGAGAGGCCGGAACCGGCGACGCCGATACCCGTGCCGAGCTTGTCGGTGATTTCCTTGGCCGTGGCTTGGGCGGCCTCAACGTTCTTATCGACGCAGACGATATGGGCACCTTCCTTGACCAGACGGTGCGCGGTTTCCTTACCGATGCCTGAACCGGCACCCACGACGATGATGATTTGACGGGCGAGTTCCTTTTCGACCGGCATGCGCTTCAGCTTCGCTTCTTCGAGTAGCCAATATTCAATGTCGAAGGCTTCCTGCTGGGGCAAGGCGATGTACTGGTCGATGGCTTCGGCACCACGCATGACTTCGACGGCGCAGTTGTAGAACTCAGCGGTGACCCGGGACTCGGACTTATCCTTACCCCAGGCGATCATGCCCAATCCGGGGATGAGGACGACGGTCGGGTTCGGGTCGCGCATCGCCGGAGAGTTCGGGCGCTTGCACGCGTTGTAATAGGCGGCATAATCCTTGCGGTACTGCTCAAGGGCGGCGGCGAGCTTAGTCTTCAGCGCGGCGGCGTCTTCGGACTGGGGGTTCCAGTTCACATAGAGCGGCTTGATCTTCGTGCGGAGGAAATGGTCAGGGCAGGAGGTGCCGAGTTCGGCGAGGCGTGGAGCGTCCTTCGAATTGACGAAGCGGAGGATTTTCTCGTCGTCTTGGATGGTGCCGATAAAGCGCTTCTCGCTGGAGACCTGGCCTCGCAGCCAAGGCAGGATGGAGGCGAAGGCCGCGTGACGCTTCTCGGTGTCGAGTGTCTGATAGAGGGCGCCGCCGAAGACCTTGGCGTCGCCGCCCTTGGCCTGATACTTGGCATCGATGAAGACCGCGGCCTGCTCGATCATGGCGAGGGTAAGTTCATAGCAGGCCTTGTCATCGTCAGCCCATGAAATGAAACCATGCTGACCCATCATGATGGCCTTCATGGCTGGCTGCTGGCGGGAGATGTCCTGCATAGCGAGGCCGAGCTCGAAGCCCGGGCGCATCCACTTTACGTAGGCCATCTTGCCGGCGAAGATCTCTTTGGTGAGGGCTTCGCAGTTCTTCGAAGCGGCAATCGAGATGATCGCATTAGGATGCATGTGGTCGACATGCATGCCGGGAAGGAAACTATGCAGAGGCGTATCGATGGACGATGCCCGCGGATTCAGATTAAAAGTGGTGTGATTATACATCCCGACCATGTCGTCTTCGGCCTGAGACTTGAGGCCCTTGTCCGTCCGAGCGGCATAGGACTGCTGGAGGCCGACGAGCTTATCTTGATAGAGCGAAGAGAAGTTTTCACGGTTGCTGGTGCGGAGGTCGCCACCGGAGCCCTTGACCCAGAGGACCTGGGTGTCGGTGCTGGTCAGGGGATCCTTCTCGACGATTTTGGAGGAGGTGTTGCCGCCGCCGGTATTCGTGATGCGCTGGTCCGCTCCGAGTTTATTGGAGCGATAGACCAGACGGCCGACCGGATCGAGCTTCGCGGCTTCGGCATCGTTCCAGAGGTGAGAGACGTACTTGTAGTTGGACATGTTTATTACGTGGAAGGGAAGATTGGTGAGTAAGGGGTTTTATGACTTATTTAAACCATTAAACTTGGCTTGAGCGGCGACCCAGGCGGGCGTGGGGTTGGGCGTATAAGTCACTACCTCAAAAGAGTTTCGGACGACCTTGCGCAGGGCTTCGAGGTCCTTGAGCTCCTTCATGGCGATCGCCTGGACGAGGATATTGCCGGCAGCGGTCGCTTCGACGGGTCCGGCGATGACGGTGCGGCCCGTGGCGTCGGCCGTGGCTTGGTTGAGCAAGGCGTTACGGCAGCCGCCGCCAACGATGTGCAGCCGCTTCAGTTTGCGACCAGTAAGCTTTTCCATGCCATCCATCTCGACGCGGTATAGCAAAGCGAGGGATTCAAGCACGCAGCGGGCAATCTCGCCGTGGGTCTTCGGCACAGGCTGCTTGGTCTCGCGGCAGAAAGCTTGGACCTTGGCGACCATGTCGCCGCGCTTGGCGAAGCGGACGTCGTCCGGACGGATGAACGAGCAGAGCGAAGGCGCCTTGAGCGCGAGCTTCACGATCTCACCATAGTCGGTGACTTCGCCTTTTTCCATCCACTCGCGACGGCATTCCTGGAGGACCCAGAGGCCGACGAGATTCTTGAGGAAACGAGAGGTACCGCCGAAGCCGACTTCGTTGGTGTACTTGGCCTTGCGGACGGTCTCGTTCACAAGCGGCTTGGAGAGTTCGACGCCGAGGAGCGACCAAGTGCCAGAGGACAGGTAAGCCCAGTCATCGCCTTTCGTCGCCGGCACGGCGGCAACGGCTGCGGCGGTATCATGCGCACAGGTCGTGACGACTTCGGTCTTGCCCAAGCCGGTCTCCTTGGCGAGGTACGGCAACATCTTACCCAATTTCACACCCGGCTTTACCGCTTTCGGAAAAATATGCTTGGGGATGCCAAGTTTCTTAATGACCGGCCAGGCCCAATCTTGCTTGCGCGTATCCCAGCACTGAGTGCCAGAGATCAAGGTCTCTTCCGCAAGGGCCTTGCCGGTCAAGAGCCAGGTGATGTAGTCGCCGATGAGCAGAAACTTATCTGAAAAATTCAGAATCTCCGGACGATTCAACGCATCATCAAAAAGCTGGTAAAGGGTATTGATGGAAATCGATGCGATACCCGTGCCTTCGAAAATTTCTCGCTGCGAAAAACGCTTCATCGCGTTTTCGTAAGATTTAAAACTTCTTTCGTCGCGATAAGTGAAAGGCAAGGAGAGCAAAGGGCCGTCGCCCTTGAGGAGCACATAGTCCACGCCCCAAGAGTCGCAGGCTACGGATTTAATGGGACCTAGCTTGGCACCCTTGGCCAGGCCGATACGGATTTCGCGGAAGATACGGATGATGTCCCATCGGAGGGTGCCGTTAGCCGTAATCGCCCCGTTAGAGAAACGATGGATTTCCTTCATCTTAAACTTACCGGCTTTCAGGGTCCCGAGGATGATACGACCGGATTCGGCTCCGAGATCAATGGCTAGATAATTGGACATAGGGCGAGAGGGGAGGGGTTAAAGGCTCACAAACCAAGCATTTTTTGGCGGTAATGCTCATCGGGGCGGCCGGCAATTCGTGCGCACTGCGCGGAGGTAAGGAAAGCCGGACCTCCGAGTGCAGCGGCGCCGACGAAGATTTCAGCAGCCTTTTCGGCCATGAGGAGCGAACCTAGGACAGCCTTAGGCGAAGGACCGACGGCGATGATGCCATGGTTCTGTAATAAGATAATTTTAGGGTCGCGACCGGTGCGCTTGACGAAAGCCAAGACCTCATGGCGAATACTTTGGGAAAGCCCAAGTCCCGGGTCAGCATAAGGCACGAAGACTGATTCAATCCCGCACATGACAATCTCATCTGGACAGGCTCGCTTTTCGGCAAATTCGCGAGCCCGCGGTGAGCATAAAAGCTGATTCACCGCGATGGCGTGGACGTGACCGATGCAATGAACTCCCGGCAAGGTCAACAAGTAGGCGTGAAACAATGCCTCGATCGAAGGCTTCTTCGCCGATGCATCAATCCGCGAAGCAAATAATGCCGCATCGACTTCGGCATCGGTAGCTCCTTGGGATTCAATCAAGGGCAACAAACAATCGAAACGACAGGTGGTCACATCGGCCGGCTTTAACGAAGCCAAGTTAGACCCCGAGGCCTTGACGGCGAAAGTATCGGCATCAAGGCGGATGGACGTATTCCCTTCGCCGAGGATTGCCATGCGGAGACGATCGCCCCCCAACTGATGGGAAAGCTCAAGCAGGCTTTGGATGGCTTCGGCGGACATATTTAAGATTTTCCGCAGAGGGAAACGTTTAGACCAAGTTCTGCGAAGGCGGCAGCCTTAACCGCTAAGCCTCGCCGCGCAGCCTCATGCGAGGGCGCATACACGACTTGGATGTGATTGGAAGGATGGCGGGCCATCATCTCGTCACGGGAAATGCCCGGTAAGACCACATGCATGATTGGCCACTGCGAAGTCGTAAGTTTCCAACGCTCTTCGGTTTCCGCCTGCGGGAGTTCGACAACCTCACCGAGCCCGAGATCAGCGTGCAGCTCACCACTGATGACATAAATACGCGACCAGACAATCCAACCGGGTTTGGAAATACCTTTGAGCGTACCACCGCCGAGACGGAAATACATGGAAGGCTGACGCTCGGAACGGGCGCCCTTGTAACCTCTGATGAAATGTTTAGCAGGTGCCGCACCGGAAATCAGAAATACCCAGACATATTCATCGATCATCCGCCGACCCGACTTACCCTTATATTGGCGACCCCAGCGTAAGTCATGGAGCGTGTTCTCCGGATCATAACCCAGTTCCTTCCAAAGTTCATAGGTGATCAGACCATCCAAACCGGCACATTCATCGACTTCATTAAAGTGGGGGAGGGCATCGCCCTTAAATAATTCCCATCCGTTCTTAGCATGAAAGACTGGGGGGCGTTCACGATTATTAAGCAAACCTTCGACCAGATCCGAAGCCGGCGCCAAATCCTTAAGCCCTTGTTGATATTGGATACCGATGGTCGCACAGCCGAACTCGTCGGCCAGACGTACAGCGGCGATATACATCTTTAATTGAGCCAGGGTCTGCTGGCGGGTGAGTTCGGTTTTTTCGTCCTTACCCCAGTCAAACTTCAAACCCTTGCGCACCAACCACCGCAAAGCAGCGGTGGCCTCCGAATCCTTCACCATCAGCATCGCAGCATAGAGACTTGACTGACTCATCCGTTCTTTAAAGACACCGGTCGGGTGTAGGATTTCGTCCGGAATGATGGCATTATACATGCCCATGCAGCCTTCATCAAAAACCCCCATGATTGATTTGCGGCGTCTGAATTCCTGTGCAAAACGTCGACCCAAGATCGCGTTCTTAGAAGATGCTTTGCCAAGTTTGCGAACGTGAGGAGTTGGGTGACTAACTTTACCGGCTTTCAACCAAGTACGTAAACCCTTAAGGAATTTCGCATCGGTAAACTCTTCACTCCAAAGCGTCGAAAAGCGCACTCCGGCTTTAAGCAGGGAGCCGTTCAAATTAAGCATTCCGACCAGACCAGGCCAAGTCCCTGACCAATTGGCGACGGTTAGGATCGGACCACGATGGGTCAGCAGACCCGGCAAAAGGTGATGCGAGTATTGCCACACAGCCTCGGCGACGATGAGCGGCGCATCCGCTGGAATTTTACGAAAAACCTCCATACCATACTTCTGCGAATCGATGAAACTATGACCGACTTCCGGACGAAATCCATGGGCCCGTTTGACTGGGCGACTTTCACGCCGCAAGGCATCGCACAGCAAAGCTTCCATGGCCAATTGAGCGCCTTCGCACTTTTGATTAGCCGAGGCACGCAGGTCACCATTCGCCAACAAATAGAGGGTGGGGTGTTTTTTCACGGAGACAACCCAGCTTAGACCACAGTCAGAACATGGTCCGCCGCCAACTTAACTTTAGCACGCTGAACGGTCGCGGCATCGGCATCCGTGACTAAGAATAGCGAAGTCACATCGCGGGTAACTGCGCACGGTCCGCCCCGACCGAGTTTGATTTTGTTCATACAAATCAAGATTTCATCACTGCGGCGGATGACCTCGCGTTGTTGATGAGAGATGTCGCGTTGCGAATTCCAAAGACCATTTTCATCAATGCCTTCGGCGCCCAGCAAGGCGACATCGAAGTTCCAACGGGCGACTTCTTCTAGCGTGCGATCACCGGCAACCATGGCGTGACGGGTGAGGAAGAGTCCGCCTGGGATATAAACTTCGACGCCTGGCAGGCAGGAAATAAGCTGAGCGGTAGGCAAGCAGGTCGTGACAATCTGCAAATCCGAAATCCCGGCGGAGGCGATGGCCTCAGCGGCAAAAAATATCGTCGAGCCTGAATCGAGGTAGACTGTCATGCCGGCTTTGATGCGCGTAGCGGCCAAGTTGCCGATTTTGCGCTTAGCTTCGGCGTCTTCGATTTTACGGTCGTCGAGCGGGGGAAAATTCCGGTTGAAGTCCGAGAGCGCTCCGCCGTGGGTACGAGTGATGCGACGCTGGCTTTCGAGCTCGGTCAGATCTCGGCGCGCAGTGGCTTCCGAGACGTTGAATTGTTTACAAATTTCTAAGACGGGGACGTAACCGACTTTCCCAAGCAGTTTGGCGATCGCTTCACGGCGAGCCTCAATGATATGTCGGGCTACTTTCATAAATGTGCTGGGTGGCTTGATTAATTTGAGATTAAGAGAGGACTTATGAGCGTTCCCAATCAAGCAATCAATAACTCATTATGTTCACCCCCGGACCCCTTTATCTTTTTCGCACAATATACATTATGTCTAGTTAACTATAATATAACAAATTCAGCCGATTATAT
>QYQK01000124.1 GCA_007280935.1 Opitutales bacterium
AAGGAAGTCAGTATTCTCACCCCCTGAGCCGCCGGAAAAGTTGCCAATAAAAAAGCCGCCCGAAGGGGCGGCTTTTTCGTGAAGCAAAAGTTCGCTTAGAACTTGAAGCGCAGGCCAGCTACATATTCCCAACTGGAGATGTTCTGTTTGGCTAAGACAGCACTACCACTCGTAGGATAGGTCGTAACGTTAGTCATTGAAGAATTACGGGCCATCAAAAGGACGTCGGTCACTTCGGAGAGGGTGAAGCGCATGCCGATGAAGGAATTGATGACGATGGCGGTTTTGTCTCCGTCCGTATTACCGGAAAGCCAAGCATTACCGATGCCGACACCGATGAAGGGATGGATGCCACCTGCACCATTGAGCTCGTAGGTGAGATCAACGGTAGCCGCTACGACTTTGATGTCGGTTACCGAAAAGCTGTCGGTTAAACTCTTGGAGGTGACATTTAGGCCGAGGTGAAAGTTGTCGCTGAGCTGGGAGCCGATGCCGATGCCAGCAAGGCTGTTGGATTCGTAGCCGGAAGGTGAATTGGCACCGACCTGGACGTCGATGGTGAGGGCTTGGGAAGCGGCGGCCATTAAAGGCAGCACGGCGAGGTAGCGGAGGGATTTCATAGGGGAGTCCTTAGAATGAAGTCTGGATGTTTGATGTAAAGGCAGGATTGGCGGTTTACTTGGCCTTCTCGACCTTGGTGACCTTGGCTTCGCCAACCACTTCTACGCTAGTGACTTCAATGCGTTGGGTCGGGGTTGAGTTTTCTGGGCCGACGCAGGGGATATTAGCGATTTTCTCCAGAACGTCTTCGCCGGAGATGACTTTGCCGAAGGCGGTATATTTGTTATTCAAGAACGACGCATTACCGTGACAAATGAAGAATTGGCTACCGGCGCTATCTGGGTCGGCAGACCGGGCCATGGAGAGGACGCCCTTGGTGTGCGAACGGTTATTAAACTCGGCTTTGATTTGGTAGCCAGGGCTGCCGGTGCCGGGCTGGCCTTTACCTCCGGGCTTAGTGTTAGGGCAACCGCCTTGGATCATGAAGCCTTTGATGATGCGGTGGAAAGCGGTCTTATCGTAAAATCCTTCGCGGGAGAGCTTCAGGAAGTTGTCGACGGTGCGCGGGGCGACTTCGGGCCAGAATTCGACAGTCATGTCGCCGGCCGTGGTGTGGATAATCGCCCGTGGGGCGGTGGATTCGTTCATGGTTTTGGAGGAAGGGGAGCCGCCGCAGGCCGTCAAGGTCAGGGCGCAGAGGGCCAATAAGCTTAGGTGTTTCATGCCTTTAGCCAACCCCGCCCGGCTATGTCCGCAACCTCAAACCTCCGCTTGCCACCCCGCCCGTGGGCTTACAGGGTCGGGTTTCACATGCGCGTCACTGTTAATGATGAAGCCCGGGATACCGCCGCCCCTACGCTGGCCGCTCTTTTAGAGGAGCTCGGGGTCGCCCATGAGCCTGCCGTGGCCGCCGCCGTCGACGGCGAAGTCATCCCACGTTCTCGCTGGTCCGCGCAAGCGCTGATAAATGGCACCTCCATTCTCGTCATCCGCGCCGCCCAAGGCGGCTAATTTCTATGCTAAAATTCATCAAAGAGCTTTTCGTCCCTTCGCCGGAAGCCCCCGCCCCCGACAGTCTGGTTCTTTTTACGCCCAACGACGGCAGTTGGAATGTGAAGCAGGTCCGCCAACTTTTTGACGCCGGCGTCGGTCGTCTACACGTTCAGTATCGCCGCGATTGGCAGCTGAAGGATTACGAAGATTTCCTTAAGAATATCCCCGAGACTTTCTGGCCTCGCATCGTCCTGGAAGACCAACCTGAATTAGTTCTGTCCTGTAAGTTGGGCGGCCTGCAAATCCACCCGACCGAGCGCGTGCCTCGTCGCTGGCCGAAGCACGGCGTTTTGAGCGCCAAGTGTCATTCTTACGACGAGCTTCTCGCGGTCGATAAATCCTGTCGCTACGTTTTCCTCACGCCCATCTTCGAATCCGTTTCCAAGAAGGATCACCGTCCTCGTCGCACGGTCCGCGAGTACGCCGTGATCCTCGAGCGCTGGAAATCCGAAGGCGGTTGCCCAGCATATGCCTTGGGTGGTATCACGCCTGAGAACATTGGTGAGGTACGCGAGATGGGCTTTGACGGGGCGGCTTTCATCGGTTCGGTCTGGAAGGAAAAAAACCCCGTCCGCGCGTTCCTGGATCTGGAGCGTGCCTGGTCAGGTCGCGACGCCCGTAAGCTCAAGCGGAAGTATTAAGCCGACGTGTATCCGCGCCTGCAGTTTTTGACTCTGGACGCGGCCCCGCTGAGCCATCACGCCCAAGCCGTGGCCGCCCTGCAGGGCGGTGCGCGCTGGATTCAGGTTCGAGCCAAAGGGTTGCCTGAATCTGAATGGACGCTGCTCGCGCAATCTGTCGTCCAACTCTGCCGCGATTTCGATGCGATTTGCATCATCAATGATTCGCCGCGCGTGGCCCAATTGTCTGGCGCTCATGGCGTCCATCTCGGCGCGGAAGATATGTCCCCCGCCGATGCCCGTGCGCTCTTGGGAGAGCATGCCATCATCGGCGCGACGCTTAATTCTTTGGCCGATTTAGCCCGCATCGAAGGCGTGGTTTTGAATTATGTCGGCGTCGGTCCGTATCGCACCACGACGAGTAAGCGGAAGCTCGCCCCGGTCCATTCTCCGGAAAGTTTACGCAGTCTGATTGCCGCGCTCCCTCGCTTACCCGCCTATGTGATCGGCGGCGTGACGGCGGTCGATGTCGCCGCTATTCGCCAACTGGGCGCTCATGGGGTCGCGGTTAGCGGCGCCATCGCCTTGGCTGCCGATCCGGCCGCGGCCACCTCCGCCTTGCTTAAAGCCACGTCGGCTTAGGTTTCTGATGCGAGGGCTGGACAATTCAGGGTAGTCTTAGATTGTCAAAACTCCGATGGCTCAACTCCGCATCGCCGACCGCACTTTCAACTCCCGTCTCTTTACCGGTACGGGGAAGTATGCCTCGGCGGCGCAATTGCGAGCGGTCCTGGATGCCTGCGGTGCCGAGGTGGTGACGATGGCGATCAAACGCGTGCGGTTCGACGCCAAGGATGACGGCATCTTATCGGCGCTTAATCCGAAGAAGCATCTCATCCTGCCGAATACTTCCGGCGTGCGTACGGCCAAGGAGGCGATCTTCGCCGCCGAACTCGCCCGCGAAGCCCTCGGGACGAGTTGGCTGAAATTAGAGATCCACCCGGACCCGAAGTATCTGATGCCCGATCCGATCGAGACCCTTGAGGCCTGTCGCGAGTTGGTGAAGAAGGGTTTCACGGTGCTGCCTTACATCCACGCCGACCCGGTCTTGGCCAAGCGTCTCGAAGAAGTCGGCGCCGCGGCCGTCATGCCCCTCGGCTCGCCGATCGGCTCGAACCGTGGCCTGCTCTCTCGCGATTTTTTGCGCATCATCATCGAGCAGGCCCGCGTGCCGGTCATCGTCGACGCCGGCCTGGGCGCGCCTTCGCACGCCGCCGAAGCGCTTGAGCTCGGCGCGGATGCCGTCTTGGTGAATACGGCGATCGCCTCTTCCGGCGACCCGGTTGCGATGGCGCAGGCTTTCCGTCTGGCGGTTGAAGCCGGTCGCACCGCCCGCGAAGCCGGCTTGGGCATCGGTTCCGATAAGGCCGAACCGACCTCGCCCCTCACGGGCTTTCTCGACTGACCGATGGCGGCGAAGCCAGGCAGAATGCGGGCCGACGAGTTGTTGTTGAAACTCGGCCTCGCGCCTTCGCGCTCGGTCGCCCAAGCCCTGATTCTCGGCGGCAAAGTACGTTCCGGTCCGGACAGCGTCGTCAACAAGCCCTCCCAGTCGTTTCCTGAAGACGCCTTGCTCACCGTCGACCAGCCTCCGCGCTTCGTCTCGCGCGGTGGCGAGAAGCTCGAAGGCGCCCTCGACCATTTCAAGATTCCCGTCGAAGGCTTGCACGGGCTCGACGTCGGTGCTTCGACCGGCGGCTTTACGGACTGTCTGCTGCAACGCGGCGTGGTGAGCATGACTTGCGTTGATGTCGGTACGGCCCAGCTCCATTCGAAGCTGCGCAATGACCCGCGCATCAAGAACCTCGAGAAGTTCAACGCGCGTGAGATCAACACCGTCGAGCTGCCGCACCGGACCTACGGCATCGTGGTCATGGATCTCTCGTTCATCTCTTTGAGGCTGGTGCTGCCGGCCGCTTGGCAGCGGGTAGGGCAGGGCGGTCATCTCGTGGCGCTCATCAAACCGCAGTTCGAGGCGACGCGGGCCGAGGCCGACAAGGCGCAGGGAATCATCAAGGACCCGGTCATCCATGCCCGCGTGGTCGA
Source organism: Opitutales bacterium (assembly GCA_007280935.1). Lineage (GTDB taxonomy): Bacteria > Verrucomicrobiota > Verrucomicrobiia > Opitutales > UBA953 > UBA953. The sequence continues at coordinate 4,341 of QYQK01000124.1, forward strand.
TGGCCTGACCGCTTCCATTCAGTCGCTTCCTGGCGCGCAGGTCCTCGGGGTGATTCCTTCCCCCATCGAGGGCGGGGATGGTAATCGGGAGTTCCTGATTGCCGTCAAAAGGGCCTAAAAAGGGCTATAGGCTGGGCTGGGGCCTGGTTGTTTTAGAAAAGGGCTAAATTTTTGTTTATTTAGGTCTATTCTGCCCCAACCCCTGCCCCTGGCTCTGGCACCGCTGGCGTCCCCCATTTCTGCTTGCCCTCAGCCCTCCGTCCCTTACTTCCAATCCTCCCATGACCACCGAAGGTAAGCTCAAGCGCTCCCGCAACCCCCTCGATTTCGATTTCACCGAACCCGAGGCTTTGTCCCGTTACGTCACCGAGACGGGCAAGATCCTGTCCCGCAAGCTGAATGGCCTCACCGCCCGCCAGCAGCGTCATATTGCCAAGGCCGTTAAGCGCGCCCGCAATATGATCACGATGAAGTAAGCAGTCGGTATCCGACTTTCCGGGCCGCCTTTTCAGGCGGCCTTTTTGTTGTCCGCCTAGGAGGTTGCCCCTGAGGGTTCTTCAAAGTAAATCAAGCGAGACAACTTTCTCCCCGACGTCTATTCCCGTCTCCACCGCTTTGGACTCAGCTCTCCCCAGTTTCTTGACTTCCGACCCCGCCGATCTCGCGCGCGCGGCGGCTTTGTTGCGAGAGGGAGAATGCGTCGCGCTGCCCACCGAGACGGTTTACGGGTTGGCCGCCGATGCGTTGAACGAAAAAGCACTCGCCCAGATTTTTACCATCAAAGGCCGCCCGCTACTGGATCCGCTCATCGTCCATGTCCTCGACCTCGCTGGCCTCGCCGAAGTCGCCGAGCCGGATGCGCGTCTGGCCCAGCTCTCGCATCTCTGGCCCGGTCCTTTGACGGTCGTGCTGCGTCGTAAGCCGTGCATTCCTGACCTCGTGACGGCGGGCAAAGCTACCGTGGCCATCCGCGTACCCGCTCATCCGCTTTTCCGCGAGGTCTTGCGCCTGACGGGCCGCCCCTTGGCCGCCCCGAGCGCGAATCCGTTCGGCTATGTCAGCCCGACCCAAGCCTCACATGTCCGCGACTCGCTGGCGGAACGCTGCCCTTGGATTGTCGATGGTGGCGATTGCGAGCACGGTCTCGAATCCACGATCCTTGACCTTTCCACGCCCGGCCGCGCCCGCTTACTGCGACCGGGCCCGATTACAATCGAGGTCTTGCGCGCCTTGCTGGGCGATGTCGAGGTGGTGACGCGGGCGGCCTCGCCTCAGGTTGCCCAAGACGCTCCGGGTATGCTGGAGCGGCATTACAGCCCCGCCACAAAGGTCGTGCTCTTCGCCCCAGGTACTACACCCGAGGTCGAAGACGATGCTGCCGTGGTCTTTATCAAGCGTCGACCGACTTCGCCTCTCGGCGCCGAGGTTTTTAATTTTTCCGAAACCGGTTCAGTCGCCGAAGCCGCGCATCACCTCTTCGCGCTTCTCCGTCAATTGGATCAACGTCACTACACATCGATTCACGTCGAGCTCGCCGAGTCCGTCGGCTTAGGGTTGGCTTATAACGACCGGTTGACCCGTGCCGCCGCCCGCTGATGCAAAACTTGCTCGATACGCTGAAGAAGGCCGCGGAATTCCTGGCTCGCAAGGGGTTGGAAAAATCGCGTATCGAGGCCGAACATGTCTTCGCCGCCGGACTCGGGCTCAAGCGACTCGATCTCTACCTGCAGTTCGAAAGGCTGCTGACAGAGGTCGAAGTCGAAAAACTTCGGGCTCTCATCGTGCGCCGCGGCAATCGCGAACCGCTGCAGCACATCGTCGGTCAGGTGGAATTCCGCGACTTGGTCCTAAAGTCGGATAAGCGCGCGCTGATTCCGCGACCAGAGACGGAAGAGCTGGTCGATCATGCCTTGGAATTATTTCCCGCCGAGCAGGTCGTGCGCGTGCTCGACCTAGGAACGGGTTCCGGCGCGATTGCCTTGGCGCTAGCATCCGAGCGGGCACTCTGGAAGGTCGACGCCGTTGATCGTTCGACCGAAGCCTTGGCCCTCGCGCGCGAAAACGCGGTCCGCTGCGGTTTGGTTGAACGCGTCAATTTTGCCGAGTCCGATTGGTTTGCCGCCGTCACAGATGCGTATGACCTCATCATTTCAAACCCGCCTTATCTGACCGAAGCCGAAGTGGCGGTCGCCGAACCTGAGGTGCGGGAGTTTGACCCGAAGTCCGCCTTGGTCGCATCTGAGGATGGTCTCGCAGATTTGCGAAAAATATTGGAAGGCGCCGCGAGTCATTTGCGACCGGGCGGTTGGGTGCTCTGCGAAACCGGCATCGACCAGCATCTGGCTTTGGCCGAACTCTCGGCGAAACTCGGTTACGCCGAGTCCGCTGGTTTGCCAGACATGAGCGGCCGGGCGCGCTTTTGGAAGGTAAAAAAAGCATAGGTAAGGCGGAGCGTTTCGTTCGACTTTGTCTTGGGTAGGGTCGGCACCGCGTGCCGACCTAGCTCGAACCAAGAACCCGTCTTGCCCTTCCGCGTCCTTTGCCTCTTTACTGACCTTATGTCCCAGCAGCCCGCCGCCAAACCGAAGACCGCCATCTCTCCGACTCGCCAAGAGGATTACCCAGAGTGGTATTTGCAGGTGATTAAGGCGGCCGACCTCGCCGAAAACAGCCCCGTCCGTGGTTGTATGGTGATCAAGCCTTGGGGCTATGCGCTTTGGGAAAACATCCAGCGCGACCTCGATACGATGTTCAAGGAGACGGGCCACGTGAACGCCTATTTCCCACTTTTTATTCCGGTCAGCTATATCCAGAAGGAAGCCGCCCACGTCGAAGGTTTTGCCAAGGAGTGCGCAGTGGTCACGCATTCGCGTCTCGAGATGGGTCCCGACGGCAAACTCGTCCCCGCGGGCGAACTCGAAGAACCGCTCATCGTCCGTCCGACTTCCGAAACTATCATCGGCGAAACTTATTCGAAGTGGGTGCAATCCTACCGCGATCTCCCAATCCTCATCAACCAGTGGGCCAACGTCGTCCGCTGGGAGATGCGCACACGCCTCTTCCTCCGCACCGCCGAGTTCCTCTGGCAGGAAGGCCACACGGTCCATGCCACCGAGGTCGAAGCCGTCGAAGAGACGAATAAGATGCTCCGCGTCTACGCGGATTTCGCCGAGAACTATATGGCGATGCCCGTGATCATGGGTCGCAAGACCGAAGGCGAACGCTTCCCCGGCGCCGTCGATACGCTCTGCATCGAATCGATGATGCAAGACCGCAAGGCGCTGCAGGCCGGCACGTCGCATTACCTCGGCCAGAATTTCGCAAAGTCCTGTAACATTCGCTTCCAGGATGAGACTGGCGTGATACAGCTCGCGCACACGACTTCTTGGGGCGTTTCCACGCGCCTTATCGGCGGCATGATTATGACGCATTCGGATGACGATGGTTTCATCGCGCCGCCTCGCCTGGCTCCGCAGCACGTGGTGATCATTCCAATCTATAAAGACGACGCCACCAAGGCCGACATCCTCGCCTATTGCCAGTCGTTGCAGAAGGAACTCACCGCCCAGCGCTTCCACGACCGCAAGTTGGTCGTGACGATTGATAATCGTGATATGCGCGGCGGAGATAAGGTCTGGGGTTGGATCAAGAAAGGCGTGCCTATCCGGGTTGAAGTCGGTCCGCGCGACCTCGCTTCCAACGCGGTCTTTGCTGCCCGTCGTGATACGGGTGAAAAAGCCGGCGTCCCTCGTGCCGACTTTGTGGCGACGATTATCGACCGGCTGCAGTCGATTCAGGATAACTTGCTGGCTCGGGCGAAAGCCCATCGCGCTGAACATACCCGCGAAATTAATTCATGGGAGGAATTAAAAGCTTACTTCACGCCTAAGAATACCGAGAAAGCCGAAATGCACGGCGGTTTCGCGATGTGCCACTGGAACGGTTCCAAAGAAGTCGAGAAGCGCCTGAAGGATGAACTTAAGGTCACAATCCGTTGCATCCCGCTCGACGCCAAGGAAGAGCCCGGCAAATGCGTCGTCACCGGCGAGCCCAGCCCTCGCCGCGTCGTGATGGCGAAGGCTTACTAATTCCCTGCGCGAGGTAGGGATGCGATGACA
>QYQK01000017.1 GCA_007280935.1 Opitutales bacterium
AAAAAGGCGCCGAGTGCGGCGCCTGTTGAAGGCAGACAGGGGACGGTTTATTCGAAGTCGTAGATTTTGACGGAATCCCAATACGCTTTGCAGTCGTTGATGAAGGCCTGGTGGATTGGGTCGATCTGATAGGCGTCGTGGTCAGCGTGGCTCTTGAAGACGAAGAACTCGGCGAAATCATACGAGGTGTCGATGATTGCGCGCACGGCATGGGTGCTCGGGATGCCGACATACCCGCTATGGATGCTCTTGATGGCGAGGAGGCCGCGGAGCTTGGTTTCGAACTCCGCACGCTGGGCGGCGGTGATATCTTTTTTAAGGTAGAAGAAGACGATGTGGTGGAACATGAGGCGGGTAGGTTTGGAGAACTCCCGACGGAAGGAAACAGCAAAGTGCGGCCCCGCCAGAGACCCGCGCCACTCCGCCGGCATTCACGCTTTCCAAGCTCCGTTCCTCCGCCCATAAATAAAGGCGAAGCATGGCGCACCTCCTCGGCATCGACCTCGGCACGACGACGACCATCGTGGCCCGCATCGACGACGCCGGAACGCCCGAAATCATCCGCGACTGGGAAGGCGAGGCGATCACGCAGACGGCCGTGGCGTTCGAGACCGCGACCCACGTCGTCGTCGGCCGCGAAGCCAAAGCGATGTCCGAAGACGCCGAACACGTCTTCCTAGAATTCAAACGCGATATGGGCACGGGCGTCTCGCATCCGGTCTTCAGCAAACGCGTTACGCCGCTGGACCTCTCGGCGCTTGTCCTCCGTAAAGTCCGCGAACATGCCGAACAAGGTTACGGCCCCGTGGACCTGGCGGTGATCACCATCCCGGCGAATTTCACGAACTCGGCCCGCGAGGCCACGCTCGAAGCCGCCCGGCGCGCGGGCTTTGCGAACGTGCACATCATCAACGAACCGACGGCGGCGGCGCTCGCCTGCGCCCGCGGCGGCAAGAAGCCGCTCAACGGGCTTTACGCCGTCTTTGATTTCGGCGGCGGTACGTTCGACGTCTCGCTGATCCGCGCCAAGGGTATGGCGGTGGAAGTCGTGTTCACCGAAGGCGTCCAACGTCTGGGCGGGAAGGATTTCGACGCCAAGCTGCATGAGATCGTCAGGCGGCATTTCCGGACGGCGACCGGCGAGGAATTAAAAGCGGGTGATTGCGAATTTTCGAAAGCGGATGCCGAAGAACTCAAGCATCGACTCTCGAGCCGCGAAGCCGTGCGGTTGCCGTTGCGTTCGGCGAAGCATGGGCGCGTCGCGATCAACGTCACGCGGGCCGAATTCGAAGAAGCGATTGTCGGGCTCGTCGCCCAAGCCGAAATGGCGTGCGAAGGCGTGATGTTGCGCACCGGCGTCGACCGCCAAGCCATCGCCGCGGTTTTCCTGGCGGGCGGTACGTGTCGCGTGCCGGCGGTACGGGCGGCGGTGGCGCGGGTGTTCGGCCAAGAACCGATTTTGCGCGACCCTGATACCGCGGTGGCTTTGGGCGCCGCGCTTTATGCGGCCCACAAGGCGGACCCCGCCCTACTCTCGCCCGCGCAGCGGAAACGCGCGGCGGAAATCAGCTTCCAAGACATCGCCCCGCATTATTACGGCACCCTGTCGGTCGACGAAGACGGCTTGCTGGAAAACAGCGTCATCATCGCCAAGGGCGAAAAACTTCCCGTCTCCCGGACGCGCACCTACTATACCGTCGAAGAAGACCAGCGCATCCTCACCTGCGAAGTCACCCAATCGGCGATACCGGAATCGGATCCGACGATGGTCTTGCGGATCGCCGAAGTCGAAATGCCCTTGCCGCCCGGACGGCCGGCGGACCAAGCCATCGAAGTCACCTTCGCCTACGACTTGAACGGCATCATGCGGGCGGAGTTCCGCGACCTGGGGACTGGCCAGCCATTGGTCATCGAACTGCGCGACGAAGGCGCCGGCCGCGGTTCGCTCAACGTGGCCCGCATCCAATTAGGTTAAGTGCCCTCCCCGATCGTCATCCTCCTGGCCGTCTGCGGCGCCTGCATTCTGGGCGGCGCGGCTTGGGTGCTCTGGGTGCGACGCCCGGCGAAAAATAAGAATAAGAAACGTCCGGCGCGGGCGAAGAAAGCCGAGCAAGTGAGCGCGAGTCGCGAAGGTTCTTCGGACGTGGAGCGTATCGCCTGGGTAATCGGCAAGATGACCGGCACGCCGCCGCGCAAAATCCCTGCTTCCCGCGCGTTGGGCGAACTCCTCGCCCAAGTCGACCGCGGGGAATTCGCCCGGGCCGTCGGCCAAGAGTTCAAGACCACCGTCGAATTAGACGAAACGAACCTAGGCATGACCGTCGGGCAATTTGCGCATTACGCGAGGCACCTCAAACGCGGGCAGAAAAACGAGAAGCCCAAGGGCCGGAAACGTTCACCGCGCGTGGCGGGCGACGTCATGCTGGAATTTCCCCCTGCGCTCCTGGCCCTCGCCAGCGAACTCGGCGTCCGCCGCGAATGGGATCTGGATAAGGCCCGCCTGCATGTGACGAAAGAATATATGCGTTGGAACGCCCGCATCCACCTTGCGAGCAAGGAAGCCGAGCGGACGACCGTCCAGGCGCGGCTGGAGCAGATTGGGCAGCTACGCGAGGCCTTGGCGCCGGTCCGGCGGCCATGAAACGGCGAAGCATCCTTGCTTTGACCCCCGCAAACCGCACGCTGAAAAAATACTATGCAGGCCATTGTTCCGCTCTTTCCTGAAGTAACTGAAGCCCAATGGGCGCAGCTGACCGCCATGGCCGCGCTCCACCGCGAATGGAACGAGAAGATCAACCTCGTCTCGCGCAAGGACATCGAAAACCTCGAGCGGCACCACTACGCGCCGAGCATCGCGGCGATCAAATTCCTCAAGCTCATGGACGGTTGCCGCGTCATGGACGTCGGCACGGGCGGCGGTTTTCCCGGACTCATCTTGGCCGTGCTTTATCCTAAGGCGCGCTTCACCCTCGTCGATTCGGTCGGCAAGAAGATCACGGTCGTCACGGACATCGCCGAGCGCCTCGGCCTCAAGAACGTCGACGTCAAGAATGCCCGCGCCGAGACGATGAACCACGAGCACGACTTTATTACCGGCCGGGCCGTGGCGGACCTGCGGACCTTCGTCTACAACACCCGTCAGCTTTTAGCCAAAGGCCAGAAGCACTCGTTGCCCAATGGCATCCTTTATTGGCAGGGTGGCGATCCGACCGCGGAAGCCGAAGCAGCGAACCTCGCCCCGGTCTTCAGTTACGAATTGCGGCCGCTCCTCTGGAATGACGAGAAATTCGAGGGTAAGCGCATCGTCCTTTATCGGGCCCAGGACCTCCAACGCTGCAAGAAGCCTGATATCATCCCGGGCGGATGACACGCGAGTTCGCCCTGTGCCTTGACCCTTAGGCAACAAACCCCACGTTAAGGGCGATGTCACGTTTGCGACTACCCTTGTCTCCGGCCGGCCAGCGCCTCGAAGCGCTGCTACGGCACCGCATCGTCTACCTCGATGGCGCCATGGGCACGATGATCCAGCAGCTCAAGCTGCAGGAAGCCGATTACCGGGGTAGCCGTTTTAGCGCGCATCCCAGCGAACTCAAAGGGAACAACGACCTCTTGGTCATCACCAAGCCTGACGTCATTAAGAATATCCACCGCGCCTACCTGGACGCCGGTGCGGACATCCTCGAGACCAACACCTTCAACGGCACCTCCATCGCGATGGAGGATTACAAAATGGGGCATCTCATCAAAGAACTTAACACCGCCGCCGTCCAAGTCGCCCAACAAGCCGTCGCGGAGTTCAAGGCGGCCAATCCCGGACGCGACGCGTTTGTCGCCGGCGCCATCGGCCCGACGAATAAGACGCTCTCCATGTCGCGCGACGTCAACGACCCGGGCAAACGGGACGTCACCTTCGTCGAGATGCGCGACGCATACCGCGAGCAAGTTGACGCCCTGATTGACGCTGGCGCGGACCTGCTGCTTTGCGAGACCGTCTTCGACACCCTCGTCCTCAAGTCCGCCCTATTCGCCATCGACGAAGCTTTCGAGGCCCGCGGCTTCCGCCTGCCGCTGATGATCTCGGGTACGATCACCGACGCCTCGGGCCGCACGCTGACTGGCCAGACCACCGAAGGATTCTGGAATTCGGTCCGGCATGCGGACCCCCTTAGTATCGGCATGAATTGCGCGTTGGGCGGCGAGCAGATGCGCCCGCACATCGAAGAACTTTCCCGCAAGGCGGACATCTTCGTCTCGTGTTACCCTAATGCCGGTTTACCGAATCCGCTTTCGCCGACGGGCTTTCCCGAAGGCCCAGAAGATACCGCGGTCATCTTGGAGACCTTTGCCCGCGACGGCTTGGTCAACATCTTAGGCGGTTGCTGTGGTACCACCCCGTCGCACATCGCTGCGATCCGGCGCCGGACGGAAAAATATCCACCGCGTGCGCTCGGCCCGCTCTCGCCGGCCCTGCGCACTTCCGGACTCGAAGCACTCAACCTTGTCGGCGGGGCCAGTTCCTTCGTCAGCGTCGGTGAACGCAGCAACGTCGCCGGCTCCAAGAAATTCCGCGAACTGATCGAAGCCGGAGATTTCAAAGCCGCGCTGAATATCGCTAAGCAGCAGGTGGAAGCCGGCGCGGGCATCATCGACGTCAACTTTGACGCTGGCTTGCTCGACGGCCCGGCCTCGATGACGCGGTTCTTGAACCTCGTCGCGCCCGAACCGGACATCGCGCGCGTCCCCGTGATGATCGACTCCTCGAACTGGGAAGTCATCGAAGCCGGCCTGCGTTGCGTCCAGGGCAAGGCCATCGTCAATTCCATCTCGCTCAAAGAAGGTGAAGCCGAGCTCATCCGTCGGGCCCGCCTTTGCCGGCGTTACGGCGCGGCCATGGTCGTCATGGCGTTCGATGAAAAAGGCCAGGCGGCCAGCCTGGCGGATAAAGTCCGCATCTGCGGGCGCGCGTTCAAGATCCTGACCGAACAGGCAGGCGTGGACCCCCAGGACATCATCTTTGACGCCAACATCCTGACCGTCGGGACGGGTATGAAAGAGCATAACCGTTACGCGTTG
>QYQK01000105.1 GCA_007280935.1 Opitutales bacterium
ATGCGGCCGTGCTCATGGTCGCGATTTGGGTCGCGGGCATTGTGCTGCATGTGGCCGATCAGCGGGTTGTGCCAATCAATGAAATAGAGCGAACCGTCCGGAGCGAACTCGATGTCGACCGGGCGAAAGTTGCCGTCGGTCGAGGTGAGCAGGTCACCATTAGCCTTACCGACGAAACCGGCGCCGTCGTCATGCTTCTTGCCGAAGCTGATGCCGAGGAAGCCGATCGTATTGCAGGTCATAAAATCGCCCTGCTGCGCGTCGGGGAAGTGACGCGAGGAGACGAACTCAGCGCCGGAACTCGGACGGGAGCGCTTGGGGACGAACTGCTCGACTTTGATCTGTTCGATGCCGTAAGGCATCTTCGAGGAGAGCGGTAGGGCCCACCAGTTTTCTCCGGGCGAGGCGTCGGAGAGGTGCGGTTGTTCCCAATAGTCGAAGGAGAAGCCCCACGGATTGGAGACATCGACCTGGAGGCGTTCGAGGCGGTAGGACTTCGGGTCGAAGCGCCACGCGCCGCCGTCGTTGCAGCGACGGGGACCGTAAGGGGTTTCGACTTGGCTGTGGAGGAATCGTCCTTCGAGTAGGTAGAATGCTCCCGAAGCGTCGGCACAGTAAGCCGAAATCGCGTGGTGCGAGTCGTGGGAATCGAAGCCGTGCAGAATCAATTCCATCCGGTCGGCCTTACCGTCTTTGTCATCGTCAATGAGCAAGGCGAGGTTCGGTTCCTGTGAAACGTACACGCCTTCAGGGGCGATTTCGAAGCCGATCGGGATGTGGAGGTGGTCGGCGAAGATGGACTGCTTGTCTGCCTTCCCGTCGCCGTCGGTGTCTTCGAGGATGATGATCTTGTCGTTGGGCAGCGCGTCACCCGGGCGGTAAGCCGGATAGGTCGGCGTCACGGCGACCCAGAGGCGGCCCTTGGCGTCGAACGACATCTGCACGGGCTTCTTGAGGTCCGGGAATTTCTCTTCCGAGGCGAAGAGCGAGACCTTGTAGCCTGGGGCGAGGGTCATCTTCTCGATGGCGGCTTCGCCGGAAAGGAATTCGGTCGGGTTACCGTTCTTCTCGCTTGGCTTGAAGTTGGTGGGCACGGCCGGAAGGACGAGCGTTTTGGAATCATCGACGGTCAGGTCGGTGCGCTTGCCTTGGGCGACGCCGTGGATGAGCTCATCGCGGATCACGGTCATCTGGCGGCTCTTGTAGACCTCGTCGGGGTAGTTCTGCGGACCGAAAGGATTGTAGCGCTGGCCGTGGGTGTGAACGCCGTTGAGGATCGAGTAATCGGTGTTCCACATGTAATCTTTCATCTTTACCGCGGCGTTGACGAGAGATTCATCGGCCTTGGAAGTGCGAGGCGTGGCACCGAAGAGGCCGTCGGCAAGAAGCTTGGCCATCTCGCGATAACCGAGGTCGGTGGGCGCAAAGCCATTGATGGTGTAAGGCGTCTTGCTCTTGCCGTAGGCGGGGAGCGTAGGGTGGAAGAGGTCGACGTAGGTGATGCCGTGCTTCTTCGCAGCGCGCTCCATGGCGGCGGCGTAGAGCTCAAGGTTGGCGTTTTCCTTCTGGCCGTTCGGGAGATCACGGTTAGCGGAAAGATTCTCGAAGGCGATCGGCGAGACGAGGACGAGGCGCGGCGCGGTCTTGCCGTTGTAAGCCCGGGTGAGCGAATGCGCGACGAAGGCGTCGACTTCGGCTTCGTAGTTGGCCGCGCGGCCCGGGCCATCGAAGGATTCGTTGTAACCAAAGAATGCGACAATCGTGTCGGCCTTTAGGTGGAAGAGCCATTGGTCGGGCGTAGAGAAGAAGCCTTTGCCGTTATGCTGGGCGTATTCGGGGTGGAATTTATCGGCACCAGGGAAGGCCCACTGGCTGGCGCGAGCGGGGTGCGGGCGGAAGGCCGGGGTGTCGCCGGAGCGACCCATGTTGCGTACGATCAGGTTCTGGTCGGGGAAGCGGAGCTGTAGCTCGGTCTCAAGGCGACCGTAGTAGGTGTCGCGTTCGGCGAAACCATTACCAATGAAGACGACGCGTTCACCAGAAACGGGCGGAGCGACCTGCTGACTGCGCTGCGTGGTGGCGACCGGCGGGTTTTCGGCGGGAGCATGCGGCGTTGGCGAGCCTTTGCTGTTGTCCGGCCAGTTGGCGGAGTTCGCCTTATCCTCCTTGGTCTTGAGTTTGGTGTGATCCGCAATCGGCTTGTCGGCGGCGAAGACGCCGGCGGCGAGGGTGACGAGTACGAGGAGGAAGGCGCGGTGCTTCATGAGAGGGGAGGGTCAGCATATTTATATGCCAAACTTACAATTATCCAGCCCGACTTGTCGTCCGGCCGGCCACGATTTCCCTCATATAAACCTTACTTCTGCTGCCAGGTTGTCTTGAGCGAAGCCCAGACGCGTCCGATGAGGAAGACGCAGGCCGCGAGGACGACGGCATGCCCGACGGTCCAATACCACTGGACTTTTGGGTCAGCGGCATGCAGCAGGCCGTAGCTACACATCGCCCCGGCGGCCGAAAGGAACAGCAGGCGCACGCCGAGCAGGATGAGCATCATGGTCTTCATGCGCCGAACTTGGTCGTCAGGTCTGACCCCGTCAAGGATACGCAGGGAGGGCTGTATCGATGACGGATGACTGAATCGAGGACTGAATGGATAGGACGTACCCGTTGAGCCAAGCGCTCAAAGGGAAACCGGAGACCGGAATATATGCTGCGGCATAAATTTCAGGTGTCGGGTGACGGCCACGGTGGTCAGCCTTTCTGGAGTCAACCATTCAGCCTTCAGCCGCCGGAACCCGGGTGCCAGCTCTCTCGGGCCCTCGAGTCCTCAGGTCCTCCGGCCCTCTAGTTATACCCAGCTAACTATCCGGTTTCCCTATGCTGCCCCCTTTGTGTCCTGTGTTTCTCCCGCCACCTGCCACCTGAGGCCGCCACCTGCCACCCGAAACATTGTCTCTCACCTTTGCACTTTTGCACGCGGCTCCGCCGCAGTTGCACCTTTGCACGGCCTCGCTCTGGTCCTCCGGCCCTCGTGTCCTCTCATGTGCCCCCTCGCGGCCTACGGCCGCGCTCACTTCATCAGATAGGCGAAGAAATCCTTGAGCTCGGCGTCGGAGAGACCAGTCAGCAGGCCTTCCGGCATGATCGAAATCGGGCTGGCTTCGAGTTTCTCGATGTCAGCCTGCTTCACCGCGGTGCGATTACCTGCGAGGTCTTTCAGGCTAATGCTGCCGCCCCCTTGCGCGTCCATGAGGCCGGTGAGGATGCGTCCGTCCTTGAGTTTCGCGACATAGGCGCCAAAGCCTTCGCGGATCTCAAGACTGGGGTAGGTGGTGTTGAGCAGCCAGAATTCGAGGCTCTGTCGATCGTACCCCGTGAGTTCAGGTCCGATGGCTCCGCCTTGTTCGAAAAGTTTGTGACACGCAGCACATCGACCAGCGAAGATGATCTGGCCTTTGTTTGGGTCGCCGAGTCCGGTTTTGAGCACATCCTTGAGGCGCGCCATCTCGCGGTCTTTCTCTGGCGTGACGCCAGTAAGCAAAAGGGTCTTCCAATGGCGCTCAATCGCCGCATCAATCGCGGTGTCGTGATGGAGGCTAAGCTGCCTTACGATATCGACGGTGAAATGTTTCTCCGGTACTTTCCATTCGTCGACGAATCGGACCATCGTCTGGGCCCATTCGAGTCGGGCCGCCATCATGCGCAGGGCATCTTCGCGCAGGCCTTTATCGCCTGCTATGCCTTTTTCGTAGCTCTCCAGGATCGCCAGAGGAATCTTGGGGCTGTTGAGCTGAGCCGCGACGGGCAGGATACCTCGCTTGAGTGTCGAAGTCCCGGTGGCACGGAGAATCTTGACGATGGCCTCGCTGGCTTCGCTCTTACCCGCTTGCACCAAGGCTTTGGCGATCGCGAGCCGCCGAGCGGTCGGGGCTTTACTATTATTTAATTCTGCCAGCGCTTTCTTGAGTCCTTCCGGGGTGGCGATTTCGGCGGCGATATCACCGCCGGATTGTCGGGTGAAAAAGGCCTGCAGTCGCGAACCAAGCGTTGGCGGCAACGCCGGGAGGGCGCTACCTTCGAAAGCTCCGGCGACGCCCGCCAGAAATTTATCCGCGAGTTTAACATCATCCGTAAGTGTCAGTAGATCGGCGCAAGTCTGCAGGTTTTCGGCACCGCCGGCTAAGGCGTAGCGCTTAGCGAGTTTCTCCGCGAGATGATTACGGAAAAAACCGGAGTTCAGGAAGGCCTGGTCGTCGCGAAGGAAGGCGAGGACTCCCGCGCGGTCTTTTTCGGCTTTGGCTTCAAGCGCCCACCAAGCGAGCAAAGGAATATGTCCACTGGAATCGTCCGCCTGATTTACGCCCGCCCAGAGAAGGGGAAGTGAATCGGGCATCTTTTTCGCCGAGGCCAGGATCTGGGCGCAGACTTCGCTATACTTTTCATTCAAAGCCAGTTTGAGAAGCTTGGCATTGGGTCGGTCGCCTCTTTCGCCCATGATCTTGACCGACCAGCGACGGACATACGGATCAGTATGATCAAGCGGCACGTCTTTGGCTTGTCCGAGCGCGTCCAGTGCCCAGAGCGCCTCGAGGGCGTTCGTCCCAGTAAGTTTCAGGCGGAGCGCGGGCGCGAGTTCCTGCAGGTTGCGCCAGCCGATTTCGAGGACGGCTTGCTTACGGAACCAGACGTTGCGGTGTTCGAGGTAGCCGAGCAGTTCGGCCGGCGGGCAGGTGTGCAGGTCGAAAGGCTTGAGCTTCGGCACTTCTCCTGCCGGCCGCACGCGATAGACCCGGCCTCGTTCCTTATCCCAATCGTCCACTGGCTTTACGTGACTGAGCCGGGTGTCATACCAATCCGCGAGATAGATGGCACCATCCGGGCCGACCCCAGTCCAGACGGGACGGAACCAGCGATCCGAACTGACGAGTAGGTCGGCTTCGTCCTGTGTGCGGAAGGTGGAGCCTTCGGGAAGGCGTTTACTGACGTAGACTTTGTTGGCGAGCGAGTTGGCCGCGATGATCTGCCCGTCGTATTCTTTACTCAATAATCCGCCTTCGTAGATGGCGAAGGCTTGCGAGAAGCGAAGCCGCTCACCTTCGCATTTCATATGCTCAAACCAACCGAAGGCATAAGGA
>QYQK01000141.1 GCA_007280935.1 Opitutales bacterium
AGGGATGGATGCCAAGCTCTTCTTGCCCGCCTGGCAGGTCGTCACGGAAAATGACCTGACTTTAGTGACCTTAGCCGAGCCTGCCTCCGTGGGGTGCGCTAAGCGTTTGATGGGTCGCGCCGAACAGTTTCGTAAATTCACTTACCGTTCTGACCCTCCGGCCTCCCGGGCGTCCATTCCTACCGTCTTAAGTGAGGTTGGTGGGACGTGGTTTCCAGCTGCAGTCCAACGAGCCACGCAACTCATCAAGCAAGGGGCTTTCGAAAAAATCGTTTTATCTCGGGCCTTTGTCTGGCGGCGTAATGAAGCGTTCAGCACTTACGCTACCCTGCACCGTTTACGTCGGGCAAACTCCGGCTGCCACACTTTCCTGGTCGATGAACCTGACGGGGTTCTCATTGGTTCGACTCCGGAGACGCTCCTTTCGGTTTTTGATGGTGAAGTGCGTACCGAATCAGTGGCGGGAACTACGCGTCGTGGCGAATCGGCTTCGGAAGATGCCAGCTTGGCCGAAGCTTTGCTCACGAGTGATAAAGATATTCGCGAGCATAACGCCGTGACGGCTTCGATTCTTCGACGTCTTCGTATGGTGGGCGTCGTCGCTGCCACAACGCGCAATCAAGAACTTTTACGGTTAGGTAACGTCATGCATTTGCGTTCTCCGATTGTCGGACGGATGCCCGCGGACCGGCGTTTCCTCGAAGTGGCGGGCGAGTTACATCCGACCCCAGCGGTCGGCGGTAAACCGCGCGAACTGGCTTTACCTCATATTCCCGGTTTCGAACCCCACAATCGCGGATTGTATACGGGTGCCGTCGGCTGGGTTAATCTCGACGGCATGACTGGTAAGTTTTTTGTGGCTCTGCGTTGCGCCCGTCTTCGCGGGTCAGAAGCTCAGGCTTTTGCTGGCGCAGGGATCGTTGCAGGTTCTGATCCGGAGGCCGAATCTAGGGAGACAGAAATGAAACTCCGGACGATTTTGGAGGCTTTGATCTAGATGGTAATCGTCTTGCAGAGGGTTTTATCAGCTTCGGTGGATGTGCATGTCACATGCGTGGCCAAGATCGACCGAGGTTACTTGCTGCTCATCGGTCTCGCAGCCACGGATACGTCGGCCGAGGTCAAGCGCTTGGCCACTGACGTATTTAAAGTGAGATTGATGGAAGACGAACAAGGCAAGATGGGCCGGACGCTGCAGGATGCGCAGGGAGAGGTGCTGGCGGTGAGTCAATTTACCCTCTTGGCAAGTTTTGCGAAAGGAAACCGGCCTTCATTCCATGACGCCGCCCGCCCCGAGGTTGCCGAGCCCCTTTTTGACCAATTCGTTCAGGAATTATCCGCGCTTATCGGACAAAAAATCCCGACCGGCATTTTTGGGGCAGACATGAAAGTCGCCATGATCAACGACGGCCCGGTGACGGTCGTCCTTACCTAGTTTAATCTTTGCTTCCCGCCTCGGATAATCTAACGCTTTGTTAGCATCATGCTTTCCGTCCGCATCATCCCTTGTCTCGACGTCCATGACGGCCGTGTCGTCAAAGGTATAAAATTTGAAGAATTACGCGATGCCGGCGACCCAGTGGCAATCGCGGCGGCCTATGAAAAACAAGGTGCCGATGAACTGGTCTTCTTGGATATCACCGCATCAAGTGATGAACGTAAGACCATCGTAGATGTCGTCGAGAGGACTGCGGATCAGGTCTTCATGCCTTTAACCGTCGGCGGTGGCCTGCGCTCTGTCGCCGATATCCGCAACATGTTGAATGCCGGTGCGGATAAGGTTTCCCTGAATACCGCTGCCATCCAGAATCCGGAGCTTATCCTGGAAGCGGCCCGCAAGTTCGGCAGTCAGTGCATCGTCGTGGCAATTGACGCCAAGTGCGTGGCGCCAGGGCAATGGGAAGTTTTTACCCACGGCGGAAGGAAACCAACCGGTATCGATGCGGTCGCATGGGCAAAGAAAGTCCACTCCCTCGGAGCTGGAGAAATCTTACTGACGAGTATGGATCGTGACGGAACGGCGGCTGGCTATGACGTACCGCTTTACCTCGCCGTCTCGTCCGCGGTGGAAGTGCCCGTGATAGCCTCAGGCGGGGCTGGAACCCTCGATCATTTGGCCGACGTTTTAAAAAGGGGCGGAGCCAGCGCTGTTTTAGCCGCAAGTATTTTTCACTTTGGCACCTTTACGGTCCGTCAAGCCAAAGAGCACTTAGGTTCCGTCGGTCTGCCGGTTCGCCTCTAATTATTTTAAGCGGGTACGGGCGTTGCCTTGGGCATGACTAAGACCTTATCGAGTCGATGTCCGTCCATGTCGATGACCTCGAAGATATGGCCGAGGGCTTCGACCCTATCGCCTTCATTGGGGATACGCCCAAGGGAACGCATGATGAAGCCAGAGATCGCGGTGAAGCGCCCCGACCCTTCGCCGGGAAAGCGGCCGATGATCCCTGTCGCTTCGCGGAAATCTTCAAGCGAAACCACGGCATCCACTACCCAGCTGCCGTCGTCACGGCGACGAACGGGTTTGGTTTGGGTTACTGGCGAGCCCTCATTCGGCAGTTCGCCGACGACTGATTCCAGAACATCGTTGAGGGATACAACCCCACGAACTCGCCCGAATTCATCGGTAACCAAAGCCAGATGGATCTTATCTTTCCGAAACCGCTCCAAGAGCTGAGTTCCCGTGCTGTGTTGGGGTATCGTCGGAGATTCGGTGAGGAGATCTTTGATGGAAGCGCTGCCGGTCAGGGCTAAATTAGCCCAAAGTCTTTTCACCGAGATAACCCCGAGATGCCGGTCGGTTGTTCCCTTAAATACCGGAAACCAAGTATGACCTGAGGCCACTACTTTTCGCCAATTTACTTCTTCGGTGTCATCAAGATTAAGCCAGACGACCCGGTTGCTTGGCGTCATGAGTTGTTCGGCGGTAATCAGGTCCAAGGACAATGCGCCGAGGACCATCCGATGTTCGGATGCGTGTAAGACCCCGGAGGCCATGCCTTGGTCGACCATCATGCGCAGTTCGTCTTCAGACATGGTGTCTTCGGCCGCTCGTTTTTTGCCGAATATTAACATGACCACATCCGCACAGGCGCTCATGGCGTTGACGAGCGGGGAAGAAATGGTGGCGACGAATGCCATGGGCCGAGAGAAGTTTGCGGCCAGACCTTCGGGTTTGATCAACGCAAGGCGCTTTGGGACGATCTCGGCAAAGATTACGGTGAGGGCACCGATAAAAAAAGAGACGATGCCGCCCGCTAAGGCGTGGGCGTGTGCCGCTCCCCATGTCCAAGGAAGTTGCTCGAGAATGGGCGTGAGACGATTGGTCAAGGGTGTCCCGCCATAGATGGCCGCTACGATACTGCCGAAAGTCATACCAACCTGCACAGTTGAGAGGAACTTCGACGGGTCGGCCAGCAATGTAAGAGCGACCTTCGCCCCTTTGTCACCGCCTTCGGCCATTTTTGCTAAACGACGACGATTGGCCGAGACTAAGGCCATTTCCGCCAAAACAAAGAAGGCCGTGATGAGGAGGCAGGCGGCTATAAGGATGATTTCCACTGCCTGATGGTTATGACGGTGAAGACTATTTCGTCAAATCCGCTTGTTGCCCGCCTCCTCTGCCTTAAGTTTTAGCCTGAATGGCGACTTATTACGACGCAATCGTGGTTGGCAGTGGTATCGGTGGCTTGAGCTTTGCGCTCAATTTAGCCAACCGAGGGCTCTCTGTCGCTATTGTGACGAAGAAGACCCGTTCGGAATCCAATACGAATTGGGCTCAAGGTGGCATCGCTTGCGTGACGGATAAGACCGATGATTTCGCAAGCCATGTGCAGGATACTTTGATGGCCGGCGATGGGCTCTGTGACATTAATGTCGTAAAGCATATCATCGAAGCGGGTCCCGCTCGTGTGGCCGAACTAATCAGCTGGGGTGTCCAATTTGAAAACGGTACAGATGGTCGACCGGATTTAGGCCGCGAAGGGGGTCATTCGAAACGAAGAATCTTACACGCCCGCGACATGACTGGCCGTGCGATAGAATCGGCGCTACTGCGAGCGGTCGCCCAGGCACCTAAGGTAGTCATGATGGAGTACCATCTGGTGATTGATTTAATCACCCGCGCTAAAAACGAAACCACCATCGCCCCAGGGAGTCGCGAAGATCGCGTCTTAGGCTTACATGTCTTGAACACCCGTGCGTCGAAGGTTGAAACCCTAGCAGCTCATACGGTGATTCTGGCGACCGGAGGTATCGGACAGGTCTACCAGTTTACGACTAACCCGGATATCGCCACGGGCGATGGAGTTGCGATGGCTTATCGCGCCGGCGCCCAGATTCATGATATGGAAATGGTGCAATTCCACCCGACTGCCCTCAAGGCGCCAGATGGCAGCCGAGCTTTGATTTCAGAAGTGGTCAGAGGCGAAGGAGCTATTTTAAAAGATATTAATGGTCGGGCCTTCATGAAAGATTTTCACCCTCTGGGTGATCTGGCCCCTCGCGACATCGTGGCTCGGGCGATTGATTCGGTCATGAAACGCGATGGTTCGCCGCATGTCTTGCTGGATGCCACCCAGGTGGCTTTGGGCCACCTGCCTGAACGATTCCCCCACATCTATGAAACTTGCCGTAAGGCTGGCTTCGACCTGACCCAGGAACCCATTCCGGTCGTCCCAGCAGCCCATTATCTGTGCGGCGGTGTTGCGACGGATTTATGCGGACGAACTTCCCTTCCTGGTCTTTATGCTGTCGGAGAGGTGGCCTGCACCGGCTTGCATGGAGCTAATCGATTAGCTTCCAATTCCTTGCTGGAGGCCGTGGTCTTGGCTCACGATGGAGCTCATGCAGTCTTTGAGGAAATAGCACAGCGGACTCAGTCGGCCCCCCCACAACTGTCCGAATGGATTGATGGATCGGCAGGCGACCCCGATGAACGCGTCGTGTTAATCCATAACTGGGATGAGCTTCGCCGGACGATGTGGGATTACGTCGGCATCGTCCGTTCGACGAAGCGCCTACAACGTGCCCAGACGAGAATCAGTATGTTAGCCGATGAGGTCCGAGAGTATTACTGGAATTTCCGGGTAGAACCTCGTTTACTCGAGTTACGAAATCTAATTCAGGTAGCACAACTCATCATCGAATGTGCCTTACAGCGGCATGAAAGTCGTGGGCTCCATTACACGTTAGATTATCCGGCCAAATTACCTTTGGCCCAGCATTCGAGCGTTCAGCGCAGAAATCCTCGGCCATGAAGATTGTCATCGTCGGTGCGGGTGCCATCGGCGGTTGGTATGGCGGTTTGTTAGCTCAACGTGGCCATGAAGTCCATTTGGTGACGCGCCGTGATGCCGCTTTCATCACGGCAAACGGTTTGACGCTTAAGACGCGAGAATCCTCTAAGCTCGTCCGGGTGGCTTCGGCGGTTACGACTACCCTGCCGGTCGGCCCTTGTGATCTGGTCATCGTCGCAACTAAATCTACCGCTAACGGAGTGCTGCCTGCCCTATTGCGTCCAGTGTTAGGTCCGAAGACGATCTTGCTTACTTTGCAAAACGGTATGGGAAATGTGGAATCTCTGGCTAAAATCCACTCGTCCTCACTGATTGTCGGTGGACTTTGTTTTGTTTGCATCAATCGCATCGCCCCTGGCGTCATCGATGCTCAACTCGCGGGATATGTGCGGATGGCAGCAGCACAGGGCCCGAGCCATGCACCCGTGGAGACTTGCGTGAGTTTGTTCAAGGACGCCGGTGTCGCGTGTGCATCCGATGAATCCTTCGACGCTATTTTATGGCGCAAACTCTGTTGGAATATCCCTTTTAACGGACTTTCCATCGCGGCTGGGGGAGTGACCACGGACAAGATCCTGGAATCCCCGGTGCTGGCGGAGCGTGCCCTTAAACTCATGTCGGAGGTTGGTGCCGCCGCGGCCGCTTGTGGTCACCCTTTTAATCCGAAGCATATACCGTCGCAATTCGAGGTGACGGCGACGATGGGAGCCTATCGCCCTTCCAGTCTGATTGACTATCAGGAAGGACGTGAGGTCGAGGTGGAAGGGATTTGGGGCGAACCCCTCCGTCGCGGTGAAGCGGCAGGAATCGCCATGCCTGAACTTCAGACGTTGAAAGCCGAAATCCTGACCAAGCTGACCTTACGAACCGCTTAAGGTTATTTATGAGAACCCGCACCTAACTCCGCGTGAGGTAGGCGGGCAAGAATCGCGCTGACTTCCGTGTTGGTCCGGGGTTCATTCCAGAAGTTTGCCAAAACGGCGGGACCGGAGTCAGCGTCAAAGAGCCGCTGACCGGACTTACTGAAGAGCGATAAAGAGAGAGAGAGGGACTCCGAATCATTGCGCACACCTTCTCCCTTGCGGATACGCCAGGAGCTTCGGAGGGTGGCGTTCGCGTCGTTGCTGTTCGTAGCAATTGCATAGCCCAAGCGCTGTAATTCCCTGACAGCCGCATCGTGCACGGCGTTGTTGAGCGCGTTCGTCTCGAGCGAATTAGAAGCCACGGTGTCGGCCACGTAGATTTTAGTGACGGACTTTAGATCGGCGGATGGGGTCGAGCGCGTGCTGCAAGCGATCGAAACAACAGTGAAGAGCGCAGCGAGGGCGATTTGGCCGAGACGGGGAAGGTTCATAACTTGTTTATTACTCGTTCTTGCGATTAGACAAGCCGGGACATCATGGAGGAGAAATTGACCCCGATAACTTTAACCTTTTCCTTTAAATTTTGAGGATTTTATCAATTCTGTCACAAACTTTACCTCCGCTCTGTCGGGGATTCCAACCGTTCTCCTAACCCCATGGCAATCGTCCAAGCAGTCACCTTTGATTTAGCCGGAACCTTGGTCGTGCCCTATCCTTCCGTCGGAACGATTTATGCCCGCTGCGCCCAGAAGCATGGCGTGGAAGTGCTACCAGCGTTCCTTGAGGCCGCTTTTCCGCTGGCCTTGAAAGGGGGGCCACAAAGGTCGAAGCCCGAAGTTTTTTGGCGGGAGGTCGTGCAGCGTTGTTTTGGCCCTTCCCTGCCGGCCGCAAAACTTGAACCCGTTTTTCAGGAATGCTGGCAGGCGTTTGCAGATGAAAAGAATTGGCGGCTACAGACAGGTGCAATCCAAGCGATTACTGCAATCAGGTTTTTGGGCATCAAAGTCGGTATCCTCTCCAATGCCGATTCGAGGATGCGGCAAGTCCTGGAGGCTAAGGGCTTAATCAAGCATCTGGACGGAATATTCCTCTCTTCAGAAATCGCCCTGGCCAAGCCGGAGGCGAAGTTCTTTTCGCATGCCGCCCGCCAGCTCGGCATCGCTACCTCCGCATTAGTCCATATCGGTAACGACCCTTTGCTCGATGGAGAAGCGGCGCGAGAAGCCGGAGCGACGGGTGTCATCGTCGGCGGCGCCTATGCTCCCGAGCGATGCTTGCGGGCCGAGAAGCTCATCGAGCTGCCTTATTTAATCCGCGCCTTAATCACCGAGGGAAAGCAAAAGGGGAAATTTTCGCGTACCGTACTTAATCTTTTGGCTAATCTGAGCGGCTTACCCGAAGATCGGGGCCGCTCAACCGATCGACCGCTTAAGTCGATGGACGATGCGATGGCAGAGGCTTTTAAGAAACTACGGTTAGGTCGGGCCGTCCCGGAGGACGCGATTATTGCGCATTGGCATGAACTTTTGCCGCTTAAACTTGCCAAGCGTTGCGCCCCCGTGCGCGTGCTTGAAGGCGGAAAACTTGTGATCCAATGCGAAAATGCCGTCATTAAGTCCGAAGTCCGTTTTCATGAACGCTCGATGCTGGCCAAGATTCGGTTGCTGCGAGGTTGTCAGGACGTTCGCCTAATCAGCCTCGTGAATGCTTAGTTGGAGTTACCGGAGTCAAACGGCTTATGGAAGGTCTCTTTGAAATCATAGACTGCCTCAAAGTCCTCCAAGTTATCTTCGGGAGAACGTCCGAACATACCGGTCTCAATGATATTAAAGACGATGTTACCGACGTCGCTCGACTTCTTTAGGCCCCAGTTTTGAAGTAAGGGGTAAGACATCGGTCCGTAAGTCGTGAGTACGTGCAGTCGAAACCCCTCCAGGAGTTGCGGCCCAGTAACATGGCGGTTAACCAAACTCTTACCTTTCTTGGCTTCGCCGTAGACTATTTTTTGGGCGTGATCCAAGCCGACCCTAACGAGGTCGTACGCTTGCGCTTGATAGCGTGAATCCTTGGCCCGGATGAGGCGGACGGCTTCGTCGAAATTCATCGGGCGATAAGTTTGGTGAGTTCGTTTATCAGGCGCTCATTCTGGGCGGCGGTACCGACGGTGAGTCTTAACCATCCCGTCATGCCGTAGCCCTTGAGCGGACGGACGATTACTCCTGCCCTCTGAAGATACATGAAGGCCTCGTCGGCTTGGGGTATCTTGGCCGCCAAGAAATTGGCTTTCCCTTCAATGAATTCGCAACCTAGGGCCTTTAGTCCAGCAGCCAGCTGGGTTAACCCTTGGGCGTTAACTTCCTTGGTGCGTGTGACGAAAGCGACGTCGTCCAGCGCGGCTTCCGCGGCGGCCAAGGCGGGTAAATTCACGTTGAACGGTTGGCGGACGCGATTAAGTAACCCGCATACTTCTGGCGAACCCATCAGGTAGCCTACGCGTAGGCCAGCCAAGCCGTAAGCCTTCGAAAAGGTACGACTGACCACGACTTTGCGACCTGAAGCCATCAGGGGCCGAAGATCGGCAGACTCCTCAAGATATTCCGCGTAAGCCTCGTCTAAACAGAAAAGCACATCTTCGGGAAGCGACTCGGCGAGCGCTAGGATATCAGCGGGCTCATCCGTTCCGCCCGTGGGGTTGTTCGGGCTGGCTAAGAATAGAATCCTTGTGCGGCTGGTGACCGCCGCGCGCATGGCTTTGAGGTCATGCCTAAAGCCAGGCATCGGCACCTCGACGGCTGTCGCTCCAAAAAGCATCGTCGCGAGCTTATAGACGATGAAAGCCTGGGAGCCGAAGACAACTTCATCCCCTGGGCGTAAGAACGCTTGGGCGAGTAAGATCATGACTTCATTGGAACCATTACCGATGACGAAATTATTCGGTGCCAGATTCCATTTCTTGGCTAATTTTTCGCGAAGGAAAGTGGAGCCCCCATCAGGATAAAGGTGACAGACTTCAAGGGCTTTGCGGGCTGCCGCGAGCCCAAGTGGGGATGGCCCAAGGGGGTTTTCGTTGGACGCTAATTTGATCACTGAAGCCGGGTCTAAGTCAAAATCACGAGCGACCACTTCAATCGGCCGCCCCGCCTCGTAGATGGGTTGGGTCAGTACCGGACGGTTTGCTAAATCAGAGTATGAACCCATGGATAAGGCTAATCAATGTGACTTCGGACGGTTTTGGCAAGCGTGGGCGATAGCTTGTCCCCGCTTGCCACATCGGTCGATGAAGTCATAAAACAAACCCATGAAAATTGTGGTCACAGGTGCGACGGGGTTTCTCGGTCGAGAAGTTGTTCTCTCTGCGCTTCGGCGGGGGCATCAGGTCATCGCGCTCGGCGGAACGCGGCTCCCGGTGATTGAAGGGGCCCAACAAGCTTTAGTTCTTAATCTGACCGATGAGATCAAACTCGAGGCACTGCTTCTAGAGGAGTTTCCCCAGGCCATCATCAATTGTGCGGCCTTGGCGACGATCGACGGTTGTGCGCAAAACCCGGAGTCAGCCGATAAGATTAATCACTTTTTACCCCGCCAGTTGGCCCAACTGGCTTTTCATGTTGGGGCTAAAATTATCCATTTTTCGACAGATATGGTTTTTAATGGTGAAACCGGAAGGTATCAGCACACCGACATGCCTTCCCCGCTGCACCTTTATGGTAAGACTAAGGCCGCCGGTGAAGTTGCGGTCTTGAAATATGGTCGAGAGCATGCGGCCGTAATCCGTACGACATTGCTTAACGGCAATTCACCCAAGGGCGATCGGGGTTTGCACGAAAGACTTTTCCGCGATTGGGCCGCGGGTCGGCCGACCCTTCTTTTCACGGATGAAATCCGCCAACCTGTGTCGCTCACTAATCTGGCCGATGTCGCCATCGAACTTTGCGAACGACCGAACCTTTCAGGGGTTTATCATTGGGCGGGAGCCGATGCGCTCAGTCGTCATGAAATGGGCGTGCGGATCGCACAACATTTCGGCCTAGATGCAGCTAAATTCGTCACCGCTTCGCTCCGTTCATCCGCGCCTAACTTAGGCATAAGACCCCGCGATTTAAGCCTACAGCTTCATCCCTTGGCCGGAAAATTAAGGACGCCGGTCCAAGCATTCGACGAGCAACTCGGCGAATTACGTGTGCCCCGTGGATACGAAG
This sequence comes from Opitutales bacterium, assembly GCA_007280935.1. Classification (GTDB taxonomy): domain Bacteria; phylum Verrucomicrobiota; class Verrucomicrobiia; order Opitutales; family UBA953; genus UBA953. The sequence goes on from QYQK01000141.1 coordinate 10,360, forward strand.
ATTGGTACGAAAAGGAAACGGGTCGAAAGGTCGTGCGTTTGTTAGAAAAAGGGATAGATTACTAATTATGGACGTCCTTCCCCGCCAGTCCGCCGATGCGGTTGACAACATGTCGGCCGACTGGCTGCTTTTGGAGAACTATCCTCAGCCGGATCGTATCAGGTTTCGCCCATTTGCATGGTCCGAGCCGGCTTTTACATTTGGCGTTTCTCAGTCTTGGGCGAAGTATCGGGCCCAAGTGCCCGCGGAGTACTCGCTCGTTCGACGTTGTACCGGAGGGGGCTTGGTTTCGCATTTGAATGATTGGACGTTCGCTTTAGTCATTCCGCCAAGACATCCGTTGAGCCAAGCCGATGCTATGGCGAGTTATGCGTTAGTTCACCAAGCCTTAGCTGAGGCCCTTAAGGCCCAAGGGCTGCCGGTGGCCTTGGTGGCTGCGCCAAGCGGCAGCCGCGAATTCCTTGCCCCAGATGATTGCTCCCAGCGAGCGGAACTGAACGATCTCATCCGGACCGATACCGGTAAAAAAGTCGCTGGGGCAGCCCAAAAGCGTAACCGACATGGTCTCCTCATCGAAGGTTATGTCTGGCAACCTTTTTTACCCGAATGCAATTGGTTACGCTTCGAAAAAGATTTCACCCAAGCGCTCGGTCGCTCTCTGGGTAGTTCTCCCGTGGCAGTTCCCGAGCCGATTTATAATCAGTTTGATCACGAAGGAAGCTGGGCAAAATTCGCATCCCAGGAATGGAACCAAAGAATTTAAGCGAACAAGTCTAACTGTGGTCCCTCGGTTTTGGGGGGCAGAAACGGCGTGTTGCTTTCTTTGGGTGACTTTACGGGTCCTGCCTTATGCTTTGCCGTCGTCGTATTGGGCAAGCCCTCCCCTATTTCTAGTCCGGCCAGGATTTCGCGTGCCCGTGTGACGACGGAGGGCGGCATGCCGGCAAGTCTGGCCACTTGAATGCCGTAAGAACGGTCCGCAGCCCCTGGTACGACCCGACGTACGAAGACGATTTCATCTTTCCACTCTTTGACCGCTACGGACCAATTGCGCAAACGCGGGAGGGAGGCGGAGAGCTTCGTGAGCTCATGATAGTGGGTGGCGAAAAGGGTACGAGGTCCCTCTGCCCCTGCTCCGTGCAGATGTTCGGCGACAGCCCATGCGATGCTGATGCCGTCGTAGGTGCTCGTGCCTCTGCCGATTTCATCCAGTACAACGAGGGATCGTGCCGTGGCATTATTAAGAATGTTCGAGGTCTCGTTCATTTCGACCATGAAGGTGGAATTGCCCCGCGAGAGTTCATCCGATGCGCCGACACGGCAAAAGATACGATCAATCAAGCCGATTCGCGCGGATAGTGCCGGCACCCATGCACCGAGGTGAGCCAGCAGGGAGATTAGGGCGACTTGGCGGGTGTAAGTAGACTTACCGGCCATGTTAGGTCCCGTTAGTAAAGCGATTTGCTCCCCGGAACTGCTGAGCCGAGTGTCATTAGGGACGAAGGAGCCGGCACCAGGTCGGGCGTTTAACATTTGCTCCACGACGGGGTGCCGCCCCTGTTCGATTTCCAGTGTGTCGGAATCATCTACGTCCGGCCGCGTCCATTTGGCTTCCCGGGCAAGCTCAGCCCAGCCCCGCAGTACGTCAATTTCAGCCAAGGTGCCGGCGGTAAGTAGGAGTTCTTCCGTGTGTTCGATCACCTTAGCAAGGAGGGCTTGGAAAAGTTCGGTCTCGCGTGACAAGGCCTGCTCATCGGCACGCAGGACCTCGCGTTCTTTGGTCCGTAATTCCTCGGTCGTAAAACGCTCCGCATTGACCATCGTTTGCTTGCGGATGTAGTCCGCCGGAATGGATGGCAGATTGGCCTTGGTAATCTCAATCGCGTAGCCGAAGTTGCCGTTATATCTAACTTTTAGAGATTTGATGCCGGTGCGGGTCTGTTCGTTGCGTTCGAAATCAGCGATCCAGCTCTTGCTGTCCGAAGCTAGGGCCCGAAGTCGATCAAGCTCGGCGTCATAGCCAGTCCGCAAAGCGCCGCCTTCGGTCAGATCAACCGGCAGTTCTTCGGCCAATGCTTGGGCGAGCTTTTGGAGCAGCTCCGTCTGTAGATTAATCCTGACGTGGTAGCCTTCCATGGCCTTGCCGGGCAAGGCGACAAGTTCCTCCTTAATCGCTGGCATGGCCTTAAGTGTATCCCGGATACCGCCCAGTTCGCGCGGGTTCCTTAAGCGATTTTGCAGGCGGGCGAGTATGCGCGGAATGTCACGGATACCCCGTAATGATTCGCCGATCCGGGCGGAGGCGCCGGGGTGTTTGACGAGCTCGCCGATCGCCGCTTGCCGGGCATGGATGACGGATAAGTCAGTCGATGGCTCCGCCAGCCAGAGGGCTAACTGACGGGCACCCGCTGGAGTTTCCGTACGATCGATGGCCGCGAGCAGCGATCCCTCTCTGGCGCCATTCGACGTCGCAAATAATTCAAGGTTACGGGAAGACGCAGCGTCCAGCAGGACTGATGAGCCTAATTTTGCCTCGATTAACCTGAAGAGGTTTTTCGGACGATCGCAGAGCGAATCCGTGACATAGCCTAAGACGGCTCCGGCTGCGCCGAGCGCTGGGTGTTGATCCGTGAGACCGAAACCGGCCAAACCATGGACGGATAACGTCTGCGCAACAAGGCGGGCGCCCGCATCGATCTCGAAATTCCAACCGGGCAGGCGTGAGGTCGCTCGACCTTGCAAAAATACTTCCAAGGCTTCGCGATATTCCGAAGAGACTTCAAGGCCCTCCGGGAGGATGATTTCACGAGGCGAAACCGAATGAAGAAGCGGTAAGAGTCGATGGGGCGAGGCGTCGGTAGCCAACCTAAAGTCCGCGGTAGAAACGTCCAACCATGCGGCGTGCCACCCTTGCTTGTCCCAGTGAATGGCGGCCAGGTAGTTGCCCCGGCGTGAATCTAATTGGGCATCCTCCAGGGCGGTGCCAGGCGTGAGGATACGTGAAAGGGCTCGGCGGACTAGTTTACCGGCCACCGGCGCTTCCATCTGATCGCAAATGGCGACTTTCCAGCCCGCGGCAAGTAGACGATTCACATACGTAGTCGCCGCGTGGTGTGGCAACCCAGCCATCGGCGTCTCATGCCTTTTCGTGAGGGTCAGACCGAGGACCTTGGAAGCGATTTCGGCATCTTCGCCAAAGACTTCATAAAAATCACCGAGCCTAAAAAGCAGCAGTGTACCAGGTGCGAGCTTCTCTCGAATCTCGCGGTACTGCTTCTGCATCGGCGTTTCTTTCTCCACGTGACTGAGGGAAACTTGCCACACAACCATCGGCAAGGATGGAGTGAGCCGACGTCAGTCAAAGACCATAGAAGTTGCTCACATTGCCTTGGCCGCCAACTCCGAAAGCGCACTACGGACGCCATGTAATAGGCGTACATTGGCCGTAATCGCATAGCCTTTCATCCGTTCATGGGTATGAATCAGACCGTTGGATTTACCGTCTAAGTACGGGGTGTCGACTTGGTCAAGGTCGCCGATGAGCACGACCTTAGAACCTTCGCCGATACGGGTAATGACGGTCTTCGCCTCATGGGGCGTCATGTTTTGTGCTTCGTCGACAATCATGAAGGCGTGCCCGATGGATCGTCCGCGAATAAAGGTCATCGCCTCGATTTCGATCAAGCCGGAATCGATCAGCCACTGGTAGGGCTTCCGCGGTTGATTAACTTGTTGGAATTGGGAACCAAAAATCGGCGGGGCGGCCTTGAGTGCTTGGGCCTTTTTTTGTTTCCGTTGGGAGTCGGTCGCGACGGTGTCCTTGGCTGCCATCGGCACCGGCGGGGCACCGTTCTTGGAAAATAACACTTCAAGGTTATCGAAGTAGGGTTGAATGTAAGGAGAGAGCTTTTCTTCTTTGGTTCCAGGTAGCGCGCCGATGTCTTTGCCGATTTGCACGACCGGACGCGAGACGTAGAGCTTCTTATAGGGAGAGAAATCGCTCAACACTTGGGAAAGAGCGGCGGCGATGGAGAGAAAGGTCTTGCCGGTGCCGGCACGCCCGAAACAGGTCACTAATTTGATATCGGGGTTCAGGAGGGCATCGAGGAAGATCCACTGTTCAAAATTCTTTGGAATGACCCGCATGCCGCGGGGCATCTGCAGCCCTTTCCGGGCCCCGCTTTGCGTGGAAAGAAACTCGCGATAAAGTCCCAAGGGCACGAAGGCGCCCTCGGCGACGTGCCGGGCCGGTTCGCTCCATGAATCGGACGCGAGCATGACATACTCGTTAATTACGGGTAAATCTTCATCTTTTAGTTTAATCTCAACTTGCGCCATATCGCGGAAATCATGCATCGCCGAAGCGGAAATCGTCAGGGTCTTGTATTCGCCCACGTCGCTGGTTTCGATCCGATCGTTCCGATAGTCTTGTACTTCTAAGCCGAGGGCTTGGGCCTTGAGCGCCATGCAGGCATCCTTGGTGACAAGGATGACAGGCCCGTCCGCCGTATCGCGCAAATAGAGAGCGGAAGCGATGATGCGATGGTCCGGCGCATCGACCTGCATGAAGACGGCGCGGAGACGATCGGAACGGCTTCCGTTAAAGTGATCGCGAATCAACGACTCATTGACGACCACCCTCAACTCTCCTCCGTCACGTAGGGTGGCATGCAGAGCTCCGGGTTTAGTCGGGTCGCCTTCGGCGATTTCTTTCAGGGGCCGATTTTCGAAGAGGCTTCGGATCGAGCGGTTAACGCGTCGGGCACTGGCACCGAGTTGTCCCGGCTGCGTCTTTAGCCGATCCAGTTCGGATAAGACTTCCACGGGCACCGCCACGATATGCTCATCAAACTTAAAAAGCGATTCGGGGTCATGAATGAGAACGTTGGTATCCAGAACGTAAGTCTTTTTCACGTTCTAAAATGTGACGGCTATTTAAGAAGGGGCAATCCGTAAAAGTTTATTCTGACCCTCGGGCAATCTTCTGCAGGTATTCCCAACTGTATATTCCCGTTCGATGACCATCACTAAACACAAAAGTCACCGCATAGTTACCTATTAGTGTTAGGCTTTGCACGGACACTCCCGGAAACTGGCGAGGACCGTCCCCGCCCCAACGTTGGCCAAGAATATCAACTTCGCCCATATTTTCGGCGCTCGGCGAACGCTCACGTAACTTTTCACCGGAGACGATGTCCTGGGCGCCATTATCCCAAGTGATGGCCACAAAGTCTCCGACGATTTGTAGATCCCGCGGTGCGTGCATACTCTTAATTTGAATAGGCTGGCCTCAGGTGCAAGCCGTGAGCAAACCTTGACTCCCCCGCCCTGTTCCGAACTCTTATTAAAACCAGGCTAGATGCTGGTAATCTTCGCTAACAAACATAACTCCGGGACCATTCGTGACGCCTTCTTTCGACAAAGTCCGCCAGTTGCTGAAGCTTTTACCTGGTCTGGGTCATCGTTCGGCGGAAAGAATCGCATTACACCTGCTCGTTGAGCGCCCGGCAAAGCTGGAGCCACTGCTGTCTGCTCTCCAGGCCGCTGCCCTCGCCGTTCGCCGTTGTTCGCGTTGCGGAAGCTTGGCTGAATCAGATTCCTGCGAGGTTTGCCTCGATCCCAAGCGCGATGCCGGATCGATCTGTGTCGTCGAACAGGTCCCCGATGTAATGTCGATCGAGCGCTCTTCCGCTTACCGCGGGACCTATCACGTCTTACATGGCCGGCTTTCACCGATTAATGGCATCGGCCCCGAAGAGCTTAATTTAGCGACCTTCGAGCGTCGGCTTAAAGATGAGCCAATCACCGAAGTCGTTCTGGCCTTAGGTAATGATATCGAGGGCGAGGCGACCTGCCATTTCATCCGGGAAAGCATCACTGCCATCAAACCTAGTGTTAAGGTTTCACGTATCGGCTTTGGTTTGCCCAGCGGGAGCGGTTTGACTTTTGCTGATCCAGCGACCTTACGGAGCGCCCTTGAGGGCCGAAGAGATGTCGGAATTTAAAGCCTGGGGAGATTACCCGGCCGCGGCGGAAGCATTCTGGCTGGCTCAAGTCGAACGGGCGACCGGCCGAATCGGAGATGAGGCATTGGAAAAAATCACCCCCGCGGTCGGCCGACTTTCGGACCTGTTTACCACCGAGCGCCCGAAGCACAAATTCCCCGAATACTTCGCTGATACTGAATTGTTGGCCGGTTACGGGATATTTTTTCTTCCGCAAAGCTTCGTCCGGACGTCGTTTGCCTTGGCGCATGCGTATGAACTCCGGCAATGGCGTCCCGCCGGAGGGGAGATTTCCATCCTCGACCTTGGCTCTGGTCCGGGCTCTTGCGGGGTCGCCGCTGCGCATTGTCTGGCTCAGCTGACGGATGCTAAGATCTCGCTGACTGCGATTGATAGGTCGCCCATGGCCTTGGTCGCAGCAGAGGGTTTTGCCCACGCTACCTTGGGTGCCGGAGTATCAGTGCGCTCTCGCGTGGGAGATGCCGCCCGATCCGAAACCTGGCCGGAGGGTTCTTATGATATCATCGTGGCAGGTTTTGTCATGAATGAGATGACCCAACTCGATCCTACGAATCTGCTGGCTTGGGTTGATCAGTTGAAGGCTCACCTAAATCCTGGGGGACTGATTCTGATCCTTGAGCCCGCGCTCCGCGTCACCGCCCAGCGCCTGCAAAGATTAAGCGATGAGGTAAGTGCCCAAGGTGTTCTCACGCGGATAGGGTCCGATCTCGACGACGACGTCTGTCCTCAATTGCTTGGGGCCGAACATTGGAATCACGAAGCCCGTGCCTGGAAGACCCCTGATTCGACAGATTTCGTCAATCGCCGGCTACATCGCGACTTGCGCGATATTAAATACGCCTTTGCGGCTTTCACTTCTGCGACTGTCGCGCCACTGCCCGCGCAATGCGCGCGATTGGTCTCCGACGTTCAGATTATCAAGGGTCTGCTTCGTTTCATAACGGTTCGAAAGGGTTTAATCGAAGCCGTGGAAGTGCCGACCCGCGGCCTCTCAAAGCATGAAGTCAAGAAATTGGCGGGCCAGTTCGGCCGGGGAGATGTCGTGCGTCATGACCAACCGCCGGCCGCCAAGATACGTCTGGTCAAATCGGGTGATTTCGAGGTTTTTTGGTCACCCCGATGATTTTCACCCGAACGTAACACGCCGAACGACCATATTTAACGATTTCTGGGCAGAAATTAACGATAAAATATGGATTATTCATCGCTCCCGGCTACAACACATTGTTTGGCAACTTCATACCCAACCGTCATGAACATGTTTAATCGCGAGCTTAGTTGGCTCAGCTTTGACCGCCGCGTACTCGAATTAGCCGAAGACATCTCCGTCCCTTTGCTCGAAAGAGTCCGGTTCCTTTCGATTGTCAGTTCGAACCTCGACGAGTTTTTCGAAATTCGAATCGCCGGCATTATGCAACAGGAAGAGTCCGCAAGCCACCCGGCGACCCGCGACTTCCTCTTGGAGGTTCTACAAAAGACCCGCGAACTTGTCGATGCCCAGCAAAATTGCTGGAAGGACCAATTATTACCCGCGTTGGTCGCACAAGGCATTCTGGTAAAGTCGCGCGCCGAGCTTGACTCGCAGGATCGCCAGGTGCTTTCGACTTTGTTCGATCGGGAGATTTTTCCGGGTCTAACTCCATTGGCGATTGACCCTTCCCACCCCTTCCCTGTTTTGACGAACAAGGGGCTTTACCTCTTGGTATTGCTGAAGGATCCGGTGAATGGCGAGGTACGACGTGCGGTTGTGCCCATCCCACGGATGTTGCCACGGATTATCGCGATTAACCATGGTTCGCGAAAGCATTTCACCCTCTTAAGCCATGTCGTTCAGTCGTTCATCGACCGGCTGTTCCCAGGATTGGAGCTCCAGGGCTCTTGGGCTTTCCGGATCACGCGAAATAGCGACCTTTACGTGGACGAGGACGAGGCGGGAAATATTTTGGAAGCGATTGAGGAAGAAATTAGAAACCTACGTAAGGGTGCTCCGGTTAGGTTAGAAATCGAGAGCGAAGCTCCCGATGAGGAGATGGCATGGTTACTCAAAGCAATCGGCTTATCCGCCGATAACGCTTTCAAGATTCCAGGTCCGGTTAATATGCTGCGCTTGGCCAGTCTGATCGATCTCGTCGGACGTCCCGACCTGCTCTACCCTAATTTCGCGGCGGTGGTGCAACCTGAACTAGCCGACGCATCCAAGCTTTTTCAACGAATTGCTAAGCAGGATTACCTGCTGCATCACCCTTATGAATCCTTTATGCCTGTCGTGGAATTTATCCGTCAGGCCGCCCGCGATGAAGCAGTCGTGGCGATCAAATTGACCCTCTATCGGACGAGTGGCGATTCGCCGGTCGTCGAAGCGCTCAAGGAGGCGGCACGCAACGGCAAGCAAGTGACCGCCCTCGTCGAATTACGTGCACGCTTTGATGAACTGAATAACATCGAATGGGCCCGTCAGCTGGAGGAAGCCGGTGCGCACGTGGTGTACGGGCTCGCCGGACTTAAGACGCACTGCAAGGCCTGCTTGGTCGTGCGGCAGGAAAAGGGCGGACTGCGTCGGTATGCGCACCTAGGGACGGGCAATTACAACCCCAAGACCGCCCGGATCTACACCGACTTCTCTTTGTTTACGGCGGATGAAGCCATCACCTCCGAGGTCGGGTTATTATTTAACGTGCTCACGGGTAACCTGAGTCGTCCAGTTTTTAAACACTTACTCATCGCGCCCTTTAACCTCGCGCTCCGGACGGTCGAGCTAATCAACGCCGAAACCGCGGCCGCCAAGTCCGGCCAGAAAGCTTCTATCTTCGCCAAGGTGAACAGTTTGGTCGACCCGGATGTGATCAACGCACTCTATCGGGCATCTCAGGCGGGAGTGAAAGTGGAGATTATCGTCCGCGGAATCTGTTGTTTGATTCCTGGGCTCCCGGGTAAAAGTGAAAACATCAGGGTTCGCAGCTTCCTGGGTCGCTTCCTCGAACATAGTCGAATGTTCCGTTACGAGAATACGGGGGGCGAACCCATCATCTTGATGGGTAGCGCCGATTGGATGCCGCGTAATTTCGAACGTCGCGTAGAGTGTATCTTCCCGATAACTAACAAAATCTTACGGCGTCGCTTGGAGCAGGAAATTATCCAGACCTATGCCACCCATTTCGGGGATGCGAAAAGCCTGCAACCTGATGGCAGTTATGTCGCGTGCGCGGCGGAAGGACGAGTCGCTCCGACCGCCCAGGATTTCTTCCTTCGTCTGGCCCGGAATCATCAAGCCGAAGTCGCTATCGCGCCGAAGAAGGACCGAAGCAAATCCGTTCCACGGCGGCGTTAAAGCCTTCGGGGTCACCTAAGATTTCAACTTCCAGCCTGACGTACATCAGCGGGATGGGTGGGTTAAAACGGCCTTGGAGGCGCACCGCATCTTTTTCGGTGGTGACAATCATCTCTGCCTTATAACGTAAGGCCTGCTCGAGCACCTCGTCTAAGTCTTCATCATTGAAATCGTGGTGGTCTAAGAAACGTCGCTTGGAAACGAGGACAGCCCCTTGGGCGAGTAACGTTTCCTCAAAGCGCTCCGGGGTGGCGATACCGGAGAAAGCCATCACGCGGCGGCCGACCAGATGGGATAAGGGGGAGCTCGTTGCGTGATCGACCGCAATCAATTCTTGCGGGCTATGGGCACAGGCGATGATTTCGACCTTAGGGTTATGCTTCTTGATTAAGGCAATTAATTGAGGGTCTGGCTGGCCGGAGGATTTGGTCAAGAAGACGTAAGACGCGCGGCTGAGATTAGATATCGGCTCTCGCAGAATGCCCCGCGGGAGCAACGAACCGTTGCCGAACGGATCGCGACTATCCACTAAGAGCAGGTTGATCTGACCCCGTAAGGGTAGGTATTGTAAGCCGTCATCAAGCAGGATCGTATCGACCCCGAATTGCCTCAGGGCAAAGCGCCCTCCCTCGACTCGGTCACGATCGACAATGACCACGACCCCTTCGGCGGCTAAATTTCGGGCTAACATATAGGGCTCATCCCCGGCTTCATCTGGGCCCACTAAGACCGCTTTACCGTCAGAAACAACTAAGGGTGCCGGCCGGTTACCTTGCACGATCCAGCGCCCAAAACGCTTAAACATGGAATCAGAGGCACCTTTGTAGCCACGTGATAAGATCGCGACCCGCCGCCCTCTTCGGGCAAGAACTTGAGCCATTTTAAGGACGACGGGGGTCTTGCCCGTGCCGCCTACGGTCAAATTCCCGACCACCACGACCTTACAACCCAGGGGGGTATCCCTAAAAAGGCGGTTACGATAGAGCCAGAGGCGCAGACGTACGATCACCTCAAAAATCCATGAAAGAACCCGTAGAAAGCCCCCTAATAGCCGTGCTCCCATCCCCCGTTTGCGCTCATAAACAACGTCCACGGCATAGCTCGCAATAGCCTCTCCTAGAGACGAAAAGAACCCTCGATGTTTCGCGGACATGGACGAATTGATGCAAAGTTGTTTGACGCAGGCAAGCATCCCGATTGAGAAGGACGACCTAGCGCCATGCTTCTCCACCTGTTGCGCACCAAATTACTTCGAGCCGAGGTCACCGGCGCCAGGCTCGATTATGAGGGCTCCTTGGCCATCGACCAAGAGCTAATGGCCCTGGTCGGGATGTTGCCTTATGAGAAGATTTTGGTGGGTAATTTGGCGAATGGTGAACGTTTTGAGACCTACGCCATCCCCGCCCCTGCCGGCACCCGGGAAGTCTGTCTTAATGGCGCTACCGCCCATCTCGGCCGCCCCGGCGACCTTTTGGTAGTGATGACCTTCGCCGAATTAAGTCCCGAAGAAGCCAAGGGCTGGAAGCCTAAGACGGCGACCCTGGCGGAGCACAACCGCAGAATTGTTCGTATCGACAACCCCGATGTCTCCGTCGAACTTTTAACTACCTTCCAACGATGAGCTATCGTCTTTATATCCCCGGTCCTTTGACCGTCTCCGCTTCGATTGTCCAAGCCATGGGTAAGCCCATGATCGGACATCGTTCGGGTGATTTCGTAAAACTTTACAACGATATGCAGCCCCGGTTGCAGTCGATGTTCTATACCCAGGACCCCGTTTACCTGGCCACCAGCTCCGCCTGGGGCGTGATGGAAGGCGCCCTTCGCAATGTCTGCCGCAAGGGCGTGCTCAACTGCATGAATGGGGCATTCTCCGACAAGTGGAACGACGTCGCCAAGCGTTGTGGCAAGTACGCCGAAGCCCTCCAGTTCGATTGGGGTAAGCCGATCGACCCTGCGGCTGTCCGGCAGGCGCTTTCCACGGGCAAGTTCGACTGCATTACTTTTATCCATTCTGAAACCTCAACCGGCACGCTCTCCCCGATTACCGATATCATGGCGGTCGTCCGCGAGTTTCCTGATGTCATTTCGATTGCAGACACTGTCAGCTCCTTCTCGACGATCCCCATCAAGAAAGACGAACTCGGCATCGATATCTTTCTTACCGGGTCTCAGAAGGCCTTGGCCCTACCGCCTGGTCTGACGATCTTCGCCGTCAGTGAGCGGGCACGCGCCCGCGCTAAACAATCGCCCGATCGCGGCTATTACTTCGATCTGATTGAATTCCACGACAATCACTTAAAGGGCATGACTCCTTCGACGCCTTGCATCTCCCTCTTTTATGGTTTGCAACAGCGCCTCATCGAAATCGAAGCCGAGGGGCTGGAAAATCGCTTTGCCCGTCACCTACACTTGAATGAGCGCATGCGGGCTTGGGGTTCAGCCAAAGGCTTCTCGCTCTTTCCAGAAGTCCCGTTCGGCACCCGTGGGCTTAATTGCTTCAAGAACGACCGGAATGCCGACTTGGAACTGCTGAACAAGACGCTGAAAGCAAAGCACAAACTCGTCATCGACGGGGGTTATGGAAAATTAAAAGGGAAGACTTTCCGGATCTCCAATATGGGCGACGAGACCGACGCGACCATCACCACTTTAATCGCCGCTCTCGATGACTCCCTTGCCGAGCAAGGAATGTAACCGAATTTGACAATCGGTTATAATCCCACGCATGCGCAAGAAATCCCCGCAGTCTAAAAACGCCTCGATCGCCCCAACCGGTTCGAAGATTCTGGTCATCGCCGAGAAGCCTTCCGTCGCCGGCGACCTCGCCAAGGTGCTGAAGGTGCCGAAGTCGGGTGAAATCTTTGAGAACGAAAAGTGGGTGATTAGCTCCTCCATCGGCCACGTGGTGCGCTTGAAGGATCCGCAGGACTTAGATGAGAAGCTCAAGCGGTGGACCCTAAAAGACCTGCCGATCCTGCCTGAAGGCTTTGATGGTTCCGCCAGTCCTGATATTCTGAAAGCTGTCATTGGCGAACGGAACAACGGCGATCGGTTTAAACTTTTGAAGAAATTACTCTCACGTGACGACGTCGGCGAAGTGGTGAATGCCTGCGACGCCGGTCGCGAAGGCGAACTGATCTTGCACTACGTCTATCAACTCGCGAAATGCCACCTGCCCTTGAAAAGACTTTGGCTGACGAGCATGACCAATGCGGCGATTGCCGATGGGTTTGAACATTTACTGCCAGAATCAGCCAAGGCTGGCTTGTTAGGTTCTGCCATTGGGCGCTCCCAAGCCGATTGGTTGGTGGGCATGAATGGCAGTCGCTTTGCCACTATTCGAATCGGCGGTGCGAAACGTGACGTGTTTTCCGTGGGCCGCGTCCAGACCCCCACCTTGATGCTCATCGTGAAGCGCGAATTGGAAATCCGCGGGTTTGTCCCCAAGACTTTTTGGAAGATCGAGGCCGACTTCGGTGTGTCCGCCGGAAATTATCGTGG
>QYQK01000129.1 GCA_007280935.1 Opitutales bacterium
GCGGCCAAGAGTACTTCCGCCGTGATGGGCTGGGCGGCGTTCTTTAAGTCGGGCTTCGCGGATAAGGCGAAGAGCGTGAGAACGTATTTCTTTTCGCCCGGACCTTTGGAGTGCGGCGGGGCGTATTCGACGCGATTATGGACGGTGCTGATGCCCATCTTGCCGAAGTCGGTGGCGTTCTTGGCGACGCTCGTCGTCTGCGGATCGATGTCATGCATCAGCCAATAGATCTTCGTCTTACCTTCCGGGTCGAGGTGGTGCATAATCAGCACCAAGCTCTGCGTGCCTTTCGGTATGCCGGTCCAGGCGAGTGGCGGGCTGGCGCTGGCGCCATCGCCGGTGAATTCGACAGGGAGCTTCTCGCCGTCTTTCACCGCGGGGCTCGTGAGCTTAAACGTGATATTCTTTTCGGACGGCTTGGCCGCGGCGACCATGTCGACGGAGCCGGCGGGCGGGCCACCTTTGCCACCCTTACCGGCCTTCTTACCTTCGGCAGGAGCGGCGGCGTGGGCGGAGACCGTGAGCAGGAGAAGAAGGGAGACAGTGCGCAGCGGGGAGTTCATAAGGATAGGGTAAGTATACCTGAAGGAGCCTTAAGCGGGCGTTAAGGGGCTACTTCTTACCCTTACCTTTACCGCCCTTGCCGCCGCCGGGGCCGATGCTGCCGGCGCTATAGGCTGGCAGGTCTTTCTTGAGCGTATTCAACTGGGCCCCCAGCTTGGCGGCTAGTTCGGCCTGGGCGGAGAGGAGATCCTTTGCTTCGGAGATATCGGCCTTGAGGTTATAAAGCGTCCGTTGGCCCGCGTTGGTCTCAACTAATTTCCAGTCACCGTCGAAGAGCGCGATATCGGAAGAGGCCACGAGGAAAGCCGGCCGGGGCAAGGTCTTGCCACCGGCGATGGCGGGCCACTGATTGACCCCGTCAATCTTGAGTTCGGCGGTCAAAGGCAGGTTCAAAGCGGCGGCAATCGAGGGGAAGAGGTCGATGATCGCGATGGGCTGGTCGAGCTTCACGCCGGCGGGTATGCGCTTGGGCCAGCGGATAATCGCCGGTGTGCGGATGCCGCCTTCCTCGACCGAGGCCTTGTAGCCGCGAAGCGGGGCGTTGGAACCTGTGCGGCGCGGGGCGCCGTTATCGGAAACGAAGACGACGAGCGTATTATCGCGCAGGCCTTGTTCATCGAGCGTGGCTAAGATGCGGCCGATACCGATGTCGAGGCCTTCGACGACGGCACCGTAAAGGCCGTCGGCCTTGTGCTTGGCGACGAGGTCTTCGGGGGCGGCGAGATCGATATGCGGCGCGTTGAAGGCCACCTGAAGGTAGAACGGCTTGGCCTTGTCGCGGTTACGGATCTGCTTCGAGGCCTCGTCAGCGAACAGGTAGGTCGTGTAGCCGGACTCTTCGATCTGCTTCCCGTCGCGCTGCCAGTCCGGTTTGCCGCGCATGTCGGTGTGCTTTAGGTAATCCACTTCGCCGCCCATGAAGCCATAGAAGTGGTCGAAGCCCACCGCCGCAGCGGGGTTCTGATTGCCGAGATGCCATTTGCCGATGAGCGAGGTCGTGTATCCGGCTGACTTCAGTTTGGCGGGCAGGGTCGGCGTGGCTTTCGTTATGCCGGCCTGCCCAGGCATGATGATGTTGACAAGGCCGAGCCGGCGCGGGAGCACGCCGGTCAGGAGACCAGCGCGCGCGGGGCTGCAGACCGGGTAGCCGTAGAAGCGCTGAAGTTCGACACCATCCTTGGCCAGCTTAACGAGGTTAGGCGTGACGATCTGCGGATTACGGGTGCCGATATCATTCCACCCCAGGTCGTCCGCAATGATGACGACGACGTTGGGTTTGGCGTTCTGCGCCGCGGCCTCAGGGATGAGCGCTAGGCAGACCAGCAACGTGAGGAGCAGGCGCATCGGGCTTACTTGCCTTCAGAGGGCGGGCCCTTCTTGCCGTCGCCGCCCTTGGAGCCACCCTTGCCGCCTTTGCCACCCTTGCCGCCGTCGCCACCCGTCTTGGTAGCATCACAGACATCGACATCGCCAAGTGAAGCCGTGCCCAGAGGACCTTTAAATCCTCCAAGGATATAGGGCCAATCGTTGCTGACGTGATAGTGGTAACCCAAACTATCATGCTCATGGCCATGGATGGCGTCTAAGCCCTTCGGGACGGAACCATCGGGTTCAGTGGGCGCTCGAACCGGAAAACCGTCTAAGGCAAATCCAACAACCTTGCCGGATTTATCATTATTCATGACGGAGGGGGCACGGTGATAATGGTATTCGTGTCCGAAGCCGGTGTGCCCGCCCTGCGGATCAAGCGGCGCGATATTATGAAAGGCTGTAATGCGATCAACGGGCTCGGGCGGGAAGAAGCGCACGCCGTTGACGCTGATGCCCAATCCGGAACGCGGGGAGAACTTAGCCTGCCGAAGCATGGTGACCTTGGCGGAAGCCTTCGGATTCTTAGGTAGGAAAAGCGTGACGATTTGTTCGGTAGGTTGGAGATCTATGACTGAATTGATGACGCCGTCGGCCTTGGCCTGTTCAAACGTCCAGCCGGCAAGTTCTTGTCGGGCGACCTTGTCAAACTCGGTCCGGTTTTTCGTCTTATGCACCGTGCCGTCCGCTTCGAACATGTTCCAGCCGCGCGTATTCAAGAGCTTTAGATAAGTTGCGTCGACGCGGTAGAGCTTCTTGTCGACCGTATCTTCCCAGAAGCCGCCTTGGTCCTTCAAGGTGTTGGGCGCCCAAGGGCCCATGGCGTGATCCCACGGGATTGAGCGAACCACGATTTTATAAACGATTGCCTTCGAGCCATCCGAAAGTGTGCCTTCGATTTCGGTGATGGGCTTAACCAGCGAACGCTTATCAAACATTGAGACCAAGTTGACGTCCGTCGCACCTTCACACAGGGTGCTGACGGCTGCCATTAAAAATATTGAAGCGGCAAATAGTTTCATAGAAATGGTCGAGGTAAGAATCCTAATTTTACCATTTAGCAGATTAAGCGGGCATTAAGAGCCGCTCAAAGGCTGGACTACTTAAGGCACCTTGCGTTTCGTCCGCCGAAGCGTTGCCGGGTCATAGATGACCTTATCCATGAAAAGCCCGCGGGCAGGGGCCGTGGGGACTTCCGCCGTAATAATATGTTCTTCGCGATAGGCGGCCAACCGTTCGGGAGGCATCTTATGATCGCCGACGCGAAGCAGCCCGCCAACGAGTCGTCGCACCATCTTATAAAGGAAACCGCTACCTTCCGTAATGATGGTAATTCGGGGGCCTTTGATAAAGATATCGAGCCGGCGGAGGTCTTTCACCGGATTTTCCTTCTCCATACATTGTCCATGATTGGCGCCAAAGGCGATGAAGTTGTGTTTTCCGACCAGAAGTTTAGCCGCCTTACGCATGGCGGTGATGTCCATGATTTTTTTTCCCGTGCCGAGGCAATACCTCGCTTCCCAGGGCGGGGGATAGCCATGGCAAACTTCGTATCGATACTGCTTTCCGATGGCGGAATAACGAGCATGAAATGCGGGCGGAACGCGACGAAGATGCGTGACCAAAAGACCCTTTTGGTCGCAGGAATTAATGGCGTGAACCAAAAGCTTCGGTGGGTGGGGCCAAAACGCGTCGAAGTGGAAAGTCTGACCGACGCTATGCACGCCTGAATCCGTCCGACCACTGCCATGAATGGTGATCGGCTTCTTCAAGATGCGAGAAAGCCGACCTTCGAGTTCGCTTTGGATTGACCCATGGCTGGTCTGGATCTGCCAACCGATGTAATCCGTACCGTCATAAGCCACCGTAGCCAGAAAGCGCTCAACCTTCACGACCATCGGTTTTTTCTTGGGCATCGGATCAAGCGAGGTTTGTTCCGATACCGCGGCTATTCAGGTAGTCTTGCAGCAGGACGGCGGCGGCGCGGGAATCGCGCTCGCCGGAGCGGGCTTGGTCTTGCCGTTCTTTGGTCGAGCGCGGTTTACGGCCACCCATCTCATCGGCGGCGAGGCTGGTTAAAGCCTCGTCGATTTTTTCGATGGGAAGTTGATAACGGCGGGCAAGCTCGAGTGCGAAGGCATCCACTTCATCGCAACGCTTGGTTCGTTCGCCTTCCACGGACAGGGGGTAGCCTAGGACGATCTGGGTTACGCGAAGTCGGGAAATTTCGTGAGCAATCTGGGTGAACCTCTCAGCGAGTTCGGGCGCGGTCGCGGCCGGAAGGGCGAAGGCGAAGCCGAGTTCATCGGCATGGCTGAGCCCAATCCGCTTTGAACCATAATCGATGCCGAGAAAGACCTTTGCCACGAGCCTAACGTGGAGAGGTTTATAGATATTTCAATCCGACACCTTCGTTGGCGTTGGGAGGGGTTTGACACCCTTGGCTAGGTGCTTTCCATTGCGGCTATGGCAGCGAATGCACCCCTGAACGACCACGAACGCGCCCTGTATGCCCGTCAGATAAGGCTTCCGGAAGTCGGGGAGGGTGGCCAAGTCAAGATCAGGGATACCAAGGTTCTGATGTTAGGCGCGGGTGGACTGGGCTCACCCGTCGCCCTCTATCTCGCTTCCGCAGGCGTGGGCACCATCGGTATCGCTGATCCCGATAAAGTTGAACTCGCTAACCTTCACCGCCAAATTATTCACGGCTTCGACACCTTAGGGCTACCCAAGACGATTTCCGCCGCCGAAGCACTGTTGGAAATAAATCCAGGCCTACAGGTCGCACTTCATCCCGAAGGCCTGACGCCCGAAAATGCCGAGAGTCTGATCGGGCGCTATGACATCGTGGTCGACGGGACAGATAATTTCGCAACCCGCTTTTTAGCCGCCGATACCTGTACCTTAGCCCAGAAGCCTCTGGTGCATGGCAGCGTTCTCCGCTCGGAGGGGCAGGTCGGGGTTTTTCTTCCTCGGGCCGGGTGTTATCGATGCGTCTATCCCGTCATGCCGGATGCGTCGTCGGTCCCGACTTGTGCTGATGCGGGTGTCTTTGGAGCCACTTGCGGAGTCATCGGCTCATGGATGGCCGCCGAAGTCTTGGCGATCATCCTCGGCCGCCGTGCCGCTTCCCGGCTGATGGTTGTGGATATCTCCGCCGGCACCTCCACGGTTTTAAAACTGGCCCGCGATGCATCATGTCCGACTTGCGGCGACCAGCCTTCCATCCACAAGATCGAAGCCTTGCGCTATGCGGCCACGGTTTGTCCGCCGCCTCCTTTTATGCCCGCCACTCCCTTAGAGGTCAGCATCGAACAAGCTGCCCAACTTTTAGCCAGCGCCACGCCGCCACTGCTGATCGACGTGCGCGAACCGGACGAGGCTCGGATTTGTAATATTGCCGGAGCCCGACTTATCCCGATGGGAATGATCTCGGAGCGTTTAGCCGAAATCCCCCAAGACCGTCTCGTTTTGATTCATTGCCATCATGGCGGCCGGAGCTTGCGTGTTACCCAGTTTTTAAGGGCCAAAGGCTACGCCCAAGTCTCCAATGTCCAGGGGGGGATTAACGCTTGGTCCCTGAAAATCGATACCACGGTGGCCCGCTACTAGACGAGTCAAGGCTTGCCGACCACGCACCGCCCTTCTTTATTCCCTCTTAACCATGAAGCGCCTCTCTCTTCTCCTTACTGCCTCCGCCCTGCTTGTGGGTTGCGGTCCCTCTCGCTTACCTTCCGATTTTAACCAAAACGGAGCAAGCAATGGCGCCGACAGTTTGGACCATCGTCCAGCTGGCTTTGATCGGATGGCCGATGCCATTCGCTCGGGTAACATTCCTCCCGAAGCCATTTTAGCTACCGTCTACTTTGATTTCGATAAATACACCGTCGAAGCCAAGGAACGCTCTAAGCTTGATGGCATCGCCGGCAAAGCCAAAGGAACCAAATTGATCATCGCTGGTTACACGGACCAATTCGGTACGGAAGAATACAACCTTGGCCTTTCGGACCGTCGCGCTCAATCCGCTCGCGATTACCTGACCAAGCTCGGTTCTAACCAAGCGAACATCGAAGTCATGGCCTTGGGTGAGCAGCAAGCCGACAAGAGCGCCGCCGGACGTCAATCAGGCGCCAAGGACCGTAAGGCAGTGATCGTCGATGTTAACTATTCTGGCGTCATCACCTCAGGCGCAGGAAAAGTCGCCCCGAGCTCTGCCGGTGCGTCGAAAGCACCTGCCCCAGCTGGTGGCCCGACCCCAGCACCGGTCTCTGCCCTCTAAGGATACCGTTCGAGTTAGTTAACATGAAAAAGGCCCGCTTTCTGCGGGCCTTTTTATTTCATGATCGCTCAGATCTTAGGGCAGGGAACCAAATAAATATACTAGGGTCCCGACAAACATCAGCCCTGCCGTAATGCGGCCGTATCGTCGTTCCCCGTCGGTGCGATGCGGGGCCGCCCAGCGACCCAAGACCCAGCAAGAGGCGGCAATCAAAGCAAGACCGATAGAGGCATCGCGCACCCAGCCAGCATCATCGACGAGGGCGTTAAGCACCCAGAGAAGGTACAGCGCGTAGGCGAAAAGAGGGAAAGCCATCGCTTGCTTCAAAGTTTCCATCCATTCCCCGGGACGAGGAAGTAAGGCGGCCAAACGTGGAAAAATCGAGAGTAAGAGATAGGGCAGAGCCATGCCCAAGCCGATTATCGTGAAGAAAAGAAGGGTCTCAGAAGTTGAGCGATCTTTATCCATAGCGAAGCCAAGGGCGGCACCCAAGCCAGGTGCCGTGCAAGGCGTGGCGACAGCCGTGGCCAAGATCCCGGAAAAGAAGGATCCAACGCCCGCATCACCGGCGCCGGCGGCCATCCCGGCGAAACTCGAACCGATTTCAAAGGTGCCGGCGAGACTGAGGCCGAGGACGACCATCAACACGCAGGTGCCAAGGACAAAGCCCGGAGATTGCATCTGAAAACCCCAACCAACCGAGCTGCCGCTGGCCTTAAGCGCAATGATCAGACCGGCCAGGGTAATGAAACTCACGATCACGCCGGCGGAATAGAGCAGACCATTTTTGATGATAGTATGACGCGAGGCGCCGGCTTCACGGGCAAAGGCGAGGACCTTAAGTCCGATCATCGGGAAGACGCACGGCATCAAGTTGAGTAAGATGCCACCTCCGAAAGCCAGAAGAAGCCAAATGACGAAAGAATGGGTAGCGGAGGAAGCCTGATAGGGCTTGCCGACAGCGACGGCCTCAAGTGCCGAAACGACTTCACCGCCCGTGAGTGCCTCGGAAAGAATGGCCGGAGGTTGTGCTTGTTTGAGAATGACGTTTAACGGAATACCCGTGCGGCCGTATTTATTTAATTCAGCGGCGATAAGGGCATCCTTCTTAGTCCAGTCAGCCTTGAGCATGACCACGTGGTGATCGGCAAAGGCCTTCAGCACGGCGTCCTGGGTGTAAACGCGCTTATTAACCTGACAGGTGGCACACCACCGCGCCGTAAAATCCACGTAGACGATTTTTCCTTCAGCAAGAGCTTTGGCCTGAGCTTCCGGGCTCCACGGCGTCCATTCGCCATGGCTTGAAGTTGCCGGGACGCTCAATTGCTGAGTGGGTGCGGCGATTTTAACCGCAATGTTCACGAAGTCGCCCGCCGGTGTCTTTGTCACAAAGTTGACGGGGCCAGAGTTGAGCGTTTCAGTCGCATCCACTAGCGAAAAATCTACCGTGTCACCAACGTGCTGCTGTTTAAACGTAGCATTGGGGCTCACAAAGTTTCGTTCCGGAAACCAGGTACCGTTTAATCTCGATCTAGCTGGAACGCTGACCCGCAGGGTTTTACCATTGATTTCTCCGGTGGTCGTCAGCGATGGGTTTAATGCGACGTAAAGTTTAGGGTCATATTTATAAGCTGCATTGCGGCCGTCGATTTTCAGGGCAAGGGTGACATCTTTATCGTGCGGATAACAGCCAGCGTCATCGCATTCCAGCCATTCGATTTTGCCTTTGAGTAAAAGTTCGCCGCGAGCGGTTTCCGGAATCGTTACCTTGATGAGTAATAAAGTTTCGGCTTCATAGACAAAATTCATCACCCCGGCCTGATCAAGCAGGGTCGGACCAGGCCAGATAAATTCTCCGGGCAACGTTCCAGCCTTATCGGACCACGTGATCGAGGGCGCTTGCCCGGCATCCCCTGGATTTTTCCAGTAAATATGAAAATGTGGGTCGCAGCGGAAACGCGCGGCGATCAACACCGTCTGTCCGGGCTTAATCTCGGAAGTGAGATTGACCAAGTCGACCTTGGTTCTGACGGCCCCCCAAAGATTAGAGCACAAACCCGTGAAAGCTAGGAGACCTAGGGCAAAGCAACGCATGGCTTCAAATTGAGCTAAAATCCGCCGGACGCAAGACGTGGGGAGCCCCGCCTGCACCCGTCCGCTTAGGCCATAAGATAGCAGGGCAGCAAGGCGGCGTCCGTCATCCCGTGGATAATCTTCTTATCAGCGGGACAAAAGGTCGAAAGGATGCCGGAAAGTTCGACCGTGTCTCCGTCGACAAAGAAATAGGGGCAGAGCCTGACGCGACCCTCTGCCGGGACGATTGAGCCATCATCGGCATAAACGGGGTGGGTCAGGCGCGAAGGCTTGTGATATTCTTGCATCACGTGGAACGTCTCGTTCTCGGGGTTAAGGGCATCCTCGATCGCTTCGAGCCATTCTTCCCGGGAAACATCGCTGCCGAGGGTGACACTGCGGGCACCCCAGGCGGTCTCGTGGAAGCCGCTCGCTTTGATGATCAAGTTTCGTTCGCGTTGCGAAGCCTCCGCGAGTTCCGTCCATTCGCGGATGGGACGTCCATTGACGTTCGGTGCATGCAGGACGGCCGTCGGCGGTAATTCGGTTTTCTCCATGATCCAAGTCTGGGGAACGATCCGAAAAAGGGCGGCGAGGTGATCTTCGGGCAGATTTTCTTTCCAGAATTCTACCAGTTGCGGATGATGTAACAGCGCCAGCCCCAGTTTTTCTTCCTGAAACGCTTTCATCGGCGGCGTCAGGGCGAGCGTCCCGGCTTCAACTGCATTAAAAATGCCGTCGGCACCTTTAACATTGGCCAGATCGAAAAGTTCGAAGAAACGATAGAGTGTGTCGATTTTGCGCGGTACGCCATCCACGGGGATGAAAGAACCTTCGCCCATTTGCATGATCTGGGAAGGATTCACCACCTGCACGTCATGGCCCAGCGTCCGCAACTTTTCGGCCAACCATTCGAATTCCGGCCGATAGGTGGCAGATTCGTCGCTCACCACGATGGCGACTAAAGGGTATTTTTGCTGAGGCGTCAGCTTGCTCAGCGAATGCATGAAGCGATTCGGCATGGAAATTCCGCCGATGACCGAAGGGAAATCTTCAGCGTAAACTTCATTCAGGTATGCGGTCAGACCGACGCCGCCGGGAACGCTATCCAGCTCGGTCATCGTGAAACCTTGTTCGGTAATAAGAAGGTCTGGACGGAGGACGACCGGCGCCTGGCCTTTGACGGCACGGTGGCGACCGTGTTCGACCAATCCCGCCGGCTTGTAGCGGTCAAGGTAGGCGGAAACCCAGGGCGCATACACATCGCGGTTCCGCAGAATTTTCTTATCCGTGAAGGAGCGAACGTAGAGGCGCTCTAGGGCGCGTTGATAACTCAGGCACGCCGCCCCGATAATTTTGAGGTCCTTAAGTTGCGCCGGCAAAATCGGCCAAGGCTCGGGCGAGAGTTTCCAGATTTTTTCCGCGATCAGGGGCGGTTCAAGTAACTTGTGACGGAGAACTTCCCGGGTGGGCATGACGTGCGTGAGGTTAGTCCTCGATTTTAATATCTTTATTACGTGAACGCGGGCCGCCGGCGCGCAACCAGCCGTTGATGAACGAATCGATATCTCCATCCATCACTGCCTGGATATTGCCGGTTTCGACGCCAGTCCGGAGGTCTTTGACCATCTGGTAGGGCTGGAAGACGTAGGACCGGATTTGGTTACCCCAGCCGATGTCGCCCTTTTCACCATAGTAGCGTTCCATTTCAGCCCGCTTGTCGTCCTGCAGTTTTTCGTAAATGCGGGCCCGGAGAATCTTCATCGCCAAGGCGCGGTTCTTAACCTGCGATCGTTCGCGCTGGCAGGCCACGACCAGACCGGTCGGAATGTGCGTCAGTCGCACGGCAGATTCGGTCTTATTGACGTGCTGGCCGCCCTTGCCACTGGAACGATAGACATCGACGCGAAGGTCAGCTTCGTCGATTTCGACTTCGATGTCATCGTCGATTTCCGCGACGACGTCGACCGAGGCGAAGGACGTGTGGCGACGAGCATTCGCATCGAAGGGGGAGATACGAACCAAGCGGTGCACGCCACGTTCGGCCTTTGCGTAGCCATAGGCATTCGGACCTTCGATGCGGAAAGTCGCTTGGCTGATGCCAGCGCCTTCACCTTCGGCGACGTCTTCGATTTCGATCTTAAAACCCCGACGTTCCGCCCAGCGGGTATACATTCGGAAGAGCAGGTCAGCCCAATCATTAGACTCAGTGCCACCGGCGCCGGCTTTAACGGTCATGATGGCATTGGATTTATCGTGCAGACCCGATAGGAAAGAAGCGATCTCGAGATCGGCGACGGCCGCAATCAAATCGGCTCCCAAGGTACGAAGTTCTTCAACTTCAGCATCCGCCGTGCCATCGGGCGATTCGGTGATGAGTTCCGCCAAAGTCTTGGCGTCTTCGATCTGACGACGAAAAGCGACCTGGGGGGCGACGATGGTCTTATATCCGTTACATTCTGTGATGACCTTCTGAGCGCTTTTTTGACTATCCCAAAAGGTCGAGGCACCCATTTGTTCTTCCAACTTCGCGATGAGGACTTGGCGCCCTGGGACATCGAGGAATTTCCAGAGATAACCGGCACGTCGTTCGACTTCTTCGAGGTTGGCACGAATTTCAGGCGGAATATACATTTAAAAAAGAGAGGGTAAAGGTGTGGAATCGTCCCTAAAGTCGAAGTTTCAAAAATAGGGGATACAGGGGTAAAGGCATATTTCAACCGCAGAGTGGGGTCCCTTCGTGTGCACACCTTGATGATGAACGGTGTATGGTCGCACTTGCACCCGCATGATAGGCTGGCATAGATGCATCCATGTCCTACCTCGAAGGCTTAAGTTTTGCGCAAATCGCTGGTCCGTTGCCAGAGCGAAGGGTCTTGGCCAACGGGTTGGAGGTCGTCTTCGTTCACCGACCAGGCATCGGCTTATGCACCGTCCAAGCGTGGGTGCGGACGGGCAGCGTGCATGAAGGGCGCTGGGATGGTTCCGGTATCTCGCATTATCTGGAACACATGGTCTTTAAGGGGACGGCACGATTTTCCAATCGCGAGCTCACGGAGGCCGTCCATCGGTGCGGCGGATCGTCCAACGCCTATACCACCTTCGATCGTACCGTCTATTATATCGATGCCCCTCAAGAAGGTTTTGAAACCGCGATGGAATCCGTGGCGGATATGGTCTTTGATCCGCTCATCACGGACGCGGATGCCAAGATGGAACGCGAAGTTATTTTACGGGAAATCGCCATGCGGGATGACGAACATGATTCCGTCTTGGCCGAATCGATTTTACACGAAGCCGTCAGGTCGCATTCGTTACGGCACCCCGTGATTGGTCACCGCGAGCTTTTCGTCCGCATCACGCCGGATGACCTAAGAGCATACCATGCTGGGCGCTATGTTCCTTCGAATGTCGTTCTGGCCATCGGCGGCTCGATGGAGGTCGAAGAGGTCTTTGCTGCGGCGGAAAAATGGTTTGGTTGTTTTGTGCGACGACCAGTCCTGGAGACCTCGACGACCTCCGAACCGCCTCAGGGCGGCATTCGTCGCACCGACTTAGTCCGGGATGTCAATACGAGCAAAGGCGTGCTGTGTTGGCGTGCTCCGGGTCTCTTTGACGAAGGCCGGGCGGCCCTTGATTTATTTTTAGGTGTGCTGGGCGCGGGGAATAGTTCGGTGCTTTGGAACGAGATGCGTGAAAAACGTAAACTCGTTCACAGTATCGATGCCTCCGCTTTTGGGATCCGCGAATTAGGCTTAGCTTGGCTGGGTTGGTCAGGTGAGGCGGGGGCGGATATTCCGGCTATTGAAAAGGGGACGCTCGAATTGGTGGACGGCTTACTTCAACGCGGCGTCCATCAAGCTGAGTTCGAAAAAGTACGCCGTCAGGCCGTTGTTTCGATGGTGAATGGGATGAAAAGTATCCATGGCTTTACCTCCCGAAGCGCTTATGCCGCCGCCATCGGCTACGATATCAATTGGCCACAACGCGGGGTCGAACACCTGGCCAGACTTTCGACCGACGATCTCACCAAAGAAGCGCGTCGCTGGCTGAAGCCCGACTTGGTCACCTTCGGCACTTTAAAGGGCGGCCAGGTCTCGGTGCCGACCACGATTAAGACGATTATCCATCCTCCCGATAAATTCGAGACGATGACCTTGACCAATGGTGTACGCGTGGTGCTTCAGCATGATAGCACGATGCCCAAGGCCGGCGTCGGCGTATTCCTATCCGCCGGGGCAGCCTATGAAAATGCGGAACAGCGGGGCATAACCGGATTATTATCCACGCTCTTTGCCCGCGATACGGTCAAGCGCTCCAAGGAAGAAGTCGCTTCCATCGTGGACGGGTTGGGCATGACCTTCAGTGACCATGCATCCCAGATATCCCTCGGACTATGGGGCGAAGGCTTAAGTTCGGATTTTGCAGCCGTGTCGGCCTTGGTTGCGGATGGCATCCTTTGCCCGACCTTGCTACCCGACACCATCGCCATCGAACAAGCGGCCATGATCTCAGCCTGCCGCGAAGCGGAAGATGATATGGTCGAGAAAGCACGGTTACGGCTCTTGAAACAATATTTCGGAGCGCACCCCTTGGGCGTTGATTCTAATGGCACGCCAGAGACCTTGGCAAAGATTCAGTCGGCCAATCTCAGCGCCTTGCATCAATCCCTGGTCGTAGCTGAAAATATCGTCGTGGGTATCAGCGGAGATTTTGAGCGCAAGGAGGCCCTCGCTTTTGTGCAGGCCCGGTTTGGGGTTTTACCCAAGGTCGCCTTTACTTCCCGCAAACTCGCTTTACACCAACCGCTCAAAGCCGCGCAAGCACTCGAACGCGCCCAAGGCGAGCAGGCGGTGGTTGCTATCGCTTTCCCCCATTGCGGCTTTGGGCCCGACGAAGTGGTGGCAGCCAATGTCACCGAAGAACTTTTGAGTGGTATGGCCAGCGGACTCTTCCGCCGGATTCGCGAAGAAAAAGGGCTGGCCTACTTCGTGGGTGCATCGCGCATCGAAGTCGTCGATCAGGGAATGTTCTATCTTTATGCCGGCACTTCCCCCGAGAGTGCGCAAGAGGTCGTCAAGGAGATGCGCTTGGAACTAGATCGGTTACGTGCCGGAAAATTCAGACCCGATGAGATTGAAGATGCGAAAAGACGTCTACGGGTTTCGCGCCGCCAAAGCCGCCAATCCGTAGGGGCCCGCCTACAAGGTGCCCTCATCCGCGAAGTCGCCGGTCTCGGCGCAAATTTCGATGCCGAATGGGAACGCCGCATGGGTTTAACTGACGGCGCTGCCGTCCAAAAGTTTGCCCAGCAGTACTTGGCGATAAAGTTCGAACAGGAACTCATCGTCTTGCCCAAAGCCTAAGCCGCTTCGAAGTGTCGGCGGGCCCGGACGGACACCCAAATGCCGGGGATGCTTAAGAGCAGTGCGCCGGTAAAATAATGGGCATAACCGAATTGCGTGGCGAGGGTGCCGGCCCAAAGACCGGGCAGATAATTAGCCAAGAGAGCACAGGTTGAGAGCGCGGCATAACGAACTGCGGCGCTGGGACCAGCCGCTAATTTCATCATGGATAATAAAAGCGCGCAGAGGCCGGCACCGTAGGCCAGGTATTCCAGAAAAAAGACTATGCTTATAATCAGAGGGGGCTGCCCGGGGTGATAGGCGAGCCAGGCGATCAATACTAAGGGCAGGTGCATCACGATGCCTAAAGGCACCAGGGAGGATCGCAGGCCGTAAAGACCGACGACTAAGGAGCCAACAAGCCCCCCTAAAGCCAATCCGCCAACGGCCGTCCAGAGCCTCAGGATGGCGTAACTTTCATTACTCAGGGCCAGACCGCCCGCCGCCGTCGCGGCCATGGAAAAAAGGGGGAGGATCCGTGCCATATGAATTTCACTCGCCCGATAAAAAAAGATCAACCCCAACACGGCGCTGAGTCGCGGGTCACGGAGAAGGTCAGTCAACCCTTCGCGCATCTGCTTGGATCTTTCCGCAACGGTGAGGTGATCGGTCGGAGTGGATGGCTCCTGGCGGAAACTAATAAAGTTTAGGATTACGGCTAAAAGCGCGATTGCGGCGGCGAAATACACCGCATTGGACCAGGCTTGATGGGGGGATGCGCCGTGGGACATCCAGGTGCCGGCTAACCAAATCAGGGCCGGGCCACAGAGTACCCCGCCGAACTTTGAAGCAAAATTTACGAGTCCAGAATAATTGGCGCGAGATTGATCATTCAAGGAACCGACGAAGTAACCATCGAGGGCGTAGTCATGACTTGCGGCAAGAAACGATACGAGCATCAAGCCTCCGAGGATCAAACCAAGTGAGGGTAGCGTGCCGCCGATGGTCCATCCTAAGAAAGCCAGCACGGCCGTGATCAAGAACTGCGTCCACAGGATGAAACCCTTGGGTGCAAAGAGGGATATTAGCGGAGCGAGTAAGATTTTAACCCCCAGAATCAATCCCAAGCTCGCGACCACCCTGGTAATGAGGGCATCGGCTGAACCCGTATTTTTTAGGGCAATCGGCAGGGCTTCATCGCGGATCGCCGCAGGTATCGCCTGAAATATATAACCGCCAGTCACCCATAACCAGACGTAGCGAGGACGGGTCAAGGCGACGACGGCTTGCATGAGACTTATTTACCCTGTTCGCCTAATTGATTTCGTCCGTAAAAATCGACTGACCGCAGCAAACCATCCACGAATTTCGCCGAAGTGACGTTTAGACCCATCAATTCTGCGTCCGTCAAATCAAGCATTTCGCCAGGCCGGAAAGTCCTTTGGGTGTCCGTCAGCTTAGAGACCGTCTTGGGCTTATCGCTGGCAACTATCTCCTGGGCGGAGAAAGGGTGGGCAGACACACCTTCGGGGAGATCAAGCGGCGGGGCCGAATCGATTGGCGCCGGGGTGTCGGTGTCGGCCGGAAAATCTTTCATGGCCTTAAACTCGAGCGTTAACGAACCGTCAGGAGCGATGTCATCATTGGTCACCAATCCGCCTCGAGCCAAAACGCGCAGGGCGGCGGCCAGACTAAAGACGCCATCTTCAAGTTCGCAGACAATACCGAAAGCCTCTTCCAATTCCTGGAATTTATCCTGCAGATTCATCTGGGCGAACGCCTGTTGTTTTTCGCCGATTAACCGGTCGATTTCCGGACTGCCGTTCTGATTCTTACCTCGCTCGCGAATGAAGAGACAAAGCAAGTGGCATTGGGTCATGCATTCAGCCGCCAAGACCAAGAGATCGTTGACGGTAGTACGGAGCATGAGGCCACGGGCATAGGCCCGCATCTGCGCAGGTGGCAAATGGGCTTGGGGAACCGGCATCACCCGCGAAAGGGACGAGAAATGTTCGTAGGCCTTCGGATCGGCGGTGTGCATCCCCGCGATGCTGAAAGCCAGCATGTCGTGCTGACGTTGAAGGGCTGTAAAAAAGTTACGGCTAATATTTTGCAACGAGATGACGCTCTCGCCGGGACCAGGTTGGGGTTGAGACATGGGAACAGTTATTCGGTCGGAGGATTAGATTCTTTGCCCTTGGCATGGCGGGCGCGTTTACGAGCCATGAAGCCGTCAGCGCGGGGCTTAGGGGTGGCTGCAAACCATGCCATGACTAATGGGGTCACTTCGGATAAATTAAGCGGAGGCTGGCCTAAGATGCCTGGAAAACGGAAACAATGTTCGACCCGAGGTTGGAGGTCCGGATCAAGTCGATCGGCCGAGATGAGCAGGGCCAGGTGGCGGGCAGGAACTCGAACGGGAGTACCTAGGTCGATTTTTCGACCCATGTCAGGGGAGAGTGCGACGACGCAGCAACGGTCTTCCACCAGTTTAAGTAAGCCACCCAAAGCGGCGGCACGCATCAAGCGCAGGTTTTCCATCGAACCACGGGACAGATTCCAAGCTGCGGGATGAAAGGCGATTTTTTCAGTACCGGAAGAGAGCAGGAGACGCTTGAGCCCGAAAGCCGCCATCGAACGAGCGATGGCCGCCAAGTCTTCGGGATTCGTGATGCCATCTGCGATAACGATGCTTTCGTGCGTTTCGCGCCATTCGGTAAAATCCGAAACCCGAGCGAGACCGAGATCGGGACGCATGGTCAACGCGCAGACATCGTCGCAAGGACCTTCGGCGGTCTCAGCCAATTCGATGGGGCCGACGATGCGGCTCTTCACGCCGAGTTCGGTGAATGCTTTATTGTGCTCGGCTAAAGAGGGTGCAAAGGCGGCGGTGGCGACGATTTCCCGGAGGGCCTTGGGATGATGTTCCAGGCAGGCTAAAAGTGATTTAATCCCTCGAATGATGAGGCGATTAGGATGTGGGTCAGGAGTGGTCATTTTATGCGGCCTTCATCGAAATCAATCATGTCGGCAAAAGAGATAATATCGGTGCGCTTTTCGGCACCCATCTTGCGTTTGGCTTCAGCGAGGGCCTCGCGACCCATTTCGCTCATTCCTTTTTGGACGAGCTCGCGATTCCAAATAGCCACGCGCAGGTCGGCAGGAAAGATCGCCAGGAGTCTGGCGTCAAGGTCCTGAGGGCTAACGGACTCACGGACACATTGCACGACGGTATCAGGTTCGACCCCGAGGTGCAGGCAAAGAAAACGATCGAATCCTTTACAGAAGTTCCGCTGGTAGGATTTGGGTAATTCCCCCCCGAGATGCTTGCGGGCTTTAGCCAGAAAACGTGGCAAGTGAAGCAGGCCGGTAGCGGGATGCGGAACGTAAGAGGAAGGCAAGTCGTAGCAGATCTCGCCCGTGGCCTCGGAGTAGCCCAACTTGGGATTTGGCACTGAATCGGTCATGGCTGCTTGGGCGGAATAGGCGTGCCGCTAGGGCTTACCCATGTGCTGATGTCGTGTGCGGCATTAGCGAGGTTTTTTGATTGAGCTCGAACGAACTCAGCCGAATTTGGCGAATCCATCACGGTCGACCAGGAGCTGGTTTTCTCACGGATGACTTCACCGGATGAATTTTCTAACCGGAAATGGATGCGAAGGGTGGCGTCTTTCGGTGCCTGAACGGTCATCCGCTCGACGGTGACCAGAAGGACAAGGTGGTCAGCGGGGGGGGCAAGCAAGGTTGTCGAAATCCCGGTAATCGACGCTAAGTGATTCGCAATGGCTTCGGAAATCAGACGGTCAAGGGGAGCGACCCAACGATGCGAGTCTTCGATCCGCACCCAGCCGGCATCATCCAGCATCACCAGATTGGGGCGGCGGAGAGCGGGGGGAATCGAGGCACGGGTGACGAAGACGACCAGCCCTGCATTTGCCGCTGTCGCTGACGGAGAACTAAATTGGTAAAAGGCGACCGCTTCGCTTTTTTTGTCAAAGACGATACATCCCGGCAAGGTGAGTAGCGCGCCCAAGAGTATGGAGATTCGAGTCATTTCGCTTCAGGTTTTTCGACCGCCTTAATAAAGGACGGGGCGATGGCCTTACTTCTTCCCTGAATGATGGTTTCAGGATTACGTTCGATGAAATCAGCCAGCGATCTAATCGCCTGGGCGGCATCTGAAACGTCGGCCAAGGCCTGATCAAGGTCCCGGCGCGCCGGCGAGCCTGGCTTCGTTAGGGTCCGGAGGTTTTCGGAAGTTTCGTTCAAGCGATCGAGAGCCTTGCGGCCGGCGGTGGCCATGCCCTTGATGTCATCGGCCACCGGGTCTACCTTGGTGGTCAGCCGCTTGACCAGTCCATCGATCCCGCGCATGGCCGTCGAAAAATCTTCGATAGCCTTAGTGACAGCTGGATCACCTGTCACCTGGGCGATGTTTGAAGATGCCCGAACGAGGTTAGTATTAATTTTTTCAAATTCGATCTGAGACGCGCCCTTGTCGAGCCGACCTAAGATCGAGTCCACCTTCTTGGTGATGGAAACGAAGTCGACCCGGCTTAATTGATCGAGGGTCTGAGATACAGCTCGGGTAAGGGCTCCGAGGTTGGACGGCTGGGTGGGGATTTCAGCAGATTCCCCTTTCAAATCGTGGAGTTTATAAGCGGTGTCTGGAAAATAATCCAGTTCGACGTAAAGGACGCCAGTGATGACGGATTGCTGCTGGAGTTTGGCGCGCAGTCCTTTCTCGATGGATAAGCGCAAGCCGTTTTTCTCCAGAAGAGCTTGGTCGAGCCCCCGACGCGTCAAGAGGTCGGAGGCGAACTCCATCACCACGGGGACCGAGTAATCCGCTGCCCCTTGGGCGGTAGTACGCAGCAGCACCTGAGAAACCTTGCCGATCGTAACGCCCCTAAACTTAACGGGAGCGCCGATATCGAGGCCGCTCACGGAGTCATCGAAATAGGAAATCGCACTCGGTTTAACGCCCGAAAAAGAGCCTGCGCCCAGAAGCACGAAAGCCACGGTAAAGAGAATAATTCCCCCTACGACAAAGGCACCAATTAAGGTTTTGTTGGCTGATCGGCGCATGGTTCAAGTTAGACTGGCTTGGGTAAAGAAAGCGTGGGCTTTGGGTGTGAAATCTGGTCGCAGGAAGTCGCGCGGCGGAGCGTAGGCACTCATCGTGCCCGTGTCAGGGTCAAGGTAAACGCAGAAGTCTGCCGTGCGTAAGATGCTGGGCACCTCGTGACTTACGAGGACAATGGTGGTACCGAAGGATTCGCGGAGTTTGAGGATTAATTCATCAATTCGGCCAGAAGTGACCGGATCTAAGCCGGCGCTGGGTTCGTCGAGGAAAATTATTTCAGGGTCAAGGGCCATGGCGCGGGCGATTCCTGCTCGCTTCATCATCCCGCCGCTAATCTCGGAGGGAAGTTTTTCCATGGCATCAGCCAGGCCGACGAGGGCTAGCTTATATTCGGCCAGCTGGCGGATTTCTCGTTTAGGCGCCCGGAGAAATTCACGCATCGGCATTTCAACGTTTTCGCGTAAAGTGAGAGAAGAGAAAAGGGCAGCGCCTTGGAAAAGGAAACCAAGCCGACGCAGGGTCGCTTCACGCAAGGCTTGATCAGCGAGCGATAAATCAACCCCCATGAGCATGGATTTGCCGGCCAGAGGTTCGTCGAGTCCGCTCAGGGCACGCATGAGGGTGCTCTTACCGCAACCACTCGGGCCGACGACCGCGAGGATTTTTCCAGCCGCAAGACGGAAATTGATCCGATTCATAATCGCCTTACTCCCGTGGCCGATTGAAAGGTTTTCGCTGACCAAGATGTCGTCCTTTGTACTCATCAGAACTTGAAGAGATTGAAGAGCACTGCGAAAATGGCATCCGCGATGACGATGAGCGTGATGCCCAGCACGGCCGCGGAGGTTGCCGCTTCACCGACGCCGAGGGCGGAACGATACGCGACGGAACCACGATAACATCCGGCCCAAGCCGCAATGAAACCAAAGGCGATGGATTTAATGAAGCCCACGAGGAAGCTCTTGAAGGTGATGGCGAGGATGACTTGGGTAAGGTATTGTTCGACGCTGAGATCGCCCGCACATGCCACCACCATACCTCCGAGCACCCCAATGAATGTCGCGAACAATGATAATAGCGGAATCATCAGCGTCACGGCGACGATACGAGGGATGGCCAGGTATTCGATCGGGTTAAGGCCGAGGGCGCGTAAGGCGTCGGTTTCCTGACTGACATTCATGCTCCCTAGTTGCGACGCAAAAGAAGTGGAAGTTCGACCACACGCAATAATGCCCGTCATCAAAGCGCCCATCTCCCGAGTCATCGCCAGAGACACCAGGTTAGCGACATACACCGTTGCGCCCAACTGCCGTAATTGAATCAAGCCAACATAGGCCATGATTAGCCCGGTGAGAAAACCGAGGAGCGCCACAATCGGAAGCGCATCGACCCCGGCGGTCTGCAGCTGCAGAGGTAAGTCCGACCAATTTACTTTGGCGCGACCGAAGACAGATCGGATAAATCCTAAAGCGGTATTACCAATATGATCGAAGGCGCGCGACCAGGAGGACGAACTGTCGACCCCCCAATTGCCGAAACGTTCGAGGACATTGCTTTCAGTCGAAGGGCTTTCGTTAACGGAAGCCTTTTCTGCTAATTGAACTAACGCCTGAAGACGCGGCGGAAGGGCGGCCAGATCAATGTGTCGAATGTTCTTAAAGTTGCCGTAAAGCCAAGAGGGTAGGGAAGAGTCGAAATCTCCCAAGTCTTCCGCCCTAACCCGGACTTTATCGCCCTTGACGATGATATCGGGAAGTTCTTCATGCAGAGACCAGACCCCGCCCAAGGTGACCAATGCAGTGCCGTCCGCGAGGACTTCCGTCCTAGCCGATGACGTGCTTTTGGAAGTTTGCGACATCCTGACTGTCAAATACTTCGGCAGAACATTATTCACAAGTAGAAAGGCGTTGTCCCCCCAGCCTTCCGAGCCTTTGCTTACCCTCCTCGATGCGGTCTCTTGCGCTCTTCACCTACCTGTTCCTATCTGCGGCGGCGCAGGCGATTGATTTCAATTCACCTTTACCTCTGGCCGGCGTGAAAACCCGGGTATCCTTAACCGAAGAAAATGATAAGTTCAGTGCGAGAAACCTAGACCGATATTATACTCAAGGGATTAAGCTGACCCTGGCATCAGGCGAGCATGCCTACGCGTCTTTGACCCAAGAGATTAACACTCCGGCTGATACCCTTTCATCGAATCCCAGTTTAGACGATTTACCCTACTCTGGGGCGGCTTATTTTAGCTACGGATATGGCACCGTCTTAGACCGTGGCGGACGTCGCGACTGCCTAGTCTCTGTTGAATTACAATTCGGGATGATTGGTCAGGCTGCAGGCGGAACTGGAACCCAGAATAACTTTCACCACTTGGTCGGACTAAAACCGGCCGCCGGCTGGCGAACGCAAATGCCCAATGAGCCCGTCGTGAATTTAAACGGCGAGTTTCGCCGACGTTTCAATTTAGATACGATTGACCGGGGGTATCGCGATCTGATCGTGCGATCGTTGCTCGATCTTGGAACAATTCGCACCGAATTTATTGTGGGCATGCAACTGCGCTTAGGCCTGAACCTAGATCGGTCCTGGGGACATTCGTATATTCGGCATTCCAACGGCTACGACCCTATCTTTGTCCCCGATGCCAACGACCTGTCGCCCGATTTTTCCGCATGGGGCTTCGCGGATACGCAGCTCGAAGTCGTCGTGCATAATTACTCCATTGATGGCACGAGTCTCAACGCATCCCGCGGCGTGACTCGTCGACCCGTCGTCTTACAATTCGCCCTCGGGGCTACCTTCCAACTAAAAGCCGTTTCCGCCAGTTTCTTCACCGCCGTACGTTCGGCCGAATTCGACACTCAGGACGGGGTGCATTTCTACGGCGGCTTCAAAGGAGATTTCCGCTACTAATCATGACAAAAATTGCCGTTATTGATGTAGGTTCCAATTCCATCAAGGTGGCCGTCGCTGATGGCCAAACCCAACAGGAGATCGGACGGAGTTCGGAATCAATTAGACTATTTCAACCTGGAGATGAAGCCGCGCTATTACCTTCGGACATCATGGACGAAGCGGTCGAAGGAATCGAGCGACTGATAGCTATCGCCCGAGGGTATGGTGCCGAACGGTTTGTCATCCTTGGAACGAGCGCGGTGCGCGAC
The DNA here is from genome assembly GCA_007280935.1 of Opitutales bacterium. Lineage (GTDB taxonomy): Bacteria > Verrucomicrobiota > Verrucomicrobiia > Opitutales > UBA953 > UBA953. Next base: position 21,877 of record QYQK01000129.1, read on the forward strand.
TGTACGAATCGCGACATCTTCTCGCACCGAATCAAGGCCAAGACCGGGATAGGTCTTACCATCATCTCGGGTGAAGTTGAGGCCAGACTGACGGCCGCAGCCATACGTTCTGACGTCCATTACGCCGATTATAAGGACATCTTAGCTTTCGACCTCGGCGGTGGTAGCCTGGAGGTCATGGCGCTCAGGGGTAAGCAGTGTACCCTAGCACGCAGTTTTGCTCTGGGGTCAGTACGGCTGACGCATGGTTATCTCCGCGGAGGTTTGGGTGTCGTAGATGAACATGACCAATCTTCGATTCGTTCGCATCTGCTCAATACCCTAAGTACCATCATTCCCAGCAAGGCAGCGGAAAACTTCTTGATTATTGGAGCGGGCGGAGCTTTCGCTAGCATCGCCCTTTATTTGAGCGCGATCGGGGAAGCACCTCTTGGAGGGCGATTGCCTCTCTTAAGAATTCGGGAATTAAAAGATAAATTATGCGCGATGCCTATCCAAGAACGTCCAAGCGTTCCGGGCCTTCCTAAGGACCGCCTAGACATCATGCCGGCGGCCCTCGTGACCTTATGCACCTTGGCAGACCTAACGGGAGCCGAAGCTTTCCACCTGACGCATCGCGGGGTTCGCCATGGAATGATGGAACTGATGCTCGGACCATCGGGGGACCAGTTATGAAATCGTTTCCTATCACTTTCTTCGTCTTACTTGGTTTCAATGCCTTAATTGCCGCTGAACCTTCGCAGGTATCGACCGCATTGATCGTTAAGCAAGACCTCAAAGGAAGCACAGCTGAAATCCAACTCCTCAGCTCCTCGGGAGAACCGATCACGTCACCTTCTCGAAAAATCAAACTTTCCAGCGGAGATAATAGCATCGCCTGGGAAGGTCGCCGTGCCCGATTCGAAACCAACCCTACGATTGACCCTGATTTGGCCTTACGAATGTTTCCTGCTGAACTCGAAGCGCTTCGCCAAATCGCTGAGACCACCGATGCCTTGCATCGCGAAACCCTTGATAAGGGTCGGTTAGTGACCCGGATGCCGTCCGAGTTAGTGCCCAACATGGCACTGTGGGATCAATCCGCGAAATTAGTGACTAAGAAAGATATCCTCGGCACTCCTCTGGCCATAAACTTTATCTTTACGAGTTGCCGCAATGCACGGATGTGCCCGGCTTCGACCCAAGCGATGAAAAACCTGTCAGACCTGCTGGATAAAGACGCCAGCCTGACATCGGTTCGCTTGCTTAGCATCACCTTCGACCCGGAGAACGATTCGCCGGGAATCTTAAAGGCCTATGCGGATGGTTACCAGATCAACCCTCAGCGTCATCGCTTCCTGACCGGCGACCCCAAGCAGATCAAAGATCTTATGCAGCATTATGGAATCCTGACGGTGCGCGACGATGGCACGATTGTTCATAACGCCGCCTTGATCATCGTCAGCGCCGAAGGCAGGATCGTAAGGCGAAAAGAAGGCGCCATATTCGACCCCAGCGAGGTCGTTCAAACCTTTGCCCAAATGCTGACACCAGCCCGCAAATGAGTAAACGCGCCCAAGTCGGGGTTATTTCAACCTTAGCTTTCTTGGGTTATCTGGCCCTAAGTTTCCTGCCAGACACACAATGCGCCCTCCTACATGGGGCGCATGAACCTCTCCTCGTGCGCGGGGTCGAGTTTTGCGGAATCAACGAAGAGGCAAATTATTACTCTCCTCAAAAAATGCGGTTTCCCGTAAAAATGGAACTGACGCTAAATGCGGATGGCCCGAGCTTCCTTTGGTTAAAAGGCGAAGACAATCGGCCGTTGCTTGATCATGAAATCTCCCTTTCACATACCCAAAAAATACACCTGCACTTACGACAGATTCAAGGCGAGAGGGCCTACGTGCATCTTCATCCCGCCCCGACCGAGGATGGGCGATGGAGTTTTTTACTACCGTCGGAATTTTCGACGGGTAAGGCCGGCGAGACGCTGCAAGCTTTTGCGGACTTTATCCCGCGACGCAGCGAACGCGTGATGTTGGCGGAGTGCCGCGCCCCCTTGCCGGTAAAAGCGCGTGAAAGCATCAAAGCGACGGAAGGCCTCAGGCTGATGAGTCATACCTCCAGCACTTTTCGGACAGGCCAAACGGCCCTGATCAGGGTCAAATTAGCCGGCAAGGACAACCAGGCCGTTAAATTGTTCCCATTGATGGGTTCTTTAGGCCATGCGGTGTTATTCGGCGATGCCGGCAGTAATCCCGGCTATGCGCATATGCACCCTTCTCTCGAAGGAGGGGAGTATGACGGCCAACCCTCGCTTGCGTTCCGCTTACGACTTCCCGCTCCAGGTGACTACGATTTTTGGTTAAACGTGAATGACGGAGCGGACCAATACCTGCGCTTTACGCTAACGGTCACGCAGTAACGCTTTTGAAATACCTTATCGTCTCCGAGAGAGCTTGATCGAAGGAAACCGAGGCCTTCCATCCAACTGATTGCAGTTTCTCCGGGGAAGCTACCGAATCTTTCACATCTCCCGCTCGACCGGGGCGATATTCGATCGAGGACTTCGAGCCTGTCAGGGCGATTATCTTTTCGGCCAGGCTCAAGATACTCAACCCCTGCCCATGACCGACATTGTAAGTGCCGATGACGGATTCCCGTTCGGCGACATAGGCGAGTGCTTGCGTGATGTCTTGAACATAGATGAAATCACGCGTTTGCGTGCCATCTCCGAAAATCACCAAAGGTTTACCCTGTAGGGCTTGCGTGATAAATATGGGGACAGCGGCCGCGTAAGCGGATTGGGGATTTTGCCGGGGTCCGAAAACATTAAAGAAACGAAGGCTGGTCGTCGAAAGACCATGTCTTTGATGGAATGTCTCCAAAAGTTGTTCACCC
>QYQK01000063.1 GCA_007280935.1 Opitutales bacterium
ATGCGGGCCTCCTCGCGATACGCCGGCAAGACGACCGCAATCCTCACATCAGCCTCAGACACGGCTCGCGATGGGCGAATAACTACGGTTCACGTTCCCGACGTAAATCTGACGCGGGCGGTGAATTTTCTGCTTCGGCGTTTCGGCGATTTCCTTCCAATGCGAAATCCAACCAGGCATCCGGCCAATGGCGAAGATGACGGTGAACATCTCGGTCGGGATACCGATGGCCTTCAGGATGATACCCGAATAGAAATCGACGTTCGGGTAAAGGTTACGCTGCTTGAAGTAGGGGTCGTTTAAAGCGGCGTCTTCGAGGCGCATCGCGATGGCCAGGAGCGGGTCGTTGATGCCGAGGACCTTGAGGACCTTGTCGCACTGTGCCTTAATGATCTTGGCTCGCGGGTCGTAGTTCTTGTAAACGCGGTGACCAAAGCCCATCAGACGCACGCTCTTGGTCTTATCTTTGGCGTCGGCGATGAAGCGGGAACCGTCGTCGCCGGAAGCGTGAATCTCCTCGAGCATTTCGATGACGGCCTGATTCGCGCCGCCATGCAACGGACCCCAAAGCGCGCAAACGCCCGCCGAGACCGAGGGGAAGAGGTTGGCACCACCCGAGGCTACCATGCGCACCGTCGAGGTGGAGCAGTTCTGCTCGTGGTCGGCGTGCAGGAGAAGAATCAGGTCAAGCGCGCGGGCGATTTCTGGGTGAACGGCATAATCGACGTTGGGTCGGGAAAAAAGCAGGTGCAGGAAGTTGGAGCAGTAATCGAGACCCGGCTTCGGGTACACGGGCGGTTCACCTTCCTTGGAGCGGTGGGCGAGCGCGGCAAGAGTGCGGACCTTGGAGATGAGCACGGCGGCCGTCTCATCAAACTTCGCCAAATCGTGCGCCCGCTCGTTGGTGCCGAGCTCAGGGTAGTAGCAGCCGAGGGTATTCAGCGTGGCCGATAGCACGGCCATCGGATGCGCATTGCCGGGGAAGCCGCTCAAGGCGATGCGCAGGCCTTCATGGATCTGGGAATTGTCGAGGATCCGCGCCTTGAAGTCATTTAACTGCCCAGCGGTCGGGAGTTCACCGTAAATCAACAGATAGGCCGTCTCGATGAAGGTCGATTTCTCGGCCAGCTCTTCGATGCTGTAACCACGATAACGTAAGATGCCCTTTTCCCCATCGATGAAGGTCACCTTAGACTCGCAAGCACCCGTATTGGCATAACCGTCGTCGAAAGTGATATAACCCGTCTCGTCCCGGAGCTTGCGCACATCCACCGCTCGCTCGCCCTCCGAGCCTACGATGATGGGCAGGACGATATCCTTATCGTCTAATTTGAGAGTGGCGTGGGGGGTGCTCATGGCGGAGGTTGGGAACGCCAGGACAAAGCAGACCTCAGCGGGTCGTCAAAGTCAGAAAATTGCGGTAAAGTTGCAAGCCTTTGGCCTGACTTTTCTCGGGGTGGAACTGGGTCGCAAAGACCCGACCACGGCGAACGCCGCTCACAAATCGACCCGCATAGTCGGTCTCAGACCAGACAATGGCCGGATCGGTCTCGACCACCCTGTAGCTGTGGACGAAGTAAAATGGCTCGCCCTCCGTCCGCAGGCCTTGGGTCAACGGGCTACCGGTCTTAAAAATCGCCTCATTCCAGCCCATATGCGGGATACGCAGCCCCGGCTGAGAGGGGAAGCGCCTTACGACTCCCGGGAAAATACCCAACCCAAGGCGGTCCGACTCCTCGGAACGCTCAAAGAGGACCTGGAGACCCATGCAGACCCCAAGGAAAGGCCGGTCCGCCGCTATCCAAGCATTTAGGAAAGTCTCAAAATCGTTACGGCGGATGCAATCCATACAATCAGCCATCGCCCCCTGCCCCGGGAAAACCACCGCATCAGCCTGCTCGGCTTGCTGGGGCGTAGCCGCGAGGTAAGCGTCGGCCCCGACCGCAGCCAAGGCCCGACTGACACTTCGCAGGTTACCCATGCCATAATCAATGACGGCAACCTTGGGACGGCGCGCTGACCCTGTTGCTTCCACAAGTTTTAAGCGAGCGTTCCCTTGGTGCTGGGCACCCGACCGCCTTGCCGAGCGTCGATTTCCACCGCCGCCCGTAAGGCACGCGCAAAGGCCTTAAAGAGTGCTTCCGCGATGTGGTGAGGCTCTTCCCCGTACTCTAACTTCAAGTGCAAGTTACAACCTAAAGCATTCGCGAAGCCTTGGAAAAACTCCCGCACTAGCGCGATATTGAAATCCTTCACCATGTAGTTGGTGATTTCGACTTGGTAGATCATCATCGGGCGGTTACTCAGGTCGATGACGCAACGAGCCAAGGTCTCATCCATCGGCAAGATGAAAAATCCGTAACGCCGAATACCGGCTTTGTCGCCCAAGGCTTCCTTGATGGCTTGGCCCAACACAATACCCACGTCTTCGACCGTGTGGTGATAATCGACATCCGTATCGCCGTCGGCTTTCAATTTCAGGTCAATGAGGGCATGCCGCGCGAAAAGCGTGAGCATATGATCAAAGAAAGCCACGCCCGTGCTGATCTCGGACGTTCCCTGCCCGTCGAGATTCACCGTCAGGTTGATCTTGGTTTCTGCCGTATCTCGGCGGATGGTGGCCTGTCGAACTCCTGCGCTCATGAGCAAGAAATCCTCTTTGTGAGCCAGATTGTCAACCTCACCCTTTAGTCCAAGCTTTGGCCGCGGCCACGAACTGCGCCATTTCTACCTCCGTCCCGATGCTGATCCGTAAAGCATTCGCGGTCAGGGGATGATGCGGAAACAGACGGACTAAAATCTTCCGCTGACGCAAAAAATCGAAAGCGTGGGCGGCTGTCGCGGCTGAAGCCGGACACTGGGCCGAAACCGGTGTAGCGAGGAGGAAGTTAGTCGCCGATGGGTTAACTTTCCATCCAAGCCGCACCAGTTCTTCACTCAGCATTGTCCGACTGGCGCAAATCTTGGACACGGTAACGGCCAGCCATTCGCGATCTTCCAAAGCCGCTGCGGCTGCTACCTGGGCGAGTCGATCGAGATTATAACTATCACGCACACGGTGCAGCACCTCCGCGACCTCAGGCGGGCAGAGCGCATACCCCGCACGCAAGCCCGCCAAGGCATGACCTTTCGATAAAGTCCGCGTCACGACGACATTGGGCAGGGCCTTGGCAAGTTCGACGCAATCGGTTTCCGCGAAGGCCGCATAAGCTTCATCAATCACCAATAATCCGGGGAAGCTTTCCGCAAGCGCCCTGACCTTTTCCGGCTTAAAAGCCACGCCCAACGGCGCATTCGGGTTTGTCAAAAAAAAGACGGCCGCCCCACATCGTGCCACCGTTTCGATTTCGAAAGAGTAATCGGGCATGAGCGGCACCCGGATGACTTCGGCCCCTTGTGCGGCCGCCAAGACAGGATAAAGCGAATAGCTTGGCATCAACATCCCCACCGAACGCCCCGGACCGGCGTAAGCCCGGATCAATAAGTTCAAGGGGTCGTCCGGGCCATCCCCCGCCACGATGTGCCGCTCATCAAAGCCGTGCAACCGGGCCGCCGCCTGGCGAAGCGGCGCGGCATCCGGCGATGGATAAAGCCGCAGTAACGCCCCCTCATCGGCCAAGGCCGCACGCATCGCCTCCAACGCTCTCGGGCTCGGCGGATAAGGGTTTTCGTTGGTATTTAATTTTACCCAACCCCCTCCCTGCGGCTGCTCTCCAGGGGTATACGCCACCATCGCTGCGATATGAGGATTTGGCTGAGGCGAAGGCATTAACGGAGCTTAAGTTTATGAGCGGAAAAATCCTGCAATAAAAGGCGGGTAAGATTAGCCTCGGTCGAACTCAGGGCGCGTTGGGCTAACTGCTGTAGTTCGGTTAAAGAAGAATGCCGCAGCATGAAACGCACTTCAGGTAAGGCCGCTGGCGACATGCTCAATTCGTGTGCACCCAACCCGAGCAACAACGGAGCCCACACGGGGTCCCCAGCCAACTCCCCGCATACCGCCGCCGGAATACCGCGCTGTTTGGCCGCCATGAAAATGCGCGCCAAGGTACGCACCACCGCCGGATGACAGGGCTCGTAAAGGTGGGCCACGCGTTGGTTGCCCCGATCGACCGCTAAAAGGTATTGGACCAGGTCATTTGTCCCGATGCTGAAAAAATCCGCTTCGAGTGCCAACTCATCTGCCACCAACGCTGCTGAAGGGATTTCAATCATGGCACCGAGTTTGATCGGCGCCATCGGGGTCACGCCTTCTTGCTTCAATTCATTTTCGATGCTGCGAAAAAACTCCTTAGCTCGTCGTAATTCCTCCACGCCCGAAATCATGGGGAACATCACCGCGACAGGACCTAACGCCGCCGCCCGGATAATCGCGCGTAATTGCGGACGAAAAACGTCGGGTCGCTCTAAGCAAAGCCTTACCGCACGATAACCCATGAAAGGATTTGCCTCATCCGCCAAATCGCCCAGGCGTTTATCGCCCCCCAAATCTAAGGTTCGGAAAGTAATCGGACGTCCCTGGGCCAGCTGCACCGCTTCAGAATACTCGGCATATTGTTCCTCTTCGCTCGGCCAGGCATCGAGACGTAGGTAAAGGTTTTCGGTGCGATAAAGACCCACTCCGCGCCCGTGATACGAGACTGCGTCGTCCATTTCCTCAGGGGCGCCGATATTGGCCAATAAGGTGAAAGGTGCCCCATCCAACATGACTTCTGGCAAGGCCACCTCACGCATGACCCGGTCGCGCCTCGTAAGAATCGCCTGCACTTTATCGCGGTAGGCATCAATCGTTTGCTCCGTCGGATTAACGATCACTAAACCGGTCTCACCGTCGACCAAGACGGTGTCCCCTTCCTTCACCGCCTCCATCAGGCCTTTCACGCCGACGACGGCCGGAATATCCAAAGAACGCGCCATGATTGCGGAATGGCTGGTGCGCCCGCCCTCTTCGGTGACAAAAGCAGAAACCCCATCGTCATGCAGGCCCGCGGTGTCCGAAGGTGTCAGGTCGCGCGCGACGACGACATGCAATTTCGCTGCCTCGCCCGCCCGCTCCGGCTGGGTCCCTAAAAGTTGCTCTAAGACTCGTCCCGTAACGTCGCGAATATCCGCCGCCCGCTCGCGCAAGAAGTCGTCGTCCATCTTCTCGAAGATCTCGATGTAACGCTGGGCGACTTCTTGAAAGCAAAACTCGACGTTAAATCCGCTCTTCTTCACCTCGCGACTGACATCATCAATCAAGGCGACGTCTTCAAGGACAAGTAAATGAGCGTCAAAAATTGCGGCCTCAGATTCGTTCAGCTTACGTGCGATATCGTCGCGTAATTTGCTGATTTCCAGACGCGTGGCCCCCAAGGCGGCCTCCAGCCGACGGATTTCAGCCTCCGGATCATTCACTTTCTGACAAGCCACAATGGCCATCCCCTTCATCAATAGATACACGGAACCTCTCGCCACGCCAGGGGCGGCAGCGGTGCCTTGGAGGCGTTGTTCTGGCCTGCTGTTTTCGGCCTTCATCTAGGGGTCAATTGATGCTACCCGAGGGAAGATGCAAGGCAGGATTATCGACCTTAAGCTTCGTTGACCGTAGGCTCGTCCGCAGGGGTAACAATATCAGGCATTACCAAGGATGGAACGGTCATATCTGGCATCTCTGCCCCCAGCGAAACTTCAAATTCTTGCCCATTATCTACGAACGCAATCAGCGGCATTTCATGCTCTTTCGCCGAGGGCTCTTCGATACCCGCGGCTTCGACGTAGAAAAGTAACCCGCTGTACTCAGCCGGAATCGTCACCCGAAGCTCAACAAAAACTAACGCCAGTAGACAAAGGTGGGCGAAGGAACGTCCGGACCTCTGGGCAAAACCCTGCAACCAAAGCATGGCGGTCATAAACGAACTATCTTCCCGCCGACGCAACACGCTCAACTGCGCTTGGTGCAAACGTAAGCGCGAATGGAAGCGCTGCTGCATCGCAGGCGAGGATTTAATCGCGTCGCGCAAACGAACTATTTGGGCCTGCGAGGCGGTGCCTTCAAGGTAGCCAACAACTAAAGATTCGAACTCGGAGTTACTCATACTCGAAACTCCTCCCCCATGAGTTCACGTAGGGCTTCGCGGGCACGGTTAATCCGACTCTTCACCGTCCCGATCGAGAGACCAAGGTCTTCGGCAATCTCTTCGTAAGACATATTGCGCACATTACGCATGGTAAGGATACGAGCGTGTTCGGGCTTCAATTGTTCCATACACTCGGCCACTTTATTGACGAATTCATTGGTCTGCGCCTCATGCCCCGGGCCCTGTGCCCCGTCGGAAAGAATGTCATGTAGGGTGGCACCCGGATCATCCCCCAGATCGGCGTCGAGCGACATAGATTGATCCCGCTTACGCCGGCGCCAGTACCAATAGCGATTTCGAGCTAAATTTGTCCCGATTTGATGAATCCAGGTCGAAAATGTGGCGGTTCCACGAAAAGAAGCCAAGACGCGGTGCGCCCGAATAAAGGTGTCTTGGGTGATTTCCTCGGCGTCCTGACGGTTCCTCAATAAGGAGAAGACCTTAGCAAAAATCCTCCCCTGATACTTCAGGACCAACTCATTATAAGCCATCAAGTCTCCCTGGCGGGCCTTATCGAGGGCAGATTGGTCAGCTTCGGTCTCCATACATTAAGGGTGAATTAAGGACAGGGGGTGAGGGGTATCTGACAATCATGCTGACATCCCTGTAGATTTCAACAGCAGTCTTATACCTATTTCCCCGCCCCCTCGGCATCATGTTTACCTCGTCAAAGAAAGCCCCTCCCCTGCAATGGGTTAACTGCCTTAATGGCACCATCGGCCAAGCCAGTGAACTCCCCCTGCTCCTACCCCCAGGTAGCCCCTCCCCGTCACTTTCCGTCACCCGGGCAGAGAAAGGGGTATTTCTTGAACCGATTGGTAACAACACCTTCATCGTCAATGGCAGTCCGGCGCGCCAAAGAATAAATATTCAAGATACCGCAACCCTCCAACTTTCGGATTCCCTTCTCGTCCTGTCTTTAGATCAAGTTGAGCCCTTTAAGTCCGTCGACACCAAGTCATGGATTCTTTTCGACGCCCAGTCGGGCGACCCGTTAGGCGAATTCTCTTCCGACAAGCTCCTCGATGTCGCCGCGCAGTTAGGTCGGGCGCCCGACACCCTCGCCTGTACGCCCCAAGGTTTGGAAATCGGCTTTACGCTTTCCCAGATCGCCCCTCTGCTCTCCGCACGTAGCGCCGATGAAACGCACGCCAAGATCACCGCTAAGCCGACTCTGACCGAAGAACAAAATCGCGGCGCCCACATTTGTCCCGTTTGCTGGACGCGCTTCGACTCAGGCGATGCCTTGAGTATTGCGGTCCACGAAAACTTGCGGGGCGATCCAATCTTAGGCTCCGACGCGCGTCTACGCTTTCAGCCAACCCGCTTTAACGATCAAAGCCTTGCCCTCGATCCGATGGGCTTGGCTTGCACGGATATCGCTTGCCCGCATTGCCGGCGCCAACTTCCCCCCGGCTACCTGGACATGCCTCACCGAATTATTTCGCTGATCGGGGCGCCGAGCGCGGGTAAATCATACTACTTGGCCGCCTTGACCCGCGTACTTCAAGACCGCCTACCCAACGACTTTCAACTGGCCTTCAAAGACGGCGATCCGAGCGGTAATATGCTCTTAAATCAGATGCGTAACACGCTCTTCTCGGCCGCCACACCCGAAGAAGCTCTCATCGGTAAAACCGCGCTCGAAGGTGCGACCTACGAAAAACTTCCTCGTCTCGGTCGGATGGTCTCACTCCCCCGCCCCTTCATTTACTCCATCAGTCGCCCCGGCCAACAACGCCAGGAGATGTCGATGATCCTCTACGACAACGCCGGCGAACACTTCGAACCAGGCATCGATATTCATGAATCGCCTGGCGCGTTGCACGTCGCCAATTCCGCTGGGCTTATCTTCCTTTTCGATCCCACCGCCAACGCCCGCTTCAAAGCCAAATTAATCGGAGCGGAAGATCCGCAATTCACCCTCAAAGGACGCGTCGACCAACAGGATAGCATCCTGTCTGAAATGGAAACCCGTATCAAACGCGTCCTAGGCTTAAGCCAAAATCAACGCATCACCGCGCCACTCGCTTTTGTGGTCGGTAAATCCGATACCTGGGAAAAACTTCTAAGCTCCCCCTTGGAGCCCGTCATCAAAGACTTTGCTCTCGATTTAAGTGCGATCCAAAGAAATTCCGCTCGCGTGCGAGAAGTTCTCGTCGCTCTTTGCCCCGGCCTCGTTGCCTCCGCCGAATCGCTTTGCAGTCAGATTTGCTACTTTGCCGCCTCCTCCTTCGGCCACATGCCCGTCTTAATCCAATCGGGACTTAATAAAGGCCGCATCGCCCCCGACCCGCAACGACTGGTACCAGCCCACGTCGAAGAACCCGTTTATTGGCTGCTCCATCTGACCGCGGCTGAAATGTTCCCCGCCGCACGTACCGTCGCCAGCTCCGCCATCCACCGCTAAGCCCGATGCCTCTCCAACTTATCTTCACCTCAGCCCCCCAAGGGCTCGTCGCAGGTCGTTCCGGATTTTGCACGGTCGCCCGACACCAAGCGATGCCCGAACGGGTGGCGCAATTGCTCGAATCCATCGGCACCCCTCACGGCCAATCCACCAGGGCGACGTTCACCTTTCGTACCTTGGAGGCCTCCGATAAAACTTACTACGTGCTGTCGCGTTTCGTTGCCCGCGGTCTCGACTACACTCGGCGCGATAACCGCTTGGCACACCATCTGGTCTTCACTCAAGAAGAAGCGGCCCTGCTCCCACCCCCGCCCGCACTGGCCGCCCGCTGGAAAGGCTGGCGCGACGAATGGACTTCCGCCCCCGAATGGCTGGCCGATGAAAATAAACCGCTTGCTTTAGAAGCCTATCAACCGCTCTCCCCCGCGACTTCTTGGCGCGAACTTGCCGGCACCGGCGCCAAGGCCGCTTGGTTAGTCAATGAATCCGGACCCGCACTGGTCGGCTTAATTAATTTTCCCGAAACGCTGCAAAGTTTACGCCTCCTCGCCGAATCCGCCAGCTTACTGGGTAAGACCGCTTGGGCCGCAACCTTCACGACCGACACGGCCACGACCAATGCCGACGGTTTCACGTGGGCCATTGGCGCCACCAAAGGTCGCCCGATCATCGATCTGGCTACCGCCACCGCCCAGCCCGCCCCGATCGGTCCATTCGCCCGTCAGGCCGCGATGGGCGTGACGGCTCAAAAGAATCCTTTCGTCCCTCCATCCCAACAGGACAAGCCGAACCCCACGACTCCGGGAAAAAACTCCGGCTTCAATGGTACGATTCTTGTCTTTCTCGTTCTCGTTCTGCTCGCAGGGGGTCTTGGTTCTTATCTGATGCTCAGGACCTCCACCCCACCGCCGCCCGAGGTACGCGTCGTGATAACCCCGCCAGCGGTCGACATGGCCAAGGCCGATGACATCATGCGCGCCGGCCGCGCCTTGAATGACGTCAACGGATTCTTAGCCCGGGAAGATTATGTATCTGCGGCGAAGATCTGGATGGAAACAGTCGCGATCTCGCCCTCCTTTTCCGAAAAATATACCACCGATAATCTTCCGCGGATAAAGGGTAAATACGCCGTCGCTACCGTCGCCCAGCTGACGGCCAGACTCGAACGTCCCGGTGCGACGGCGGACCCGCGCGGAACCCGCGAAATCGCCGACGAGGCCACCGAGGCGATCAACGTCGGCACCCAATTAAAAGTTCCTCAAGATGAACAATGGAAACTTCTGACCGAAATCGGCAATCGGGCACTTTTCATCGCCAGTTTGGACATCCGTCCGACGCTCGTCATTCTGGGCGAATGGGGTTCCTCCGACACCGGACCCAACGCCCCTTCTCAGGCGGACTTTAAATTAAGCGCAGCCGCGGCCGATAAGATCCAAAAATTCGTGGAAAATTCCGGGGCGACGACCGCTACCTCAATCTCGGCCCGCATCCGCGTACTTCCCCTCACTTCTTTTCATCAACGCGACACGCAAACCAAATATGGCAGCGCCGAGATTCGCCGTACTCCCAAATCTGATTGGATTGAAGCCCAGTCCGCTCCCGGCCGCCAACCGCCCATTATCATCAGCGTCGGTTCGCGGAGCAATCTGATCACGCTTAACTTCCAGGATAATTCGGGTGCGCAAGCGGAAGCCAATCGTCTCATCGAAATCGAACTGGCGACCGGCGAACACTTTTGCATCGCGCTCATCGCCAATCTCCGCGCACTCCCGCCGCTCAACCTTGGATTGAACGGCCTGCAACTCGACAAGGACACGGGCGTCGTCCGCCCCGCCCCTTGGGCCGAACCCGCCGTCAACGCCTTTATCTGGCCCACCGGCGCGATTGGCCTTTACCCCGCTGGTCACGAATTCCCCGATCGAGATCTCCCTTCCATTCGCGCCACTCGCTCCCTCCTCGACACCGATTTGCTCCGCCTCGAAAATAAATCTGGGCCGGGTACTCCCCCGTTCGAAACCATCGCGCAACGCCGCAAACTTTTCAATAAGCTCGAGTACATTCTGGCCGGTGCTCCCTGGACCCTGCGGACTATCTCCCCCCGCGGTGAAGCCGGCCCATGTCTTCTCGAATTTCGCTAAATCATGCAGGTCGAACGTCTCATCGCCCGGATCCGCGGCCAACTTGAACTGGGTACGCCCGATCTCGAAGCCCGCTCGCTGGCCGGTGAATACGTCGCACTCTGCCAACGCGCCCGCGAACGGCTGGAACAATGTTCAACTTTAATTCGCAGCGGTAATGAACATGCGGCGTATCAAGTCGCCGAATCGGAACCCGACTTACTCACGCTCTGCGCCGAACTGAGCTTCGCCGAATCGGAACGTTGGAATGCGCTCTGCCGAGAACGCGGGCTACCTGCCGCCTTCCCGCTCGACGGCCAACATGTGATGGCGCTGGAAGGCCTTTACGGTAAAGAAATCGGGGAGAACCACCCGCTCTACCGCGACTACCGCGATGCCATCCGCAAACGCGACGAAGACCGTGCGCTGTCCATTCTTCGCTCGATTGTTCGCATCAACGCCAATGATCCTAACGCCCGCTCCGAACTTTCCCGACTTTCCGCCAAATTTCTTCGCGAAGCCTTAGGCAAGGTCACGTCGTTCTTCGCCGCTCAACAAAACGCGGATGCGGTCAACCTGATGAATCGGATGGAGCGCTTCGGAGCCAACGACCTGGCCGAGGAGCCGCAATGGGAGCAAGCTCTGGCTAAACGCGTCGCTTGGCTTCGCTCTAAAGCCGTCGAACAAATCGAAATTCTGATCAAGGACGCCTCGCAAGCCCGCCAAGGCGGACACTGGGAACAGTGCGCCTCGAATATTGGCCGGGCCCGGTCGCTCGAACGCGACCATCAGATCAACTTAGCCTCGGGACTAAACCAAGAACTCACCTCTCTCGAGGCTTGGGCTGGCCAACTCGCCACTGCCGACGAAGCCGAAGCCTCCCTTCGCGCCGCCACCCAAACCCTCCTCGATGAGTGGTTGATTTTAAAACAAGAAGCCACCCAGATGGGCTCCTCCGCGATTCTCGTCTCCCGCCTCGGTTCGTGGCTTGAAAAATCAACCCCACTTGCTGACCGCCTGCCTGAAGGGCTCATCCGTCAAGTCCGGCAACTGCGCCAAGCCAAGCGGGCGGGCTTAAGCCGTCGTTACACCATCCTCATCACTTCCTGGGTCTTTGGCGTCCTGGTTTTATTGGGCATTCTTTATAGTTGGTATAATCAAAATAAGTTAACCACGGAAGCGGATGAACGTCTGGCGGCAGCCGACCGTCTCGTCGCCGCTTCAGATTACGAAAGTGCCGAACGCTCGCTCGACGAATTCAACTCCAAGAAACCCAAGCCCGAATTCATCGAAGCGATCAAAGCGTTGCGCAAACAGATTGCGGATCTCCGCGAAACCGAGCAACGCCTCCTCGTCGAAGCCGTCTACCTCCAAGCGCGCCGGTCCGAAGGCATCTCGCTTGCCAACATCGAAGCGACTTTCCCCCGCGCCACCAAATACCAAAACGAAGTCAGCAAGGTGGGGCCGATCTCTCAAGCGCGCCTGAAGAAGACTTTTGCCGATCCCGTTGGTTTTCTGGCCGAATGCACCCGCCTCATCGAAAACACCAAGAACGATCTCGTCGTCGAACGCCAAAACTTGGTCACCGCGCTCCGCGGCAATGAAGTAGTTACCGACATTCCCCACGCGCAAGAAGCCATCGATCATCTCCGCACATTACTCCGCGTTCTCAAAGCCTGCGGCCTCAAAGACCTCGAGGAAGCCAATGCCGAAGTCGCCCAAGCGATGATTCGCCTCGACGCCGAACGCAAATCGCTGGGCGCCATCAAATCCTTGGAGGTTGCCGCTGACCTGAAATCCTACCTTTCCGCACTCAGCAATGCCGCGCAAAATACGGCTGATAAATCCGATCTCGGTAAGCGCGCCGCTTTCATCGTCGAGCGCTCCGAAACGCTGCGCAACTTGCCGCGCTCCGCCCTCGCCCCACGCGTCGCCTCCATGTGGGACCAAGCCCTAAGCCCCAATCCTCAAGGCGTCTTCCAGCCGCCAACTTATCTGGATGCTGAGACTAAAATCCTTAAATCGCTCGCCGACGAAACCGTCCTGAAGGCACTCCGTAAATATAATGTCTTGCTCAATTCTTCGCAGGGCACGCGCCCCGTGCGGACGGCCTATATCATCGGCGAACTTTCTCAGGAAAAAAACCTGCTCGGCACGAACGGGATCGAATACATCCTCAAAGGTAAGGAATTACTCAAGGATGGGACCACCGTCGATTCCACGTGGCGCCGTCAAGAATTCAACAATGGCTCCCACCCCGGTGAATACCTCGAAGAGGCTCTGAGCATCCCGGAACTCGATTACCTTCGGCAGTTCGGCCGCTTCCACGATGCCAAGACCGGGAAGCTCCTCGAACCTCTGCTGCGCACCATGGATCGGGTTCGTCGCAATCCATCGACTTTCTTCGAGCTTCGCGCCTTCCAACTTCAGGAACTTTATCGCCTCGCCAGCCTCCGCCCCGAGGCCTGGGGTTTCATCTTCTCGCCCTCCGCCCAACGCGAAGCCGATCAATTAAGACGGATTACGCAAAACACGATGGGTCCCTACGACTTCCTCTTCAAAGAAAAGTGGGCGGACGTCCAAAATGAGTTAAAGCCGTTCATGCTCCGTCAAGCCGGCGCCTCTTACGCTGAAGAAGCCCGCTTCTGGCACGCCACCTTCCATAATCTGCGGAATCGTAATTTGATTTACGCCGGTATGATCGGCCGAGACGGTAAACCGGTCCTGCGCGAAGCCCTCACCGGCACGGCGCTCTACGGGATCGACACCGACGGTCACGCTACGGTTCTCTTCCGGGTCGATGCTGCCGGTGCCATCGAACGTATCGCCGAAGCCGCCCCGCTTACTCCGCTTCTCCGCTACCCAGGCACGGTGACCGAAGCCACCCAAGCCGCCGGCATTCCCGCCGGACTCACCCCGCCAGAAGGGGGCTGGGAAGCCCTCCTGCAAGGCCGCGACCTCTGAACCATGTCTTCCCCTTTACAATTCCGTCTGCGATGGAAGGGTAATATTACCGGCCCCTTCCCCTTGGCGCGTATTCATGAGATGCTCCGTTCCGGCGAAGTCAGTCTCTTACACAGCATCGAAGTCAACGAGGGCTGGATGACCGTGCGCGACTACTTCCGTTCGGTCGGATTAAATCGACCCGCCCTATCCTCCGCCCATCCCGTCAACGAAAACTACCACCCCAGCGCCAGTCAGTCGAACCCCTCCGGTACCGGGGGGAATTTCCCGAACCCTCCTGGCGGCTCTTTCGCATCCAGTCAAAACCCCGCCGAAATCCTGGAACGCCATGTGCGCGAAGGCTATCTGTGGTGCGGCTCGACGTTCCTGCTGCCCCCGCTCTTTGCCCTGCTGGTCTTGCTCTGGATTTTAATCGTACCGGAAACGCCGCCAATCTCGAGATTTACCCTCTTCACGTTCACGACCATGGTCGGCAGTTTGTTGCCGATTATTTTCGTGCGACGTACGGGCGTCATCCTCGAACAAGAAGGCCTAGGCGAAATCTGCCAAGCTCAGTCCCGCCTCGTGGTAATCTTGGCCGTTCTGGGCCTATTTTTCTGGGAAATTGCGTTTTGGTTTTTATCTCACCCCAGCCCTTGATCTTCAATCGGCTTGACGAGCCTCGGACGGCTGGACACTAATCCGTCTCTCGGTTTTAGGTAGTGTAGCTCAGTTGGTTAGAGCGCCGGACTCATAAGCCGGAGGTCGGCAGTTCAATTCTGCCCACTACCACCACCGAGAAGTAAGTCTGGAAGCAACCCGACTTCGCCCAAGCTTCTTAGCTCTTCAGGATCGCTGCGACCGGAATGTCGCGACCGTCTTTCCACAGCGTCTCCAAGGAATAACTCTTCCGCACATCTTCCCGAAAGATATGGAAAATAGTGTCGAAAGCATCGACCACCGTCCAACCGCTTTCTTTTTGCGATTCGGTTCCGCGGGCCCGAGCGCCCGCATCATCCAAAGCACGCTCAACTTCGATCCGCAAAGCGCGCAGATGGGGTTCGGAGTTACCGCTGGCGACGACGAGGTAATCAGCGATGGAAGACAGCTGACCCAACTCCAAAACTTGAATCGCATATCCCTTCTTATCGTCGATGGCTTTGACGGCGGCGATCAGATGAGCGGGCAGCTTCGGCAAGGGAACCGACACCGGCACGAACGCTTTGACGAGATTTTCGGAACGACCTTTGGCCTTCGGGGTAGCGTACTTGGCCGGCGTACGACGTACCGGTCCTTTGAGAGGCTTACCCTTACCGCGCGATTTGGCGGCAGGCTTGGCGGAGGACTTTTTCTTGGCGGCGGACATGTCAGGCTTGGTAAAGTGAACGCTCATCGATGTGGCGGCTCACCCCGCTGGGCAAGCCGTTTCGAGATGAATCGCCCCGCTTGATGGCCGACCGTAAGGCCGTCGAAGACACCAAAACTGGCGGAGCGGTCAAAATTGTAAGTTTAATATGCTTGGCCAAGCTGGCCGGCGGCACCGTGGAGATACCATCACGGGCCAGGACCGCAAAATCTACCAGCCGGCAGATTTCTTCCACTTCCTTCCACCGATCAAGCCTGGCCAGCTGGTCCGCCCCCAAAATCCATACTCGCCATGCGGCTGGGTGCTCATTCGCGAGTTCTCTGACCGTATCAATCGACCAACTCACCCCTTCGCGAAGGGTCTCACGGTCATCAACCACCGCCCAAGGACAATCTGCAAAGGCCAGTTTCGCCATGGCAATCCGATCAGCCGCCGGGGCCAGCGGCACCGCCGAACGTAAAGGCGCTTGGCCGGCTGGAATGATCAGGACTTGATCAAGCCCAAGCTGCTTCCACGCCGCCGTCGCGGCGGCGACGTGTCCGTTGTGCGGTGGATCAAAGGTGCCTCCCAAAATGCCAAGCGCGGCGGACATTCCGACATTACGCTGCCAACCTCGCACCGAGGCAACCCAAAGCAGGCTTGAGCCCGAGCCCATCCCACGGACTATAGGCTTCTATGGCGACAGCCTCTCGCTTCCTGCCCAACGGATTCTCCCCCTCCCATGCCATCGCGGTCATCGCCGGCAAGGGTCGCTACCCCGCCCTGCTCATCGAGTCCGCCCGCAGCCGGGGCGCTCATATCAAACTCGTTTCCTTTGACGAAGAAACCGACCCCGCGCTCATCGCCACGTTCTCCCCCAAAGATCATCGCTCCGTACCCGTCGGCAAACTCGGCACTTTGCTTGCTTCCCTTGAGGATTTAGGAGTCCAAGGCGCCCTCATGGCCGGCCAGGTAACTCCTCGGAAACTTTTCGCCGGCATGATCCCCGACCTTAAACTGGTCGCGCTCATGGCCTCGCTCCGCGAACGTAACGCCGAGACTATTTTCGGCGGCATTGCGGCGGAAATCGAAAAGCTTAAGATTACGATGCTCGACGCCCGGGTATTCCTGGACGATCACCTTGCCTCACAGGGCTGCATGACCGGCTGGAGTTGCGGAATTTCTGACGATGAATTAAATTTCGGCACTCAGATGGCCCGCGAAATGGCTCGTCTTGATATCGGCCAATCTGTCGTTACCGCCAAAGGAACCGTCATCGCAGTCGAGGCCTTCGAAGGTACCGATAACATGCTGCGTCGCTGCGCTCAGACGGGTGGTAAAGAGATGCTGCTCACCAAAGCTGCCAAATGCCCGCAAGACTGGCGCTTCGACGTTCCTTGCTTCGGTCTCAAGACGCTGGAAAGTATGGCCGAAGG
>QYQK01000059.1 GCA_007280935.1 Opitutales bacterium
CTCGGTCATTTTTTCGTGGGTCTCGGCCGACCCGCCGACGAGATTGAAACCCTCACCTTGCGTGATTCGTTTGTGGGTATCTTTACTGTCTAGGCCTATGCCTAAGAGGTGGTTAGCAGTTCGCTTAATCTTAGCCATGGCTGGCAGGTTGGCGGCTTGGATTCAATTTCAAGTCCAGAGCTTATTCGGCGGGTGCAGTCGAGTTATCGAATTCCGAGCCACCCTCGAGGGCTTCGCCCGCATGAGGCGCGGCGGCCGGTTGGGCCTTGCTACAGTTAATCTCTGCAAAAGATGCGTCTTGTTCCAGTCTCAACGATCCCAGTCGGGCTAATTCGAGGCAGGCTAAAAAGGTCGCAACCAAGAAGCCCACGGTCGGTCGTTCGGGTAGTAAGCTGGTAAAAGCGAACGTGGTCTCGGTCTCGAGCCGCTTTAGGATATTTTCCATCCGGTCAGAAACCGTGACGATTTCGAGCGCGATATTTCCAGGCTGAATCCGTTCCGCTAGCCGCCGGAGGACCAAGTTAAAGGTATTCCAAAGCTCAATCCGGTCAGCCGGCGCCACGGGGCGGACGACGGCGTCTTCCCCTTGAGGTTGGGTAACGTAACGGGCAAGCAGGCCTTGGCGTTCATCCGCCAAGCCGCGGATGATGGCCGCCGTTTCTTTGACGCGTTTATACTGGATGAGTTGTTGAACCAGAGCCCAGCGCGGATCCTGGCCTTCGTCGCTGGGCGAGATCTCTTCTTCTGGGCGACTTTCCACCGGCAAAAGCATCCGACTCTTGATATACATCAGCGTGGCGGCCATGACGAAGAAATCTCCCGCTAACTCCAGGTTATCCTTTTCCTGGGTGCGTAAAATTTCTAGATATTGCCGGGTGACTTTCTCAATCGGAATATCGTAAATATCGATTTCGTTTTTTCGGATTAAGAATAGCAGTAAATCGAGAGGGCCTTCGAAGACATCGAGGCGGATGGGTAAGTCCGCTGGCGGTAAGATACCGTCCTCCGGGATGACAGGGGCTTCGCCAGTATTTTCCATGGGCTTAGAATTTGAACAATCGAGCCCGCAGGAGGAAGCCCAATGCGCTGTCGCCTCGGTCGGAAACTCTCTTTTGGAAGCCATATTCGAGCTCCCATGAATTGCCGACTTTCTGAATCAGGCCGATGCTTTGGTAAATCGAGCGCTTGGTGATCGCGTCGTAATTGGACGTGACGAAGGCCGAATAAACCGAGTTAAGGCTGATCTGACCCGTGAACACCAACTGGCGTGTCGGGGTTACTTCGCTGAGTTCGACCCAACTCACGGAAGTTCGCCAGAAATCTCCGGAATTGAAGGCGATACTTTGGTTGGATTCCAGGGGGGTGCTGCGGCCGTTGGGTAGACGCATGAACGAATCAATGGTCACCCACGATGCCGGAGTCAGGGTGATGTGCGTGAGGAAGTCGCTGCGTCCAGTCTCGGCCTCCGTTGCCCCCTTGTGCCAATCGGTGTAAAAGTCTGCCCGCAATAAGTCGCGGGTTCCGAGCTGGGTATCGCGGGTTGCCAAGGTGTTGCGGAGCCCAAAGCGGACCACTTCGGTGTCGGTAGTCGAGGCGGCATCCGCTCGATCTGCCAAGTCGACTTCATTCAAGACCGAAATGGCCGTGGCTCGCTCCGCGATGGGGAGTTGCCCGATACCGCGGTCCGCACCTGGCAGGGCGCGGAATTGGATGATGGGTCGGAGAGTGTGCCTCATTCCGTTGATACCCCACTTGTCGGCGACTAAATCCCAAGAGCCCGTAACCAATCCTTCGAGATCGAAGCCAGCCTGACCGATGACTTTTGAAGCGCTGCCCGAATGGTCTAAACTCGAAGACCATCCAGTGGTGCGGACGCCGGCGACGGGCTTGAAGGTCAGCCAGTCCTGCAGGCTGATGGGATAAGTTACTCCGTAGTAAGCGTCGATGCGACCCGTCGACCCGTTCGTCTGATTTACCGGCTGGGGGATGATCGCCGAAGGGCGTTCGGAAAGGTAGCCAGCGGTCACGAAGCTTCGCTGCATCAGGCCGGAGTCGCCCAAGGAGGTTTGCGGCAAGTCGAATCTGACTTCCGGATACTTTTGAACGATATCCTGGTAGTTATCGACTTTGGCGACGACTTTGGCCGAAAGGTAGCCACTGGCGAGCGGGGCGGAGATCTCGAAATTAGCCTGAGGTAGGCCCGTGCGATCTAAAAGATTAGGCCGAAAGTCGCGAATGAAGTCCGGGTCGCTTTGCGCGAAAAGTTGACCGGCGATTTCAATTCCACCCGAAGTGCGACCGTTGATTTCTCCCATAATAAAGTCGCGATTTCGTTCCGGTAATCGCCCAAAGGTATCCAGGAGCAGCTCGCTGCGATCATTAATGAAGCCAGCCTGAAAACGGCCTTTCCAGACGGTATCTCCATTGGCCACCTTGGCGTTATCGTAACGTAACGCCGGTCCGTAAAGGAAGCCGGATTTGGTATAGTAATCAAATAAGCCACCGACCCAGAGCGAAGGGGTTTGGCGCGCGAGGGCCGTCGTGCGGACGAAGAAGCCTTTGTTATCCTCGTTACCCATGCTCAGGTAGATATCATACGGGATGTCTTTATAGCCTTCTTGACCGTAGTAAGGCAGCACGAAGAACGGCATGCCGGCAAGGTGCGGCTTTACGTTCCGCATCGTTAACCAATTATCTTTTTCGGAATAGTTGGTTTCACTGATATTCAAGTGCATCCCCCATTCCGAAGGTTCGTTATTCCACATCCGAACGCCCTTCATGGACTTATCGCCTTTGACGATTTTTAATTCCTCCGCGGTGAAGTAGATCGGGCTCTTCCCGAAGCGAACGTTCGTGGCAATGGTGGTGTCGGTCTTCGGGTCGATGACAACTTTCTCTCCGATGACGCGCAGTGCCTTGGTCGCGTAGACGACATCCCCTTCGGCCGTGATGACGCCCGTTCGATAATCAATGCGAATCTTATTTGCCCATAGCACGGTGTCGCGGCTTTCGAGGCGTGCATGGGTTGCCACGAAGACTTTGCCGTTTTCCTCAAATCCCAAGTCGTCGCCTACGATATTAGGCATCGGGTTGATGGCCTTCTGGGCGGCCGACGTTTCCTCGACGGCATACGCAGTCAGTGCGAGCCCAAGGCTTGCGGCAAGAATCCAGAAACGACGGCCAGGCATCCTTCGGAGACTTGTCGCTCTGGGGCTTCCCTCAAGTATTTTCGGGCAATGAGCGCTTGCCGACCTTGGTGGAGCGTAGATTGTCCTCCTATGCGCATCAGTCCAGCCGAGTTGACCGCCCTGGCGGATGCCACCGAGACCTCGCCGCACCGATTTTTAGGCCTCCATGCCACGGCCGGTGGGGGGTGCGTCGTCCGGGCGCTCTTTCCTGGGGCGGTGCGGTGCGAGCTTTTCAAGGCCCAGAGCAAGCAGGGTGTCGCCATGGTGCGACTACACGAGGCAGGGATTTTTGAGTTAGAACTGATCGGAGCCGCCGATTTTCACTACCATTTCCAGGTCGCCTACGTGGATGGCACCTTGCTCGATGCCGAAGACCCTTACCGTTTTTTACCGACGATCTCCGAGCAAGACCTCTTCCTCATCGGTAAGGGGGATGATCATGGGGCCCACTATAAGTTCGGTTCTCATGTGCGGACAATCGACGGTGTCGCCGGGGTCTCGTTTTTAGTTTGGGCCCCCTCCGCTCGCCGGGTTTCCGTGGTCGGCGACCATAACCTCTGGAACGGACGTTCCCATCCAATGCGGGCCCTGGGGGCATCCGGAATCTGGGAGCTTTTTCTTCCCGGCCTCGCGGCCGGCGCCCGCTACAAATATGAAATCGTGGGTCCGTATGATGCGACGCCTTTCCTGAAGACGGATCCCTACGGCTTACATTTTGAGCCTTCGCCCAATCATGCGGCGATCGTGTGCGACCTCTCCGCCTATGTCTGGCATGATGCCGAATGGATGGAGGCCCGGAAGCGGGCCGACCTGCGCCGCCGGCCGATGTCCGTCTATGAAGTCCACTTGGCGTCTTGGCGGCGCGTACCCGAAGAGGGCGGACGAGTCCTAAACTACCGCGAACTCGGGGTTCAATTGGCCGAATATTGTAATCAGCTCGGTTTCACCCACGTGGAGCTAATGCCCCCGTCCGAGCACCCTTTCGACGGCTCCTGGGGCTATCAGGTGACGGGCTTTTTCGCTCCCACGCACCGTTTTGGCTCCCCGTTGGATTTCATGCTGATGGTCGACACGCTCCACCAAGCCGGCGTCGGTGTGATCGTCGATTGGGTGCCCGCTCATTTCCCCCGCGATTTTTTCGCTTTGGCCCGCTTTGATGGTACGCATCTTTATGAGCACGCTGATCCGCGCCTCGGTGAACATCAGGACTGGGGCACGCTCATCTTTAATTACGGCCGACACGAAGTCCGTGGTTTCCTGACTTCTTCCGCGCTTTCTTGGCTGGAGCGCTTTCACGTCGATGGCTTGCGCGTCGATGCGGTGGCTTCGATGTTGTACCTCGATTATTCCCGCAAGGCCGGCGAATGGATTCCGAACCGTCATGGCGGTCGCGAAAATATCGAAGCCATCGATTTCCTGCGGCACGTTAATTCCCTGATTCATCTCTATCAGCCCGGCGTTGTCTTGATTGCCGAGGAGTCGACATCTTTCCCGGGAGTGACCAAGGCCGTGGCGGACGGTGGTTTGGGCTTCGACTTCAAATGGAACATGGGCTGGATGCACGACACGCTTTCTTATTTCCGCCAAGACCCTTTATTCCGCAAGTTCAACCACGATAAACTGACGTTCGGGATGCTCTACCAATGGTCCGAATCGTTCATGCAGGCTTTTTCGCACGACGAAGTCGTCCACGGTAAGGGCTCGCTGATCAATAAGATGGGTGCCGGCGACAATGAGGCCAAGGCCGCCAATCTCCGTTGTCTGCTGGCTTTGCAGTGGGCTTGGCCGGGCAAGAAGACCCTTTTCATGGGCTGCGAATTCGGCCAGTTCGCCGAATGGAAATATGACCAATCCCTCGATTGGCATCTGCTCGCATACCCCTTACACGCCGGCTTACAAAGCCTCGTCCGTGACCTTAATCAGCTCTATGTCGGTGACGTCGCTTTGGCGGAGGATGAATTGAATCCGGATAGTTTTGCTTGGATTAACGCGGAAGATGGTGCCCAGAGCGTCCTGGTTTTTGAACGAAAAAGTTCGACCTGCCATTGGGTCGTGGTCGGTAACTTTACCCCAGTCGAGCGGACGTATCGTTTCGGCGTGCCTACGGCAGGGCGATGGGAAGAGGCCCTGAATACGGACTCCAAACACTATGCTGGTAAAGGCCTAGGTAATCTCGGCGGCGTGGATTCCGAAAAGATTCCGTGCCACGGGCGCGAGCACTCCCTCGAAGTCCGTCTGCCTGGTTTGTCCCTGGTGATTTTCCGACAGGCCGATCGTCCGCTTCCGCGCCCATCGGTCAAGAAAGCGAAGCGATAAAAGATGGCTTCCCGCTCTGATACTTTTCGGGTGCATGTGGCGGCCGATTCCGCCAACCCGCTCTTTCGTTTTTCACTTGGTCAAGCTTTGCTGACCGAAGGAGATCATAGGGGTGCACTGGAGCACCTGCGTATCGCTGCGAATTCAAAGTCGGATTGGATGATGCCAAGGATTCTCCTTGGAAAATGCTACCTCGCTTCCGACCTTCGCACCGAAGCCAAAGCCATCTTAGATGAAGCCCTTGCGCTCGCCGTGTCCCAAGGCCACGAGGAGCCCGAGGAAGAACTTCGTGCGCTGCTGGCTACCCTTTAACGATTCACTCCGTCTCAGGATAAGGCAGGAAGGCTGTGAGGCTAATCGTCTTGACCGCGGGCGGTTTCATAAAGGCGCTGCGCATCGGGCCGGGCTGGTCGATGCGTTCGAGGATGACGCGGCGTAGGTCCATAATCGCGGACTTTGCTTTCTTAAGCGGACGAATCGTCAAGGTGTTGTCGCCGGCCGTCAATTCGACCTGGCCGATTTCACGTGGCACGAAGCGCTGGAAGTGGCCGGTCTCCTCCACCACGAACTCGCATTTGCTGGCGACTGTTTCGACCGAGACAGTTGAGCCACCGTTGCCCTTGCCACAGCCTTGCAGGACCGTGACGCGATACTTGCCGGCCAGCGGGGCCACGAATTTCCACGAAGCGGTATCTTCCACGTTCACCCAGAAGCCCAGGGTATCCTTTTGCGGTAGTTCTTCGTAATGCATCTTTGTTGCCTTCACCTGGGCGTCTTTGGCTTCCAAGTAGATGAGCGCATTACCCCCTTCAGTGCTGGCATCGTTCATGACCTTACGCCAATCTGCTTGGAGCGGGCGCATCGCCTCAGAAGTGGCGGCCGCTTTGATCAGCGTTGGATCGAATTTGACGAAGCACTCATCCCAGAGACTTCGATTGAACTGAGGATTAGCGACCATCGGCTTCGCTCCGACGCTTCGGCGCCAGGCTTCCAGCTTGCCGCGCATCGCGGCCACGCGGGCTGGCTCTTCGGCGGCCAGATCCAAGGTTTCGCTGGGGTCTTTGGCTAGATTAAATAATTCCATGCGTCCCGTCTCGTAGAACTCGATCAGTTTCCAGTCGCCTTCCCGAATCACGCCTCCTGGTTGGCTGCCTTGATTCATGTAGTGAGGCTGATGCCAGCAAAGAACGCGTGTATCCGCCCGCGGCTTACTGTTGAAAAGGATGGGCGAAAGATCTTGGAAATCCTGGATGGAGGGAGGCGTGATTTTCGCGAGAGCGCAGAATGTGGACGTGAGGTCGCCCAGCACTACTGGCTCCGCGATTACTTTGGACGCAAGGTGTCCGGGGTAGCGGATGATCAAGGGCGTTCGGATGCCTCCTTCGTAGAGAAAGCCTTTGCCGGCGCGCGACGGCGCATTGAAGGTAGGCGGGCTTTCCTTTAGTTCGGACACATGCACGCCGCCATTATCGGAAGCAAAAATCACCACGGTATTTTTAGCCAGACCCGCATCCTCGAGCTTCTGCAGGACGCGACCGCAGGCGACGTCGAGTGACTCCACCAGCGCGGCGTAGGTCGGGTGAAAGGCTTTCGCATTAGCTTCGATACCTTTGGCCGGAGCGGCCAGCGGGATATGCGGATTGTCGAAGGCCAGGTAGAGGAAGAATGGTTTGGCTTTGTTGCGCTCGATGAATTTCACCGCGTAGTCCGCATGCCCGAGCTCACCTTTTCCACCCATCGGCGATTCTGCGCCCGGATTGGCTTTGCCGGCGAAGTATTCATCGAAGCCGTGGTCCGTCGGCTGATGGCCTTTGCCGCCGAGGTGCCATTTGCCGACGGCACCTGTCGCGTACCCTTTGGCTTTAAGTAGCTCGGCGATGGTCTGCACACCGACAGGAAGATTATTATTAAGAATCGGTGCCATCAGGCGGTGGGAAGCGCGATCCGAACGGCCGGGTAGGAAGGTGGTAATGTTCAGGCGCGCAGGGCTCTGGCCCGTCAGGAGGGCGGCGCGGGAGGCGGAGCAGACTGAGGCTGCCGCATAGGCTGAAGTGAAGCGGGCGCCTTCGGTGGCGAGTTTGTCGAGGTTAGGGGTGTTCTGATCCTTCCGGCCGAAACAGCCGAGGTCATTGATGCCGAGGTCATCAGCGAGGAGGATGACAAAGTTGGGCGGGGTTTCTTGCGCGATGACCGGAACGAGCGCGAGCAAGGCGCCGAGGAACAGGCTGATGAAGAGGCGGGGCATGACTTGGGTTTAACGTCTCGCCGAGTTGTGCAAAGGGAAAAACCCACTTCGGTACCCTCATGGACCTTCGTTTAATCCAATCCGGTGTGGCGTGCATCGATGTCGCCATGGCCGCGGTCTCGTGGCTGATCCTGCTCTGTACTTATCCCGACTTCGCTCGCTGGCGGGCCGAAGGCTTCGCCGAGGCGCATGAGGCTTATACCCGTCGGGTCGGCTGGGTCGTCGGGCCTCTGCTGCTCGCCCAACTGGCCGGGCATGTCCGGCTGACTATCGTCGCCGGAGGTGGCTTTGGCCTTGGCCTCGTGCTCGTGTGTTGGGTGCTGACGGCCGCTTGGTCCGTGCC